>JBBRZR010000138.1:0-11269 GCA_038236495.1 Burkholderiales bacterium
GCCGAAGTTGGTGAAGTTGTCCACCGCGTTGCGGGTGGTGAAGACCCGGCCGCCATAGTTGTCGTGTTCGTAGAAGGTGATCTGGGCCGCGGCATGGCCGGCCAGGACCAAGGTGGCAGCAGCCATGGCGGTTTTCAGCATATTGTTCATATTGGGCTCCAGAAAGCTCGGGCGGAATGCACGCAGTTTGCGCAAGCCGCGCGTCACTGCCCAGCGGCGCAGGCCGGTTCTTGGCGTGGGTGGTGTCCTACAGCGGTGACAGATGTAAGCATCGGTGTGCGATTCATTTCCGGTTCAGCATGGCTGGGTATACCTCTGTGGCTGGCTGCTGCAAGGTGGCCCCAACCCGGAGACCCTCCCCATGAAACGCATGATTTCACCGCCCCGCACCGTCGCCGTGGCCATCGGCTTGGCCGGGCTGTTGTCGGTCTTGCCGGCATCGGCCCAGACCGCCGTCAGCCCCAGTGGATCGACTGGCCGATTGCTCGCCTCCAACTGCTTCCAGTGCCACGGCACCAACGGCAAAGGGCCGGGCTTCGAGACGCTGGCCGGCAAATCGGCCAGCGAGCTCTACAAGGACATGAAAGAGTTCCAGGCCGGCAAGGAGGGCGACAACATCATGGCCCGCCATGTCATGGGCTACAGCGACGCCCAGCTGCAGCTGCTGGCGCAGTGGCTGTCAACCCAACGCTGAAGGAGCACACCATGGATCGACGTCAATTTGTAAGGTCGGCGGCCTCGGCGGGCCTGCTGCTGCCCGCGGGCCTGGTGCTGGCTGACGGCAACAAGGCCCCGAAGCGGGTACCACCCAGCCCGGCCCCCTTGCCCGCGGTGGCCCCCAAGGCCCGGGTGATCGTCATCGGCGGCGGCATGGCCGGCGCCACGGTGGCCAAGTATTTGCGGCTGTGGGGCGATGCGGTGGAGGTGACGCTGATCGAGCGCAACCCCAAGTACCTGAGCAACATCATGAGCAGCCTGGTGCTGACCGGCCAGCGCACGCTGGCCAGCCTGAGCTTCGACTACGCCGCGCTGCAGAGCAAGTACGGTGTCAAGCTGGTGGTCGGCGAGGTGGTCGAGGTGGACCCGGTACGGGTGCAGGTGCGGCTGGCCGACGGCACCCGGCTGAGCGCCGACCGCATCGTGATGGCGCCCGGCATCGGCTTCGATGCCGTGCCGGGGCTGGCCGACATCAACCGCATGCCGCACGCCTGGCAGGCCGGTGCCCAGACCACGCTGCTGGCCAGCCAACTCGCGGCGATGTCCAGCAACGGCGTGGCCGTGCTGACGATCCCGAAGGCGCCCTACCGCTGCCCGCCCGGGCCGTATGAGCGCGCCTGCCTGATCGCCGACTGGCTCAAGGCCAACAAGCCACGCGCCAAGCTGATCGTGCTGGACGCCAACCCCGACTTCGCAACCGAGGTCGACAACTTCTCCAAGGCTTTCTACGGCCTGCATGCCAAGGTGATCGAGTACCGGCCGAACTCGGTCATCTCGTCGGTGGACACCCAGCAAATGGTGGTCTATGCCAGCACCGGCGCGGTGCAGGCCAACGTGGTCAACCTGATACCGCAGCAGCGGGCCGGGGCGCTGGCCACCGGCCTGGCCACCGCCAACGGTGGGCGTTTTGTGCCGGTGGACGTGCTGAGCTACGCCTGCCTGGTCCCTGGGGCGTCCCAGGTGCATGTGATCGGCGACGCAGCTGCCACCACCCAGCCCAAGGCCGGCCATATCGCCAACCAGGAGGCCAAGGTCTGCGCCGATGCATTGGCCCGCATCTTCGGCGGTGGCCAGCCCGACCCGGCGCCGGTGACCAATTCAGCCTGCTACTCCACCATCACCCGCAGCCAGGCGTCGTGGCTGACGGCGGTGTTCCAGTACGACCCGGTGAGCCAGACGATGAAACCGGCACCGGCCTCGTCGGCGGCGTCGGTGGGCTGGCAGGCGGACAACTTCAAGCAGATGAACACCTGGTTCAAGGCCTTGATGGCAGACAGCTTTGCCTGACCCGCTGCCCCGGCGACGGCGGTTGACACGCTGACAGGCAACTTGCGGACAGCCGCACACCCCGTGTCAGCGTGCAGCGGTGTGGGGCGAACTACCATGGTGGTCCGCTGCAGCGGCCCGACCCTGGGCCCAACCCGCAGCGCTTGACCAGGATGGGCCGCATGAACTTGCAAGACCACTACCGCCAGAAGCTGCGCACTGCCGACGAGGCCGCGCGCCTGGTGCAGGACAACGACGCCATCATCGTGCCCACTGGCGTGGGCGAGCCGCCGGCGCTGCTGACGGCCTTGTCGGATCGGCGACGCGAGTTGCACGGTGTCCGGGTGATGCAGATCCTGGCGATGCGCAAATACGGCTACCTCGACCCCGAGACGGTGGACCACATCCGCCATGTGGCCTTGTTTTATGGCGGCGCCACCCGCGCCGGTGGCCAGGCCGGCTGGATCGACTTTCTGCCCAACTACTTCTCCGAGATCCCGGTGCAGATCCAGCGCGGCCAGATCCCGGCGGATGTGGTGTTCAGCATGGCCTCGCCCATGGATGCGCACGGCTACTTTGCGCTCAGCCTGGCGGCCGACTACACCATGGCCGCAGTGGCCAAGGCCCGCGCTGTGGTGCTGGAGGTCAACCCCAATGTGCCGTACGCCAACGGCAATTGCCATGTGCATGTCTCGCAAGTGGCCGCGTTGGTCGAAAGCAGCGCGCCGGTATTGGAGGTCGGCCTGCCCAGCATCGGCGCTGTGCAGCAGGCGATTGGCAAGTATGTGGCCGACCTGATCGACGACGGCTCGACCTTGCAGATCGGTTATGGCGGCATCCCCGACGCGGTGGTGATGCAGCTGTCGGGCAAACACGACCTGGGCATCCACACCGAGATGATCGGCGACGGCATCCTGTCGCTGGTCGATTGCGGCGCTGTCAGCAACCGGCGCAAGAACTACCTGCCCGGCAAGATGGTGGCCACCTTTGGCCTGGGCTCGGCCAAGCTGTACCGTTTCATGGACCGCAACCCGGCGCTGGAGATACACCCGGTCAACATCACCAACGACCCGGCGCTGGCCGGCCGCAACGACAATCTGGTGGCGATCAACGCCACGCTGCAGATCGACCTGCTGGGCCAGTGCGGCTCGGAGAGCCTGGGTTCACTGCCGTACTCGGGCACCGGCGGGCAGTCCGACTTTGTGCGGGCGGCCAACCGGTCCAACGGCGGCAAGGCCTTCATCGTGCTGCCGTCCACCGCCAAGGGCGATGCGATCTCGCGCATCGTGCCGGTGCTCTCACCCGGCACCCATGTCAGCACCAGCAAAAACGACATCAACTATGTCGTCACCGAGTACGGCGTGGCGCAGTTACGTGGCAAACCGGCCAAGCAGCGTGCGCTGGAGCTGATCGGGATTGCGCACCCGGACTTTCGTGCCGAACTGCGTGAGCAGGCGCGGCGCATTCACCTGCTGTAGGCGGGGTTTGGCGGGTGTCCCGTTGGCCGCACGGCACCTGGCCGAACCCGCACGGGCTTTGGCCCGCAGTCCTGGCGGCTGTCAAGGGCTGCCTGGTTTTGCTGTATCTCGGCGTAACCCGCTGTACAGCCGGGCGGCTGAGCGCACAGGGCGGGTGATGGCTTGATTGCCCCATTGCCCAGCGCCTGCAAATGACCACGTGGTGCACCATCGGACCTGTCTTTGCGGCAGCGCAAATGACAACGGTATTTGGGCATTCCGCTGAAACATTTTGAATTCTCCCCACCCTGTTCGGGGGGGGCTGTATGGCTATACACATGCCATGATTTATTGCCTGTTTTGCAGGTTGTCTTGCCGGATGACTTTGGAGCTGCCATGCGACTGATCACATCAACCTTGTCGGCGATGGTGGCCCTGGCCTGCTGCGCAACGTCGAGTTGGGCTACGCCCATCCTGGGTTCAGCCGCGAGTTTTGCGGTGCTGGGCGCCTCGACGGTGACCAACACCGGCTCGACCACCCTCTGGGGTGATCTGGGTGTGTTCCCCGGCAATTCGATTACCGGTACCGGGTCCATCACGCAAACCGGTGTGACCCACAACTCGGATGGCGTCGCGCAGCTGGCCCAGAGCGATGCCCTCACGGCGTATAACGTTTTGGCGGGCAAGGCGGTTACCAGCAACCTGACGGGTCAGGATCTGGGTGGGCTCATCCTCACGCCAGGCGTCTACAAATTCGACTCGTCAGCCCAGTTGACCGGAACATTGACACTGAATGCCCTGGGCAATCCAGACTCATTCTTTGTCTTTCTGATCGGCAGCACACTCACCACCGCGTCCAGCGCGACAGTCAACGTGATCAATGGCACCGCCGGTACTGGCTTGTTTTGGGATGTTGGCAGTTCTGCGACGCTGGGTACCAGCACCGTGTTCGCAGGAAACATTCTCGCGACCGACAGCATCACCCTGAACACCAGCGCCAAGATTCTGTGCGGCAGAGCGATTGCGCTGAATGCTGCAGTGACGCTGGACAGCAACACCATTTCCAACGATTGCTTGGCCGACAACATCACCGGCGACGACTACGGCAGCGGCGGCTACAGCGGCAACGCCAACCCCAACCTGCAAATTCCCGAGCCCACGACACTGGCGCTGGTTTTGCTCGGTCTGATCGGCGCGGCATCGACATCGCTGCGGCCGGCCCTGCCCCAGCGCTGAGACGCAGGTCAAGCGCGCAGAGCGTGCTTTGAGCACAGGCCGGGCCAGCGTCGGGCCCTGCCATCGAGCTGCGGGCGATGTTCGCGCGCAGCAGCACAACGGTCCAAGCTGGTTTGCGCTACATCACCCGGCCGAACCACGCCACGCTCAGGCCTGCCGCCAGCAGTGCCAGCAGCGCACCGGCCAACGCAAAAAAAGCGGTGATCTCGGTCTCCTTGGTCTCCACCACCAGCCGGCTGCTCAGGCCCTGGTAGACCTGCTTCAGATCCTCGGCCGTGCCGGCGTAGAAGTAGTTGGCGCGGGTGGCGTTGGCGATGGCCTTGAGCGTGTCTTCGTCCAGCCGCACCCGCATGCTCCAGCCCTCGAAGCCGATGACCTCGCCGTTTTTGGTGCCCACGCCCACGGTGTAGACCTTGACACCCCGCTCGGCGGCCATCTTGGCAGCGTCCATCGGGTCGGGCCCGGTGGTGCGCTGGCCGTCGGTCAGCAGGATCACCGCGGCTGAGCTGTAGCTGCCGGGCTCGACCGGCGTGAAGGGCTTTTTCTCCTGCTGCTCGCCGGCTGCGGGCGGCATGGCCCGCTGGCCGGTGATCTGGCTCAGGTCGATGCCTTCGTCCGGGAACAGCGTGGCCAGCGACAGCACCAGACCCGAGCCGATGGCCGTGCCGCGCTGCAACTGGAAGCGGTCGATCGCCGCGACCACGTCCTCGCGGCTAAAGGTGGGGGCCTGCACGATGGCCGCGGTGCCGGCAAACGACACCACGCCGATGCGCACATAACGGGGCAGCCCGGCGACGAAGGTCTTGGCGGCCTCTTGCGCCGCCACCAGCCGGTTCGGCGCGACATCGGTGGCGCGCATGCTGCCCGACACATCCATCGCCAGCACGATGGTTTCTTGCTGCGACGGCAGCTTGATGCGGGCAGTGGGCCGCGCGCCGGCCAGCAGCAGCACGGCCATGGCGGCCAGCAGCAGCGCCGGCGGCACATGGCGGCGCCAACCCGGCCGGCTGCCCATGGCCTGGCGCACCAGCGCCACGCTGGCCAGGCGCACGGTGTTTTTCTTGCGGCGGGCCAGCAGCCACAGGTAGGCCGCGACCAGCGCGGGCAGCAGCAGCAAAGTCCACAGGGCGTCGGGCCACAGCAGGTTCATCGGGGGGTGCTCGGGTCGGGTGATGGGTTGGTGGGGTGGTGGGGTGTTGGACGGCTTGAGAGCGCGAGTGGGTGGTGGGGCGGTGCGGGTTGCTTGTGCCGGCGGTCAGGCCGCCGCCGGCTGCCGAAGCGCCGCCGGCAGCCGGTGGCCCAGCGTGGCGCGGGCGCGCTGGCGGCGCAGCGCCACGCACCGCAGCAAGGCGTCCAGCAGGTCGTCGCCGGTGGCCAGCTCCAGGGTGTCCACGCCGGCCTGGGTCAGTTGCTCGCGCAGCCGGGTTTCTTGCTGCGCGGCCAGGGCTTCGAAGCGCTGGCGGAAGCCGGCGTCCTGGGTGTCGATCTCCAGTTGCTCGCCGGTCTCGGCGTCCTCCACCGTCAGCAGGCCGATGTCGGGCAGCGCCAGCTCCAACGGGTCGAACAGCCGCACCGCCAGCACCTCGTGGCGCCTTGCCAGCCGGCCCAATGGCGCCGACCAGCCCGGCGCGCTGATGAAGTCCGACAGCACGAACACCAGCGACCGGCGGCGCATCAGCGCCTCGGCGCGGGTCAGCAACATCGCCAGGTCGGTCTGGCGGGCGGTGGCATCGCCGGGTTGGGCCGCTGCGGCTGGTCTGGCCGGTTTCACGGGCAGCGCGGGCACCGCCAACGCAACCGGCGGCCGCAGCCGCGACAGCAGTTGCAGCACCTGCAGCCGGCCAGCGCCAGGCGGCAGCACGCCCAGGGGCTGCGGCGTGCCGGGCCGGTACAGCAAGGCGCCCACCCGGTTGCCGTGTCGGGTCAGGATGCGGGCCAGCGCGGCGACAAAACCCTCGGCCAGATCGCGTTTGCTGCGGTCGGCCGAGCCAAAGTCCAGGCTGCCCGACAGGTCCACCAGAAACCAGGCGGTGAGCTCGCGGTCCTCGGTGTACTGGCGGACATGCGGCACCTGCAGGCGGGCGGTGATGTTCCAGTCGATGTGGCGCACATCGTCACCGTGCTGGTATTCGCGCAGGTCGGCCAGGTCCAGCCCGGCGCCGCGCCACAGGGTGCGGTGGTCGCCCTGCAGCAGGCCGTCCAGCCGGCGCAGCACCGTCCATTCCAGCCGCTGCAGCACCGCCTCCGGCGTTTGCTGCGCGCCGTCAGTCTCAGGTTTGCGCTGCATGCTGCATCGGCTTGGGCGGCAGCGGCAGCCGGGCCATCACCTGGCTGATCAGCGCGTCGGCGCTCAGGCCCTCGGCCAGCGCTTCGTAGCTCAGCACCAGGCGGTGGCGCAGGCAGTCGGCGGCCAGGTCGCCCAGGTCCTCGGGCAACACATAGCCGCGGCCGCGCATGAAGGCCAGCGCCCGCGCCGCCTCCACCAGCGCGATGCTGGCGCGTGGGCTGGCGCCGTAGCTGAGGTATTTGCCCAGCTCGGCCAGGCCGTGCCGCTCGGGCCGGCGGGTGGCGCCCACCAGCTTGACGGCGTACTGGATCAGGCTGGGGTCAACATAAACCTCGCGGCAGGCCTGCTGCAGCTCGGCCAGCTGGGCCGTGCTGGCCACCGGGTTGGCTGCCAGCGGCGGGCCGATGACGCGCTCGACGATGACGAACTCCTCCTCGTCGCTGGGGTAGTCCACCAGCACCTTCATCATGAAACGGTCCACCTGCGCCTCGGGCAGCGGGTAGGTGCCCTCGGTCTCGATCGGGTTCTGGGTGGCCATCACGACAAACGGCGACGGCACGCGGTGCGACTCGCCGGCAATCGTCACCTGGCGCTCCTGCATCACCTCCAGCAGCGCGCTTTGCACCTTGGCCGGTGCGCGGTTGATCTCGTCGGCCAGCAGCAGGTTGGCAAACACCGGGCCCAGCGTGGTGCCGAACTCACCCGTCTTCTGGTTGTAGATGCGGGTGCCCACCAGGTCGGCCGGCACCAGGTCGGGGGTGAACTGGATGCGCTTGTAGCTGCCGCGCAGCGTGGCGGCCAGCGTGCGCACGGTCAGGGTCTTGGCCAACCCGGGCACACCCTCGACCAGCAGATGGCCCTGGGCCAGCAGGGCCACCATCACCCGCTCCAGAAAACGGTCCTGGCCGACCACCACCCGCTTGACCTCGTAGAGGATGCGTTCGAGCAGCTGGGTGGTTTCTGGCGCGATGGGGGCAGGGGTGTTCATGCGGGTCGTTGGTTTTTTAGGGATTCGTGGTGGGGTCGGGCCGACAAGGTCAGAACGGCGGCATGCCGACCGCCGCGGCCGCGTTTTCGATCGGCACCGCAAAGCCGATGCCGATGAAGGTGCGCTGGCGGTTGGGGTTCATGATCGCGGCAACGATGCCCACGACATGGCCGTCCATCGTGATCAGCGGCCCGCCCGAGTTGCCGGGGTTGGCGGCGGCGTCGAATTGGATCAGGTTGCTCAGGATGCGCTGGCCGTCGGGTGTGCGGAACTCGCGCTTCAGGCCCGAGACCACACCCACCGATGCCGACGGCCCGATGCCAAACGGAAAGCCTACCGCCATCACCGCCTCGCCCGCGCCCAAGCCCGCGGTGGAGCGCAGCGTGGCGGCCTGCAGGTCGTCCGGCAGGGTGTGGGCCTGCAGCACGGCCAGGTCGTTTTCGGGCTGGCGGTTGACGATGTGGGCCTCGCTTTCGCTGCCGTCGGCAAAGGTGATGCGGATGCGGCCTGCGCCTTCGACCACATGCAGGCTGGTCAGGATCAGGCCCTTGTCGACGATGACCACCCCGCTGCCCACGCTGCGGCCGTCGCCATGACCGGGTTCGGTGGCGCCGTCGTCGGGGGCCTGCCCGGGCGTGTTGCCGGGCGGCTGGGTCCGCCCCGCCCGGCGATCGGTCGCCGGGTCGGTGGCCGTCCGCCGGCTGCCAGTGGGCGGGCGGGTGTCCGCCACGGGATCGCCCACCACCCGCACCACCGACGGCAGGATCGCCTCATAGGCGCCCAGGCCGGCCGAGGCCAGCGGCTGCTTGGCGATCGACTCGCGCAACGCTGCGTCGATTTGCGCGATCGTCAGCGGGTGCTGCACCCGCGCGGTCCAGGCCGGCCAGCCCGCCAACGCCACGCAGGCCAGCAGCGCGATGCCTGCCAGCAGGCGCTGGTGGCGGCGCCAACCCGCGGCAGGATGCCCGGCCAGTCGCACGCCCACGCGGCTGCTGAGCGGCGACGGAACGCTGGGATCGGTACCCGGCGCGCCCGGCCCGGGCGGGTCCGCATCGGGCGCGTCCGTGGGCATCGCAGCGGGCTTGGCCGGGCGCTGGGGGGATCGGCTGTACAGCGGGTTGCGGGCCATGGTCAACGGCTCCGGCAGCCACCATCGGACCGCCCTGGATTCACAGTATCACGGCGCGGCGCGGTGTGCAGCCGGCGGGCTTCAAGCCCGCCGCCGGCAAGGCATGATCCGCCGATGACCTGGATCGACACCCATTGCCACCTCGACGCCACCGAGTTCGATTGCGACCGCGCGGCCGTGCTGGCGCGCGCACGGGCTGCGGGTGTCGGGCAGCTGGTGCTGCCGGCGGTGCGGGCCGAGCACTTCGAGGCGGTGCGCACGCTGGCCCACCAGCACGGCCTGGCCTATGCGCTGGGCATCCACCCTTTGTGTGTCGATCAATCCGCCGACGCCGACCTGGACCGCCTGGCCGACGCACTGGCCCGACACCGCGACGACCCACGGCTGGTGGCGGTGGGCGAGATCGGCCTGGACCACTTTGTGCCTGGGCTGGACCTGCCGCGCCAGCAGCGCTTTTATGTCGCCCAGCTCCAGCTGGCAAAGGATGCCGGGCTGCCGGTGATCCTGCATGTGCGGCGCTCGGCCGACGCGCTGCTGGCAGGCCTGCGCCGCAGCGGTGTGGCGGGCGGCATCGCCCATGCCTTCAACGGCAGCCGGGTGCAGGCCGATGCTTTCATTCAGCGGGGTTTCAGGCTGGGTTTTGGCGGGGCGCTGACGTTTGAGCGCGCGCTGCAGATCCGCCGCCTGGCTGCCGACCTGCCGGCCAGCGCGCTGGTGCTGGAGACCGACGCACCCGACATGCCGCCGCACTGGCTGTACCGCACGGCCGCCCAGCGTGCCGCGGGTGAGACCAGCCGCAACGAGCCTGCCGAACTGCCGCGCATCGCCGCGGTATTGGCGGGTCTGCGCGGCTGGTCGCTGGCGCAGACCGCTGCAGTCACCGGCGCGAATGCCCGGGCCGCCTTGCCCAGGCTGGCGGCCTTGCTGGACGCTTGAGGCCCTGGGCCGTCAAGTCCCAACGAAGTTGGGCCAGGTGCCCGCCAGGTAGGCCATGAAGGCCGGGCCCACACCCTCGGCCTGCAAATGGGCCCGGCTGACCGGGCGCGGCACGGCGCAAAAGCCCGGGTCGGCGAGGGCGCGGCGCGCAAAGTCGTGGTGCAGGATGGCGCCCCGGCCGATCAGCACAAAGTCGGCGCCGGCGTCCAGGCTGGCTTGGGCCCGGGCGGCGTCCATCAATTTACCGGCCACGCCCAGCCGGGTGGCGCCACGCGGCAAGTCGCTGAAGTGGGCGATCAACGGCCGGCCGGTGGGGCCGTCTTCCAGCGGCGGCTTGAAGACATCCCAGAGCGACAAGTCCAGATAGTCGAGCTGGCCACCGGCCAGCATCTGGCCGGCCAGCAGCCGTGCCTCGGCCAGCGGGATGCCATAGCGCTCGGGCGAGAGGCGCAGGCCGATTTGAAACGCCGGCCCGGCACGGCGCCGGATGCCGTCCACGGTCTCGAACAGGATGCGGCTGCGGTTCTCGACGCTGCCACCGTAGCGGTCCGTGCGCTGGTTGTGCTCGGCGTCCAGAAAGGCGCACAGCAGGTAGCCGTGGGCGCCGTGCACCTCCACCCCGTCAAAGCCGGCGCGTTCGGCGCGCAGCGCGGCTTGGATGAAGTCCTCGACCAACTGCTCGACCTCGGCGGTGCTCAGGGCCCGGGCGCCGGTCTCGGCGTCGTCCCAGGGGCTGACCTTGGGCAGACCGGTCAGGCCCGGGTCCGAGCGCCGGCCCGAGTGCTGCAGTTGCAATGCCGAGACACTGCCGGCCGCGCGTATGCCCTGCGCCAGCCGGGTCAGCCCGGGCAGTTGCACCTCGGACCAGCAGCCCAGCTGACCCGGAAACCCCTGGCCGCCGGCCTGCACATGGGCGGCGGCGGTCATGGTCAAACCGAAGCCACCCTGGGCGCGCATCAGCAGCCAGTGCGTTTCGTCATCGCTGAGCGTGCCGTCGGCATGGCTCTGCATGTTGGTCAGCGGTGCCAGCATCAGGCGGTTGGGCAAGGCCGGCCCGTGGGCCAGTGGCAGCGGGTCGGACAACATGGGGCGGGCGGGGCTCATGGCGAAAGCTTGTAACGTGTGGGCGCCGCTGGTGGCTGTCGCCAGCGGCACAGGGGTGGACCCTGAAACCGACCCCGGCCCGTGCCCCTGCCCCGGCCTGCACCCTGGAAACCCTGTGGAATTGCCTGCTGCCCCAAGCCCTGTTGCCC
>JBBRZR010000139.1:0-11154 GCA_038236495.1 Burkholderiales bacterium
CGGTGGACGCGATGAAGTCCATCGCCACCAAGATCTCCATCATCGACGACATTGCCTACCAGACCAACCTGCTGGCACTCAATGCCGCGATCGAGGCGGCGCGCGCCGGTGAGCACGGCAAGGGCTTTGCGGTGGTGGCCGCCGAGGTGCGCAAGCTGGCCGAGCGCAGCCAGGTGGCGGCGCGCGAGATCGGTGACCTGGCCGGCAACAGCGTGCACCTGGCCGAAAAAGCTGGCCACCTGCTGCAGCGCATGGTGCCCAGCATCCACAAGACGAGTGAACTGGTGCAGGAGATCGCCGCCGCGTCGGGCGAGCAAAGCGACGGCGTGGGCCAGATCACCGGCGCCATGAACCACCTGAGCAGCAGCACCCAGCAAACCGCTGCGGCCAGCGAGCAGTTGTCGGCCACCGCCGAAGAGCTGTCGGCCCAAGCCGGCCGGCTGCAAGACCTGATGGCCTTCTTCCGCCTGGCGCAGGACGCCGGTGGCGAGGCGACGGCACCGGTGCCAGTGCGGGCTGGCATGCCGGCAGCGCCGGCTGGCGCGTTGCGCTTTGGCCAGGGCCAGGCCCAGGCCGCGGGCATGGGCAGCGCCGGCCGCCGCCCGTCACCCAGGCAGGCGGTCCCCGTGCTGACCGACATCGACGAGTCAGCCTTCACCCGGTTCTGAGCGACCGTCCGGCACCAAAAGATCACATCGCCTTGCTCTAGGCAGCAACGCAGAAGGCAAGCACCATGACCCTCCGCAACAAGCTCATCCTGGCCTTGGCCAGCCTCACTGCCCTGGTGCTGCTGCTGGGCGGCCTGGGGGTCAACGCCTTGAGCGTGAGCCAGCTTCAGTTCGACACCCTGGTGCACGATGTCGATGCGCGTGCCGATGCAGCGGCCTCACTGCGCATGGCCGCCGATCAGCGCGCCATCAGCGTGCGCAATCTGGTGCTGGTCAGCGAAGCCAAGGATGCGGAGGACGAAAAGCGCCTCGTTGTGCAGGGCCATGAGGCCGTGAAGACGCAACTGGCTGCGCTGGCCGGGTTGATGCAAAAGTCAGCCGATGCCAGCGCCGAGGCAAGCGCCCTGTTTGCCGAGATCCAGCGGGTCGAGACCGCCTATGCGCCGGTGGCGCTGGCCATCGTCGACCTGGCGCTGGCCAATCGCAAGAGCGAGGCGATCGCCCGCATGAACGCGGAATGTCGCCCCTTGCTGGCGGCGCTGGTCAAGTCCACCGATGCCTATGGGCACTTCGTGAAGCAACAGGCCACGCAGCTGGTGGCGGCCAACGCCGCACGCCACAGCACCCTGCGGCTGCAGCTCATCGTCGCGGCTGGTCTGTCGGCGCTGCTGTCGCTGCTGTGCGGCTGGTTGCTGCTGCGCGCCATCACCCGGCCGCTGAGCGCTGCGGTGCGCATGGCCGATGCGGTGGCCGCCGGCCGGCTGGACGTCGAAGCGGGCCAGCACGGCCAGGACGAGATCGGCCAGTTGCTGGGCCGCATGGAACACATGCGCCAGAACCTGATCACCCGTCAGGCCGAGGATGCCCGCCGTCTCGACGTGACAGAGGCCGAGCGTTGCGCCGCCAGCGCGCTGGTCACCAGCGTCAACACGGCTGTCGAGAAGGCCCGGGCGGGCGATCTGGCGCACCGCATCGACACCCGCGCGATGTCTGGCTTGAACGCCGCGCTGTGCGGCCAGTTCAACGCGCTGGTGGCCACCATCGGCGGCACCATGACCGAGGTGCGTTCGGCGGCGGCGCAGTTGAGCGCGGCATCTAGCCAGGTGTCGCAGACCGCGCAGTCGCTGGCCCATTCGGCCTCGCAGCAGGCCGCCAGCGTGGAAGAAACCACCGCCTCGCTGCAGGAGATCAGCGCCTCGGTCAAGCAAAACGCCGACAGCGCCAGCGCCACCGACAACATCGCCAACCAGGCCGCCGGCCAGGCGATTCAAGGCGGCCAGGTGGTGGCGCAAACCGCCGACGCGATGCGCAGCATCGCCAGCAAGATCGGCATCGTTGACGACATTGCCTACCAGACCAACCTGCTGGCGCTCAATGCGGCGATCGAGGCCGCGCGCGCCGGCGAGCATGGCAAGGGTTTTGCGGTGGTGGCTGCCGAGGTGCGCAAGCTGGCCGAACGCAGCCAGACCGCCGCGCGTGAGATTGGCCAGCTGGCCGGCAGCAGCGTGCAGCTGGCAACCCAGGCCGGCCAGTTGCTGGCGCATATGGTGCCCAGCATCCAGCAGACCAGCCAGCAGGTGCAGGCGATCGCCGCGGCGTCCGGCGCGCAAAGCGACGGCGTCGACCAGATCACCGGCGCGATGAACCACCTCAGCAGCAGCACCCAGCAAACGGCGGCCGCCAGCGAACAACTGTCGGCCACGGCCGAGGAGCTGTCGGCGCAATCGGCCCGGCTGCAGCAGCTGATGGCGCGCTTCCGGCTGGTCGAGGGCGCAGACACCGGTGGCGCAGCGCCGCCGGCCCAGCGCCCCGCGGCCCCCGCTGCCAGTGCAACGGCGCTGCGCTTCGGCCAGGGCCAGCGCCACGCCGCCGCCCATCCGACCGCCTGAGAACCCAGATGAAAACAACTGCCATGACGATGAACCCCGCGCCGTCCACCAGCCTGCCCGCGGACCTACCCTGCTCGTTGCTGCGCATGGCGGTGGGCGACGATGATCTGGCGGTGCCGATCGACGATGTGCGCGAGATCCTGGAGGTGGGCCGCCTCACCGCGCTGCCGCGCACGCCCGATTTTGTGCGCGGCGTGATGAACCTGCGAGGCGCCGTGGTGCCGGTGATCGACCTGGCTGCCCGCATGGGCCAACCGGCCATCACCATCGGCCGCCGCAGTTGTGTGGTGGTGGTGGAGGCCGCGCCGCCGCCTGAAGCCGACGAGGCTGCCGGAGACGACCCCAGCGGCCCCGAAGGCACCACCCTGGTGGTGGGGCTGCTGGTGGACGCGGTGTACGAGGTCTTCGACGCGCCGGCATCGGGCATCGAGCCGGCGCCCGCGCTGGGCACCCGCATCGACAGCAGCTTTTTGCGCGGCATGACGCGCGCCCACGGCGCGGTGATCGGCGTGCTGGCCCTCGACCGGGTGCTGGCCCAGCAGGAGCTGAGCGCGCTGATCGCGCAGCACCTGCCGCATTGACGCCGGGATACCTTGACGCCTTGACCCTGCGCCGGTGCCACCGCACCCGCAAACCGCACCCGCACCCGCACCCGCACCCGCCCCGTTCCTGTTGCCTGACCCACCTGGCCCGCCCCATGCCCAAGACCCACAGTACCCCGCCAACACCCGACGCCTTGCCTTCCCCACCCGGCCTGGTGCCCCGCGGGCTGGCGTTGGCGGCACTGGCTGCGGCCACGCTGGCCGGCACCGCCGCGGTGGCAGCGCTGGGCAGCTGGGGCTGGGCGCTGCTGCCAGCGCTGGGCGCGGCGGCCACACTGTGGGCTGGCGTGGCGCTGCTGCGGCAAGTCGGCGCGGCGGCCACGCTGTCGGCCGCCGGTGCCGAGCAGGCGATGCGCATCCGCACTGCACTGCAATCGGTGGCCACGCCGATCCGCATTGCCGATGCCGACGGCCGCGTCGTCTACATCAATCCGGCGCTCGACGAGGTGCTGCACCGCGATGCCGCGGCCTTTCAGCGTGAGCTGCCGGGCTTCGACCCCGACCTGATCGTCGGCGGCTCGGTGGGCGTGTTCTACAAGGACCCGGCCGCCGCGCTGGCCCGGCTGCGCGCGCTGACAGGACGCGTCAACACATCGATGGTGCTGGGCGGGCGCGATTACGACGTCATCACCACGCCGATCTTCACGGCCGGCGGCGCGCTGCTGGGCACCGTGGGCCAGTGGCAGGACACCACTGAGCAGCGCCTGGCCGACCGCGAGCTCGACCGCGCAGTGGGCGCCGCGCTGCAAGGCGACCTGACCGCCAGGATGCACACCGACCAGCTGCACGGCAGCCACCTGGACGTGGCGGCCCAGCTCAACGGCCTGATCGAATCGTTTGCCCGCACGCTGCAGCAGGTCGACGTGACCTCGCAAGGCCTGATGTCGGCGGCGGCGCAGGTGTCGCAGACCTCGCAATCCATGGCGCATTCGGCGTCGCAACAGGCGGCCAGTGTCGAAGAGACCACCGCATCGCTGCACGAGATCTCCGCCTCGGTCAAGCAAAACGCCGACAGCGCAACGGTCACCGACGGCATCGCCACCCAGGCCGCGGCCGAGGCGATGGAGGGCGGCCAGGCGGTGTCGCAGACGGTGGATGCGATGAAGTCCATCGCCAGCAAGATCCGGGTGATCGACGACATCGCCTACCAGACCAACCTGCTGGCGCTCAACGCCGCGATCGAGGCGGCGCGGGCCGGCGAGCACGGCAAGGGCTTTGCCGTGGTGGCCGCCGAGGTGCGCAAGCTGGCCGAGCGCAGCCAGGTGGCGGCGCAAGAGATCGGCCAACTGGCCGGCAACAGCGTGCACCTGGCCGAAAAAGCCGGCGATCTGCTGGGCCACATGGTGCCGTCGATCCACAAGACCAGCGAGCTGGTGCAGGAGATCGCTGCCGCGTCGGGCGAGCAGGCCGACGGCGTGAACCAGATCACCGGCGCGATGAACCACCTCAGCAGCGCCACCCAGCAGACCGCGGCCGCCGCCGAGCAACTGTCGGCCACCGCCACCGAGCTGTCGGACAGGGCCGCGCAGCTGCAGGTGCTGATGGGCCGGTTCCAGCTGCAGGCGCCCACGCCGCTGCGCAGCGGCGGCCCGCATCCGGGCGCGCAGCGCCACCCCAGCCGGCGCCGCGTCGCCACCGCCCAAGCGGCCTGAACAAACGATCCGCGATGAAAAACCTGTCGAGCAAGGCCTTCGATGCCGTGACCCAGCTGTTCCACAGCGTCTCGGGCATCCGGCTCAACGAGAGCAAACACGCCCTGGTCACCGGCCGGCTGCAGCGCTTGGCCACCGAGGCCGGCGAGCCCGACCTGGAGCACTATGTCGACAAGCTGCTGCGCGGCGGTGCGCCGGCGCAGGAGATGACCCGGCTGGTGGACCGGCTGACCACCAACGAGACCTACTTCTTCCGCGAGCCGCAGCACTTCAACGACCTGGCCGACCGCCTGGCCGATGTCACGCCCGGGCAGGACTTCAAGGTCTGGAGCGCCGCCAGCTCGTCCGGCGAAGAGGCCTACAGCGCCGCCATGCTGCTGGCCGACAAGCTGGGCCTGGCTGCTGCGGCCAGCCGCTGGCAGGTCATCGGCACCGACCTGTCCACCGCGATGGTCGATTGCGCCCGGCGTGGCCTCTACACGATGGAGCGCGCCCGGCTGGTGCCGCCCGACTACCTCAAGCGCTATTGCCTGAAGGGCCAGGGCGACCAGACCGGCCAGGTGCTGATGAGCCGCGAGCTGCGGGCCAAGGTGCAGTTCGAGCCCGCCAACCTGATGCAGCCGATGCCGGCCGGGCTGCCGATGTTCGACGTGATCTTTCTGCGCAATGTGCTGATCTATTTCGACAACGACGCCAAAGCGGCCATCGTGCGCCGGGTGCTGGGCCAGCTCAAGCCGGCCGGCGTGCTCTACACCGGCCATGCCGAGTCGCTGACCAACCTGGGTCTGCCGGTGCGTGCCGTGGGCACCGCCATCCATGGCCACGCGTGACGCTGGCGGCGACCGGCCGATCTGGGCGCCCACACGGCCGTTCGAGCTGGCCATGGCGTCGCGGCCGACCGGCTTTGCCGACACCCGGCCGGCCGAGCCGTATGCGCCGGCCAAGCCGGCCGCGCCGCGCGCCGTAGCGCCCCCGGCCCAACGGCCGGTCCCGCGACCGGCTGCCGCCAAGCCCGCCGCCCGGTCTGCCGGGTCGGTGCCGGCGTTCCAGCCCACCCGGCCGGCGGAGCTGTTTCAGCCCACCCGGCCGGCGGACGGCTTCCAGCCCACCCGGCCGGCGGAGCCGTTTCAACCCAGCCGGCCGGCCGCGCCGCGCCAGGCCCCAGGCGCGGTAGAGTTCTGGCCTGCACCCCAGGCAACGCAGCCCGCCAGGGCCGCACCCACCGCCCGGGCAGGTGACCCGGGCCGGGCCACCCGGCCCGCCGACCCACCGCCAGCGCCGCCGCGCCGCGTGGCCGCTGCGCCGCCGGCGCGCCCGCATGTCACCGCGCCCAGCGCCAGCGGGCACTGGCAGCTGGCCGGCAAGCCGGGTGAGCACCTGGTGCTGATGCCGGGCCAGATGCACCTGGGCCAGCAGGCCGCCAGCGTTCGCACACTGCTGGGGTCTTGCGTGGCGATCACGCTGTGGCACCCGGTGCGGCGCATCGGCGGCATGTGCCACTTTTTGCTGCCGCAGCGCCAGCGCCGGCCCGGTGATGCACCCGACGGCCGCTACGGCGACGAGGCGGTGGAGGCGATGGTCAAAACCCTGCAAACCCTGCGCGCCGAACCGCGCGAGTTCGTGGCCCACCTCTACGGCGGTGCCGACACCATGTCGGGTTGCAGCGCGGTGAGCTTCAACATCGGCGAACGCAACATCGAACAAGGCTGGAGCCTGATCGACCGCTACGGCTTCACGCTGGACGGCGTGGACGTGGGCGAGGACATCCCGCGCGTGGTCGCGCTGGCGTTGACCACCGGCGAGGTCAGCATGCGCCGCGGCAGCGGCAAGGCGCCCGACCATTTGCGCGATGACGCGGGCTGAGAGCCTGACCGCAAGCCCGGCGGCAGCGACCGCGCTTTTTGCCGCCACAACCGAACACCCCACCGACGCCAAGGACCGACACCCCATGACACCCTTACCCGTTGCAAAAGGCCCGGCCATCACGGCCGTCGTGGTCGATGACTCGGCGGTGGTGCGCCGCCACCTGGCCGAGCTGCTGACGGCCGGCGGCATCGAGGTGATCGCCACCGCCAGCGACCCGCTGTTCGCCTGGCCCAAGATGGCCGCACGCTGGCCCGACGTGGTGGTGCTGGACGTGGAGATGCCGCGCATGGACGGCATCACCTTCTTGCGCCGGATCATGGCCGAGCGGCCGACCCCGGTGGTGATGTGCTCGACCCTGACCGAAAAAGGCGCGGCCACCACCCTGCAGGCGCTGGCCGAGGGTGCGGTGAGCTTTGTCACCAAACCCAAGCTGGGGCTGCGCGACTTTCTGGGCGACCCCAGCAACGGTCTGGTGGCGGCGGTGCGCGCCGCCGCGGCGTCCAACGCCCGGGCGCTGCGCCCGCAGGGCGCGGGTGCACCGCGGGCCCGCTTGTCAGCCGACGCACTGGCCGACAAGCTGGCACAGGCCCGGACGGCCAGCCTGCCGGACCGGTCGCCCGCAGCCAGCGGTGCGATGGCGGTCACCACCGACCGGGTCATCGCCATCGGCGGGTCCACCGGCGGCGTGCAATCGATCGAGGCGGTGCTGGCGGCGCTGCCGCGCACCACACCGGGCATCGTCATCGTGCAGCACATGCCCGAGCGCTTTACCGCCGCCTTTGCCGAGCACCTGAACCGGGTCTGCGCGATGGACGTCAAGGAGGCCGCCGACGGCGACCGGGTGTTCGACGGCCGGGTGCTGATCGCCCCCGGCGGGCGCCACATGCAGTTGCTGCGCAGCGGCGCGCAGTACGTGGTGAGCGTGCGTGACGGCCCGCTGGTCAACCGCCACAAGCCGTCGGTGGACGTGTTGTTCAAGTCGGTGGCGCAATGTGCCGGCGCCAACGCGCTGGGCGTGATCCTGACCGGCATGGGCGAGGACGGCGCCCGCGGCCTGAAGGACATGCGTGACGCCGGCGCCACTACTGCCGCGCAGGACGAGGCCAGCAGCGTGGTGTTCGGCATGCCGCGCGAGGCGATACGGCTGGGCGCGGCGGCGGCCGTGCTGCCACTGCGCGGCGTGGCCGGCTGGCTGCAGCATCAGCTGGCCAACGCTGCCGCGCCACGGTTGACCGTCCCCATTTGAGCCGGGTTGACCCCGCTGATCGCGCCATTGCCGCGCGCTGGGCGGTGCAGCATCGGCCATGCCCGCGCCAGGGGCCAGCTTTGCCGCACGCCACCCCCCTGCCGACCCCGCACACCGCCGCTGCACCTGCCCTGACCCCGCCACCATGACCCCAGCCCAGCCTGCCCACCGCACCGACACGCACGGCCCCGCCACCGCCCCGGCGCCCAAGCAGGGGCCCACCCACGCGCCCGGCCGCCTGGCGCGCTGGACCCGCGGCCTGATGCTGCCCGGCTCCCGGCTGATGTTTGCGCTGCCGATGTCGGCCAAGCTCAGCCTGCTGACGTTCGCCGTGCTGCTGCCGATGGGTGCCCTGATGGTCCTGTCGCTGGCCGACCGCATGGCCGAGCGCCGGTTTGCGGTCACTGAACTGCACGGCCTGCGCCTGGCCGAGGCCCTGCTGCCGGTGCTCAAGGAGACCCAGGTTCACCGCGGCCTGACCGCCCGCACGCTGGCCGGCGACGCCGCGGCCGTTGCCCAGCGCGACGACGCGCGCAAGGCGATCAAGGGCGCGGTGGCCGCGTTCGACGGCCAGCTGGCCCAGCTGCCCGACGTGCCACTGGCCCCGGACTGGCCCACCCTGCGCACCAGCCTGCTGGCGCTGGCCGACGGCCAGCACCCGGCCAGCCCGGCGGGCGCGTTTGCCGCCCACTCGCAAGCGGTGGAAGGTTTGCGCCAACTGGCGCTGCTCAACGGCGACCGCTCTGGCCTGGTGCTGGACCCGGAATCCCGCTCGTACTACCTGATGGATGTGCTGGTCAACGCGCTGTACCCAGCGATGGAGTCGGTAGCGCTCACCCGTGCGCTGGGCGCCGGCCTGCTGGTGCGCAGCGGGGCCACAGGCACGGCCACCGACAACACCGCAGCGCCGGCGGCAAGCACCGTCGCCGAGCAGGCCATGCTGCTGGGCCAGGCCGCCCTGATCGACCGCGGCGTGCTCGACCTCGGCAGCAAACTGGCGGCCTACGGCCGCGCCGGTGGCCAGCCGCTGAGCAGCTGGGCCACCGCCCGCGTGGCGCTGCAGCACTTCAGCGCCGTGCTGGCCCCGTCCTTTGCCGCGGACAAACCTGCCGCAACCGGCCCGGTGTTCACCGACGCGGCGGGCGTGGCGATCGACCAGCTGCGCAGCCTGCACAACGAGGCCGCGACCGCGCTGGACCGGGAGATCGCCCGCCGCATCGCCGACATCGAACGCAAGATCACGCTGGCGGCCGCTGTCTGCGGCGCCGGCCTGCTGTTGCTGGGCTACCTGCTGGTGTCGTTCTACGTCACCTTCCAGGCCTCGATACGGGCGCTGCGGCGTGGCACCGATGCCATGGCGCACGGCGACCTGGCGCACCGCACGGTGGTGCGCGGCCGCGACGAGCTGGCCGCCATCGGCAACACGGTGGACGCCACCTGCGCCCACCTGTCGGGCCTGGTGGCCGAGATCCGCAGCAGCGCGGCGCTGGTCAACCTGGCCGGCACGCAAGTGGCCGATGGCAGCCAGAAACTGTCCGAGCGCACCGACGAGCAGGCCGGCAGCCTGCGCGACTCGGTCGATGCGATCAGCCAGCTGAGCGTGGCGGTGGCACAAAACGCCCAGGCTGCCCGCGAGCTGGACGAGCTGACCGAAGGCCTGTTCCAGCAGGCCGAGCAGGGCCACGGCGCGATGGCCGAGACGGTGGACGCGATGACGCAGATGCAGGACGCCTCGCGCCGGGTGGCCGAGGTGGTGGCGGTGATCGACGACGTGGCCTTCCAGACCAGCATGCTGTCGCTCAATGCCGCGGTCGAGGCGGCGCGCGCCGGTGAGGCCGGTAAAGGCTTTGCCGTGGTCGCGGCCGAAGTGCGGCAGCTGGCCCAGCGCTGCGCCGAGTCGGCCGACGAGATCCGCAAGCTGATCGGCAACGCCTCAACGCAGGTGGACAGCTCGGCGGTCAAGTTGCGCCGGGTCAGCGAATCGCTCGACACCATCGTTGGCGGCGTGCGCGAGGTGTCGGGCCGGCTGCGCTCGATCTCCACTGCCAGCACCCAGCAAAGCGCCGGCCTGGGCGAGGTGACGGAGAGTGTCGGCAACCTGGACAAGATCACCCGCGAAAATGCCGCGCTGGTGGAGATCTCGGCCAGTGCGTCCAGCACCCTGGTGGAGCGCGCCAACACCCTGCGCAACGCGGTGGTGTCGATGCGGCTGCGCCAGGCCTCGGCCGACGAGGCGCACGCGCTGGTGACAAACGCCATGGCCCACCTGGGCCAGGCCGGCCGCGAGCAGGCGTTTACCGACTTTCACAGCAGCGGCGGCAACTTTCTGGACCGCGACCTCTACATCTTCGTGTTCGACCGCAACGGCATGATCACCGCCTTCGGCTCCCGGCCCGATCTGGTGGGCGAGCCCGCCGGCGCCATCCCCGGGCTGGAGCCGGTGTCCTTCCTGGCGCTGGCCTGGGACGCCGCCGATCAGGGTGGGGGCTGGATCCAGTACGACGTGATCAGCCCCGGCACCAAGGTCGTGACGCCCAAGGAGTCCTACATCCTGCCGCTGGGCCACAACGAGTTCATCGGCTGCGGCGCTTACCGGCGCGAGGGCAGCGGCGCGGTGCGGGCCGGCAAGCCGGTCTCGGCCGCCTGGAAACAGGGCCACACGCGGGCCGCACAGCCGGGCTGAGGCGGCCAGGGATCGACCTGCGGGGCGGGTCATTGCGCGGGTGCTGGCCGGGCCGGCGGCAGGGCCTGGCATGGCCGGCCTGCCGCCAGACCGCCCCGGCTCAGCGCCGGCTCGGCGCAACCAGCGCGGCCAATGCGGCGTCGGCACCGTCATAGTCGAAACGGTTCAGGCAGGCCTCCACGCCATCGATGCCGGGGCCAAACTGCTGCCGCAGTGCTGCCCGGTGGGCGCGAAAGGCCGCGACCGCCGCGTAATCCGAGCTCAGCAGCAGCGCCCTGAAAGCCGCCAGCGCCTCGGCCGACAGCGCAGCCGATGGGGCCGACGCCGCTGCGGACGCGGCCTGCGCACCGGCCGCACCCGCGGCACCGGCCGCACCCGCCGCGCCCACGCCACCGGCCAGTGCGCTGCGGATATCGGCCACCAGCCTGTCCAGCGCGCGCTGCAGCGCCCCGGTGGCCTGGTGGAGCTCGGCGTCGGGCCGTCCGTCGTGGGCCGCCGTCTCCAGCACCTGGGCCAGCGGCGGCAACACCAATGAGCCGATCGAGGCC
>JBBRZR010000140.1:0-11047 GCA_038236495.1 Burkholderiales bacterium
GATCAGCGCCAGCCCTCACAGCTGCGACAGCTTCTGCAGCATCTGGTCGGAGGTGGTCACGGCCTTGGAGTTGATTTCATAGGCGCGCTGGGTCTGGATCATCGAGACCAGTTCCTCGACCACGTTGACGTTGCTGGTCTCGACGCTGCCCTGCGAGATCTGGCCCAGGCCGTTGCTGCCCGGCGCACCGGACGCTGGCGCGCCCGAGGCGGCGCTTTCTGCGAACAGGTTTTCGCCTTTCGGGTCCAGGCCGTTGGGGTTGATGAAGCCGGCCAGCTGGATCTGCCCGACCTGTTGCGGCGTGGTCTGGCCCGGCAGGCTGGCCGTGACGATGCCGTCGTTGCCCACGGTCACGATCAGCGCCTGGGCCGGTATCTGGATGCCGGGCTGCACCAGGTAGCCGCCGTTGGTCACCAGCTGGCCTTGCGAGTTGGTCTGGAACGCGCCGTCCCGGGTGTAGGCGGTGGTGCCGTCCGGCATCTGCACCTGGAAAAACCCGTTGCCCCGCACCGCCAGGTCGTAGGAGTTACCGGTCTGCTGCAGGTTGCCCTGCGAGAAATTGCGCGCCAGCGCCACCGGCCGCACCCCCAGGCCGATCTGCAGACCGGCCGGCAGCGTGGACTGCTCGCCGGTGTTGGCGCCCACCTGGCGCAGGTTCTGGTACATCAGGTCCTCGAACACCGCATGGCCGCGCTTGAAGCCGTTGGTGGCGGTGTTGGCCAGATTGTTCGAGATCGCATCCAGCGCGGTCTGCTGCGCTTCCATGCCGGTCTTTGCAATCCACAGCGAGCGGATCATCGTGTTTCTCCATGGGTCCTGGTCTGCGTCGATCATGGCGCCGACTTGAGGCCGGCCATGACGCAAAAAGCGCCGCAAGAGCGGCGCTTTTTTGAAGGTGACGCCGTGAGAGCGACGCTTTTTTGAAGGTGACGCCGCAAGAGCGGCGCTTTTTTGAAGGTGACGCCGTGAGAGCGGCACTTTTCTAAAGGTGACGCCGTGAGAGCGACGCTTGGTCGAGGTACAGCCTGCGGCGCGGCGCCGGCGCGGGCGTCAGGAGCTGGACAGCAACTTGCTGGCCGACTGCTCGCGCTCCTGCGCGGTTTGCAGCATCTTCATCTGCTGCTCGAACTGGCGTGCGGCGGCAATCATCGCCACCATCGACTCGACCGGGCTGACATTGCTGCCCTCCAATGCCCCGTCCTGCAGCTTGGCGTTGCCATCCGCGGGCAGGTCGCCATCGGCACCGCGGAACAGCCCGTCGTCGCCGCGCAGCAGCGGCGCCTCGGGCGTGACCAGTTTGAGCTTGCCGATGCCTTGCGGCCGGCCGTTGCCCACCGTGGCGGTGACCGTGCCATCGGCACCGATCAGTACCTGGCCGTTGGCCGGCACCGTGATAGGGCCGCCATCGCCCAGCACGGCCAGGCCGCTGCGGGTCACCAGCAGTCCTTCGCTGTCGACATCGAGCGAGCCGTTGCGGGTGTAGGCCTCGGTGCCGTCGCGGCCCTGCACCGCCAGCCAGGCCTGGCCTTTCATCGCCACGTCCATGTTGCGGCCGGTGGCGGCCACCGGCCCGGGCTCGGCGCTGTAGCCTGGCGTCGACTCGATCGCGTAGACCCGGGTGCTGGCGCCGTCGCCCAACACCGGCACCGCGCGGAATGCCGACATCTCGGCCCGAAAACCCGTGGTCGAGGCATTGGCCAGGTTGTTCGCCAGCACGTCCTGGCGCTGCAGCGTGGCCTTGGCGCCGGCCATGGCGAGGTAGATCACGCGGTCCATCGGTGTGTCTCTCAAGAAAATGAAGGGCCGCTCCCGAGTTTTCTTGTCCCCTCGGGGGGCGGACGACGTTTTTTGTCGGCCTTGGGGCGCTCTCAAGAAAATGAAAGGCCGCTCCCGAGTTTTCTTGTCCCCTCGGGGGGGCGGACGACGTTTTTTGTCGGCCTTGGGGCGCCTATGAACTGACGGTGGCGGCGGCAGTCAGTGCGCCAGGATCAGCGCAGATTGACCAGCGTCTGCAGCACCGAGTCCTGCGTCTTGATGGTCTGCGCATTGGCCTGATAAATGCGCTGGGCCACCATCATCTGCACCAGCTCGTTGGTCAGGTCGACGTTGCTCTGCTCCACCACGCCCGACTGCAGCGCGCCCAGGTTGCCGGCGCCCGGCGTGCCGGTGATCGGGTCGCCCGACTCGTAGGTCGAGCTCCAGGTGTTGCCCCCCAGCGGCTGCAGCCCCTGCACATTGCGGAAGGTGGCCAATTGCACCTGACCGATCGGCGTGCTCTGACCGCTGGAATACGACGCCAGCACGATGCCATTGGGCTGGATCTTGATCGAACTGAGCTGGCCTGGCGGAAACCCGTTCTGGGTGACGTTGGTGACACCGAAGATCGCGCCGTACTGCGTCAGCTTGGCCATGTCGAGCTTGACGCCGGGGATGGGCTCGGTCACCGCGCCCTGGGTGTTGGTGGTGGCCGGCACGTCCAGCGTGAACGGCGGCAGCGGCAGCGTCGGGTCCAGCGGGTTGATAGGCGCACTGCCGTCGGTCGGGAACTTGAGCACGCCGATGGTCTGCGCATTGCCGGCGCCGTCGGGGTTGACCGGCTTGCCATTGGCCGCCGCGTAGACGCTCCAGGCGTCGGGACCGGCGCCAGAGGCGGGGTCCATCTTCTGGAAGTAATACGTCAACGCCACCTCCTGGCCCTTCTTGTCGTAAACATTGACCGAGGTGGCGTTGTTGTAGGTCTTGGAGTCGTTGAAGTCGATCACCGGCGTGACCAATGGGTCGAGCTTGGTGGCGGAGCGTGCGTCCAGGTTCAGCTCCAGGCTTACATTGCCGGTGGTGCTGGGCTTGATGCCGGCCGTGGGCAAGGTCAGGGGCTGGGCCTGGCCCGGCACCAGCACACCCAGGCTGTTGGCCGGGTAGCCCATCAGCTTGGCGCCCTGCACATTGGTGATCAAGCCATCGCGGTCGACCTTGAACTGGCCGTTGCGGGTGTACGACAACGAGCCACCCGAGTCCTTGAGCTGGAAGAAGCCACCGCCGTTGATCGCCATGTCCAGCGGGTTGTCGGTGGACTGGAAGCTGCCCTGCGAGAACATCTGCGTTACTGCGGTCTGGCTCACGCCCAGACCGATCGAACTGGCACCACCGCTGATGGCGCGTGCGTAGACATCGGCGAACTCGGCCCGCGCCACCTTGGCGCCCACCGTGCTGGCATTGGCCACGTTGTTGCCGATGACCTCGAGGTTGCGGGCGGAGGCGGTCAGGCCGGATACACCTTGCTGGAAACTCATGGAAACACTCCTGCTGAAATACGGGGGCGGTGGGGGCGAAAACGGGCGGACGCGGGCATCAGGTCAACCGGTGGCCCAGCCGCGGCCGGCGACTGCGCCGATGCAACTCAATTCAGGGCCTGGATATCCTTGTAGGCCACGTCACCGCTGCGGGCCAGCTCCAGCGTCAGCGATGCGCCGCTGGTGTTGATGGCCTCGACCTTGTCGCGCATCAGTGCTGTGCTGCCCACGGTGGCCGCACCGCTGGTGGCGGTGATGCGGAACCGGTAGCCGGCCGACTCGCTGACGTTGCTGCCGGCAGGCCAGGCAAAGTCATGCCGACCACTGGATTGCGCGCCCAGGTTGACGGTATCGACCACCCGTCCGGCGGGGCTCAGGATGTCGACCTTGACATGGTCGGCAGCGGCGTCCAGGTCGAACAGGCCTTGCGGCACACCGCTGGCGGGCACGCTCAGCTTGTCGCCCTTGATCAGCACGTCGCGGCCCACCAGCGACGCACCCTGCATGGCCTGCATCTGCATGAACTGCCCGGACAGCCCCTGAACCGTGGTGTTGAGCTTCTCGATGCCGCTGACCGTGCTGATCTGCGCCATCTGCGAGGTCATCTGGGCGTTGTCCACCGGGTTCAACGGGTCCTGGTTCTGCAGCTGGGTCACCAGCAGCTTCAGGAACCGGTCGCTGGCCTCTTTGGCGGTGCCGGAGCCACTGGCGCCAACGGCCGCCGTGGTGTTGCCGATGGCGGGGTTGGTGGCGGAAGTGACGGTGCTCATCGGTGTCTCCTTGGACCCAAGTTCATCATGACTGGCCCATCTGCAAGGTCTTCAACAGCAGGCTTTTGGCAGTGTTCATCACTTCAACGTTGTTCTGGTACGAGCGCGAGGCCGAGATCATGTTGACCATCTCCTCGATCGCGTTGACGTTGCTGAAGACCACGTTGCCCTCGGCATTGGCCTTGGGGTGGTTCGGGTTGTAGACCGTGCGACCGGCGCTTTCGTCCTCGACCACCTGGCTGACCTGCACACCGGCGGAGGTGGCCTCGCCCATCATCAGCGTCTGGAACACGACCTGACGCGCCTTGTAGCGCTCGCCGTTCGGGCCTTCCAGCGTGTCGGCATTGGCCACGTTGCTGGCCACCACGTTCAGGCGCTGGGTCTGCGCGCTGGCGGCGCTGCCGGAGACGTCGAAGATCTTGAACATGCTCATGGCAGTGCTCCGGTGGCAAGCTCATCGGTCTGGCCGATGGTCTGGCCGATGGTCTGGCGGGCTTCAGGCATGGCGGGTTTCATCAGCCCTGGCTCGGGCTCTTCATGGCGTCCAGCATGGACCGCACATTGCCGTTGATGAAGCGCAAGGTGGCCTCGTACTTGACGGTGTTCTCGGTGAAGCTGGCGCGCTCCCGGTCGAGGTCGACCGTGTTGCGGTCGATCGAGTCCTGGCTGTAGTGGGCATACAGCAAGCCGGGCTCGTCGGTGAAGCCCACCGCGCCGGCGTCGTGCGCCGGATGGGTGGTGACCAGGCCGGTGCCGCCTGCAGCAGCGCCCGACCCGCCCCAGCCCGCGGGGGATGTGCCGGTGGCGTGGCGCAGTGCGTTGGCAAAGTCCATCTCGCGGGCCTGGTAGCCCGGGGTGTCGGCATTGGCGATGTTGCTGGCGATCAGGCGCTGGCGCTCGGCCCGCAGCATCAGGGCGTTGGCCTGGAAATCGAGTGCTTCGGTCAGTCGTTGCATACGCGGCCCCTTTCCACTGGCACAGCCCAGACGTGGTCCATGTGCGCCGATTGTCGGCAGCCGGCCTGGGCGCATGACGCCGAACAGCGGGGCCATCGCCCGCCATTTCCAGCCACCTTGCGACACGCACCGACGCCATGATCCGCGGCGTGAGCACCTTGCCGTCCGTCCGCCCTTTCCTGTCGCGCGCCTTGATGCGGCCGGCGCTGTCGTTGCTGGGCCTTTGGGTCTGCGGTCTGGCGGGCGCCGAGCCCTTGCCCGCAAGGTTGATCGCACCGGCGCCCACCAAGTCGCCGATACAGGCATCCGCCCTGTCCCTTATCGCGGCCCCGGCCAGCGCCGATCCCGCCACCGCGGCCACCGTGCTGCCCGACAACCTGGCCGCCGAAGTGCAGCGCCTGGCGCGCGAGGCGGCGGTCATCGTCTGGGGCGATGCGGCCACGCCGCCGCGCATCGAGGTGGTGCTGGGCCGGCTAGACCCGCGCCTGAAGCTGGCGCCGTGCCAGCAAGTCCTGCCCTACCTGCCCGCCGGCACCCGGCCGCTGGGCCATACCCGGATGGGCCTGCGCTGCGTGCGCGGCGCGACCGCCTGGAACGTCAGCCTGCCGATCGCGGTGAAGGTCTGGGCCACGTCGCTGGTGGCCAGCACCGCGCTGCCAGCGGGCACGGTGCTGGAGGCGCGACACCTGATGTCGGCCGACGTGGACCTGGCGGAACGCGCCGACCCGAGCATTGCCCTGCCGGCCGCGGCCCTGGGCAGAACCCTGGCACGCGGCCTGGCCGCGGGTGAGGCCTTGCGCCGCAACGATCTGAAAACCCGGCTGTGGTTCAGCGCCGGCGATACCGTGCGCATTGTGGCCGTAGGACCGGGCTACGCCATCAGCAGCGAGGGCCAGGCCATGGGCCCGGGCCTGGAGGGGCAAAGCGCCCGGGTGCGCACCGAGAGCGGGCGCATCGTCAGCGGCATTGCCGCCGGCGAGCGGCGGGTTGAGCTCGCTTTATGATGGTCTGCAGATTGAAGCGGTTGTCTGGGCCGGCTTACCCCCCTGAATGCGGGGATCGCAGAAAATCCGATGGCCAGACCCTAAAGTCCCGATCTGGGGGGCCGATACCCCGAGCATGTCTCAGGGTCGGGCAATTTGACCCACCTAGCTGGAGTCCATCATGAAGATCGGTCATCTCGAAAACAAACCAGTTTCGCCGGCTGTCGGCGAACGCAAACCAGGTGCTGCTGCTGCGGCGCCACCCGGCGCGGGCGTGTCGGCCAGCGCTGGCAGCAAGGCCGTCGAGCCCAGTGCCAAGGTGGAGTTGTCGTCCACCGTGGCGCAGCTCTCGGCCGGCGGCACCGAGGGCGTGTTCGACACGCAAAAGGTGCAGCGCATCTCGGACGCCATCCGCGACGGCAAGTTCCAGGTCAATCCGGAGGCGATTGCCGACAAGCTGATCGCCAATGCCCAGGAACTGCTGGGCAACGTGTCCAAGCGCTGACATCGACACGGCGCAGGCATGCTGCATCCCGTCGATCCACCGCGCGCGCCTGGCGCAGACGTTGCCGAGCTGGAGCCCCTGGTGGCCAGCGTCGAGCAGCGGCTGGGCGCATTGACCGATTCGCTGCGTGAGCGAGATATCCCCGCCATCGAGCAGCAAGCGCAGGAGTTGCACCGGGCTTTGGCCCGCGCGGTCGAATGCTTCATGCACCGGGCGCGCCATGGGGGTGTGCCCGAGCCGATGCGGCTGCGGCTGTCGCACGCCAGCGCCCAGCTGGCGCGCCAGCGCGAGGCCATGGCCCGCGCCACCGCGGCACTCGACCGGGCCATCGACGTGCTGATGCCGGGCGACCTGCCCAACGGCAAGGTGTATTCGGCCAACGGCCTGACCCAGCCGCAGCACCGCGGCACCTCGTTGCGCGCCTGACGCGCTGGCCGCGCCAGCCGGGCGCGGCGGGTCAGTGCTTCAATGCACCTGGCCTGAGGAGGGCGGCGCTTCGCGCCCCGGGGTGAACAGCTCACCCACGTCCACCGGGTCGAAGCGGTACATCGCGCCGCAAAAATCGCAGCCCACCTCGGCCTCGCCGCGCTCTTCGATCAGCGAGCCGACCTCATCGGCGCCCAGCCCGCGCAGCATGCCCGCCACCCGCTCGCGCGAACAGCGGCAGGCAAAACGCGGTGTCAGCGGCTCGAACACCCGCACGGTCTCCTGCCAGAACAGGCGGTGCATGATCTGCGCCGGCTGCAGTGTCAGCAATTCCTCTGCCGTCAAGGTGGCTGCCAGCAAGGCAATGCGCTTGTAATCCTCGTTTCGGCCGATGTGGTCCTCGTCGGCACGGACCAACACGTCGCCCGCCAGGTTGGCCGCACCGGTGACCGGCAGGCGCTGGATCAGCAGCCCGGCGGCCACCTCGTCGTTGGCGGCCAGCACCAGGCAGGTGTCGAGCTGTTCGGACTGCAGCATGTAGTGCGCCAGCACCTCGCTGAGCTTTTGCAGCGGCTCACGCTGGTCGCCGTGCAGCGGGACCACGCCCTGGTACGGTGTCTGGCCGGGCAGCCGGTCCAGCGGGTCCAGCGTGATGGCGCAGCGGCCCTGCCCGCCCACGTTGAGCATCGCTTCCAGCTGGGCGTCATCGGCCACGCTGCCCACCACCTTGGCGGTGACCCGGTAGCTGAGGTCGGGCTGGGTCTCGGCCACGGCCAGCCGCACCGGCCCGTCGCCCTGCATTTGCAGGATCAGCGCACCGTTGAACTTCAGGTTGCCCTGCATCAGCACACCGGCAGCGGCCATCTCGCCCAGCAGGGCGCGCACCGGCGGCGCAAAAGCATGGCCACCGTCGCTGACGCTGGCGCGGCGCGACAGCAACTCGCGCCAGCTCGAATCCAGCCGCACCAGCATGCCGCGCACCGGCAGACCTTCGAACAAAAACTTGAGCAGCTGGTCCATCGTCAGGCTATGCGCTTGAGCGTGCGGGCGTGGCGCTGCTGCTGAGCGACGTAGTGGGTGGCGCTGGCCTGCAGCCGGGCGATCTGCTCGACGGTCAGTTCACGCACCACCTTGGCCGGCGAGCCGACGATCAGCACCCCATCCGGGAACTGCTTGCCCTCGGTGATCAGGGCGCCGGCGCCGACGATGCAGTGGCGGCCGATGCGGGCACCGTTCATCACCACGCTGCCGATGCCCACCAAGGTGCAATCGCCCACGGTGCAACCGTGCAGCATCACCTGGTGGCCGATGGTCACGTCCTCGCCGATCACCAGCGGCGAGCCGTGGTCGGTGTGCAGCACGCTGCCGTCCTGCACATTGCTGTTGCGGCCGACGCTGATCGAGTCGTTGTCGCCACGCAGCACCGCGCCGTACCAGACACTGGCGTTTTCAGCCAGGCTGACCCGGCCCATGACTTGGGCGCTGTCGGCCACCCAGGCGCTAGCGTGCACATCGGGGGTCACATCGTCGAGCTGGTAAATCGCCATGGGGGGCTTCCTGAGGTCGGGGCAACCTATGATTCTAGGGATGCAGATCAGACACCGCGCCCTGGCCCTGCTGGCCCTCACTGATGCCGCCAGCAAGGCCGAACAGACCCGGGCGCTGCTGGCCGCCGTACGCGCCGGCGAGGGCGTGCTGGACCCGGCCTGCCGGATCGAGGCACCTGCCGGTTTGCCCGGGCGCCCCGCGCTGCCCAGGCTGGTGGCAGCCGACCAGGTGCCACGCCGCTCGCCCTTCACGCTGGCAGGCCGGGCTGCACTGCTGCACGCGATCTGCCACATCGAGTTCAATGCGATCAATCTTGCACTGGATGCGGTGTGGCGCTTTGACGGCCTGCCCGGGCAGTTCTACCGCGACTGGCTGCAGGTGGCGGGCGAAGAGGCGCTGCACTTCTCGCTGCTGCGCGAACACTTGCAGACCCTGGGCCATGACTATGGCGATTTCGACGCCCATGACGGCCTGTGGCGCATGACCGAGGCCACCCAGGGCGACGTGATCGCCCGCATGGCCCTGGTGCCGCGCACGCTGGAAGCCCGCGGCCTGGACGCCACGCCGCCGATCCAGGCCAAGCTGAAAAAAGCCGGCGACCTGCGGGCGGTGGCGATTCTGGACATCATCCTGCAGGACGAGATCGGCCATGTGGCGATCGGCAACCACTGGTACGGCTGGCTGTGTGCCCGCGCGGGGTTGGACCCGTTGGCCCTGTACCCGACGCTGGTGGCGCGCTACGCCGCACCGCGCTTGCGGCCGCCGTTCAATTGGGCGGCGCGGCGGGCGGCGGGCTTCAGTGAGGCTGAGCTGAACGCGCTGTCCGCCGGCACGGACTAGGCCGCAGTGGTCGGTGCGGCGGGCCCGACGCCCAGCCGCATCCCCGCCTTGATGGCCAAGTGGCGGGCCAGCAGCATGGGCGGCATGCGCAGCCAGTGGGCACGCAGGTACAACGCAAAAAGTGCTGCCGCGCCGCCGCCGAGCTTGGCGGTCGGGTGAGGGCTGCGCAGGCCACGTCGCCACAACGCGCGCATCAACGCGTCCACGGGCGCTGAAGGCGCGTGACGCCGCGCCGCGTCCAGGGCGCTTGCCGGTACCGGCGTGCCCAGCAGCGCGGCGGTGCTCGACAGGCCGTAGTACAGCACCCGCTGCAGGGCCAGTTGCGCCGCGCGGTCGGCCAGTGCCGGCCAGAACGACGGGTCGGCCGAGAAGTGCCGCAACAGCAGGTCGAGATCGGTCAGGTCGCGCAGGCCGTGCGAGAGATCGTCGTTGTGGAACAAATGGCACATGCTGTGCAAGACCATGTCGGCCGGCGCCAGAACCTGCGCGCCGTCGAAACCATCGACCGGGCACGCCGCCGCCAGCAGCAGCGTGGCATCGGGCGCATGACGCACCGTCAGTGGCAGGATGTTGTGGTGCACGTCGAGCACGGTCTGGCGCCGGGCGTGCTGCATCGGCGGCAGTTCGTGCATCCACTGGCGGTAGTACCGCTGGTCGTAGGCCGAATGGTGGGTGCTCATCCAGCCATGCAGGTTCAGCAGGGTTTCGACCTGATCGAGGGCGTCTCGCGGCACCAGGATGTCGATGTCCGAAAACAGCCGCCCCTGGGCTGCCGGCAAACCCGTCGCCAGGTAGGCCGCGCCCTTGAGCAGCACCACCGGCACAGCGGCACTGCGCAGGGCGTCCAGCATCAGACGGATTTCGCGCACGATCTCGCGGTGCTGCGCGGCTGCCACGAACAGCGCCTCCTGCAGGTGCCGGCGCGGCGCCTCGGGCACCTGCGTCAGCAGCCCGCGCTCGGCCAGCCGGTGTGCCAGCCTGGCCAGCAGGTTGGCGGCGCGCGCCTGCCGGATCAGCAGTTCCCACTGTGCCTCGCTCAGGTCGGTCAACTGGTCGGCGCGGGTCCAGGCCCAGCAGGCCTGGTCTAGCGGTGGCGGTGTCACGACAGGCCCTGTGGCGCCGTCGCAGGCGCCGCACCGCCCAAGGCCGCAGCACGGTCAACGCCCGCTGCCAGGTCCTCGAACACGGCCAGCGCCTGGTCCAGATCCTGGTAGATGAAGGTGTAGCAGGCGCTGCGCGAGACCAGATCGGTCAAGGTCTTGAAACCCGAGGCCTGGTGCACGTTGTAGTTGAAAGCGTTTTCAATCAGCGACATCACGCAGCGCCCACGCGGCAGCGCTTGCAGGCGGGTGGTCGAGCCCGACTGGTAGCGCGGGAAAACGATCCAACCCGGCAACGCCAGTTCGTCCGACCGACGCACCGACGCCGTTGGCGCCGGAAAGTGCGCCACCCGGCCCTTCACGGTGTCGCGCACCATCGAGCCATAGCGCAGTGCGCTGCCGGCAAAACCTTGCATCACCTCGATCGACGCATTCTTCAGGCTGACCGCCCTGGGCATCGGTACCAACATGCCGAGCTGGGGGTCGATCAGCGCCAATTCATCCGACAGCAGTCGCCAACCGTGGAACAGCAGCGCCGCGCACAGCGTGCTCTTGCCCGACCCCGATGGCGCGGGCAGCACCAGCGCACGGCCGTTTTTCTCCAGCACCGCCGCGTGCAGGATCAGGTA
>JBBRZR010000141.1:0-10932 GCA_038236495.1 Burkholderiales bacterium
GGTCTACGGGCTGTCGAGCTACGTCTGGACCGAAAACCTGGGCCGCGCCCACCGGGTGGCCGCTGCGGTCGAGGCCGGCATGTGTTTTGTCAACAGCCAGAACGTGCGCGACCTGCGCCAGCCCTTTGGCGGCAGCAAAGCCAGCGGCACCGGGCGCGAGGGCGGCACCTGGAGCTACGAGGTGTTTCTGGAGCCCAAAAACGTGGCGGTGTCGCTGGGTGGGCACCACATCCCGCGCTGGGGCGTTTGAGACCTCAAATGGCGGTCTCGACTGCCCACAGACCTGCCATGCCATCAGCCTGAAACCGCATTGCCCACCTGCCCACCTGCCGACCTGCCCACCTGCCATGCATATCGAAGTCGACGACCTCAGCCGCCCCGCTGTGCACGCACTGCTGGCCGAGCATTTGGCCAACATGCACGAGCTGTCGCCAGCAGACCAGGTGTTTGCACTGGACCTGGCCAAGTTGAGAGCGCCAGGGATTACCTTCTGGACCGCGTGGGAAGGCCAGCAACTGCTGGGCTGCGGGGCACTGAAAGAACTTTCACCCACCCACGGCGAAATCAAGTCAATGCGAACACCCGTGGCACTGCGCAGGCGGGGCGCCGGGCGCGCTGTGCTGCAGACGATCATCGACGAAGCCCAATCACGGGGCTATCTGCGGCTCAGTCTCGAAACCGGGTCCCACGTTGATTTTCAAAAGGCGCATTCACTTTATCTGGGCGCAGGTTTTGAATACGCAGGCCCGTTTGACCGTTATGTTGAAAATCCACACAGCGTATTCATGTCACGCCCACTGAAACCTGCGGCTTGATGCCTCGCCACAGCGGGGCGTCAACAACCTGCCTTGCCGTCAGGCAAGCCCGTGCCGCCCACCCAGCCTCAGCCAGCGCCAGGCTTTCAGCCATGACCCGGAGCCCCCATGGGAAAACTCGCCTTCGCCGCCAAAATCACCCACGTGCCCTCGATGTATTTGAGCGAGCTGGACGGCCCGCGCAAGGGCACGCGGCAAGACGCGATCGACGGCCATGTCGAGATCGGCCGGCGCTGCCGCGAACTCGGCGTGGACACCTTTGTCGTGTTCGACACCCACTGGCTGGTCAACGCCAACTACCACCTCAACTGCGGGCCGCACTTCAAGGGCCTCTACACCAGCAACGAGCTGCCGCATTTCATCAGCAACCTGCCGTTCGAGATACCCGGCAACCCCGAACTGGGCCTGTTGCTGGCGAAGGTCTGCAATGAGCACCGGGTCGAGACCCTGGCGCACCACGCCACCACGCTCAACCCCGAGTACGGCACCCTGGTGCCGATGCGCTACATGAACGCCGACCAGCACTTCAAGGCGATTTCGGTCTCGGCCCTGTGCACCGTGCACTACCTCAATGACAGCGCCCGCCTGGGCTGGGCGATGCGCCGGGCGGTCGAGGACCACTACGACGGCACGGTGGCGTTTCTGGCCAGCGGCAGTTTGAGCCACCGCTTTGCGCAAAACGGCCTGGCGCCCGAGTACGCCTTCAAGGTCTGGAGCCCGTTTCTGGAGCGGCTGGACCAGCAGGTGGTGCAGATGTGGCAAAACGCCGAGTGGGCGGATTTTTGCGCGATGCTGCCCGAGTACGCCAGCAAGGGCCACGGCGAGGGCTTCATGCACGACACCGCGATGCTGCTGGGGGCGCTGGGCTGGTCGGACTACGACGCGCCGGTCGAGGTCATCACGCCGTACTTTGGCGCGTCGGGCACCGGGCAGATCAACGCGATATTCCCGGTCACGCCGCAGACCGGCCAGGCCGTGCCCGCGGCGGTAGCGTCGCGCGCCGACGGCTACACGTCCATCGCCACCCGGTTGTAAGCCACCCGCCATGCCGCACCTTGTCATCCTCTACACGCCCAATCTGGACGCCGACACCGACATGTCGGCGCTGTGCCGCAGCCTGGCGGACGCGATGCTGACGGTCAAGGACGAGGCCGGCGCGCAGGTCTTCCCCACCGGCGGCACGCGTGTGCTGGCCTACCCGGCAGCACACAGCGCAGTGGCCGATGGCTCGGGTGAGCACGCCTTCTGCTACTTCAACCTGCGCATGGGGCGTGGGCGCAGCGATGCCACCCAGCAGGCCGCCGGCCAGACGCTGGCCGCCGCAGCCAAAGCCCACTTCGCCCCGGTGCTGGCGCGCCGGGCGGTGGGGCTGACGCTGCAGGTGGACGTGGGCGCCGAAGTCTTCGACGCCAAGTTCGGCAACCTTCACCCGCTGTTTGCCCAACCCTGAGGCCGCCTGTCCATGCTAGATCCAGCCACCATCGCCGCACTCGCCCGCCAGCTCTACGGCGCCCGCAAAACCCGCACGCCGCTGCGCCATTTCTCGGCCCAGCACCCGGGCATGACGGTAGACGACGGTTACGCCATCCAGCGCGCCTGGGTGGCGCTGGAGCTGGCCGATGGCCGCAGCATCCGCGGCCGCAAGATTGGCCTGACCTCGCGCGCGATGCAGTTGTCCAGCCAGATCAACGAGCCCGACTACGCGCCGCTGATGGACGACATGTTCTTCGAGCAGGGCGGCGACATCCCCATCCACCGCTTCATCGCGCCCCGGGTCGAGGTTGAGCTGGCCTTCATCCTCGGCAAGCCGCTCCAGGGCCCGGGCGTCACGCTGTTTGATGTGCTGTCCGCCACCGACTACATCACCCCCGCCATCGAGATCATCGACGCCCGCATCGAGCAGTTTGATCGGGACAACAAAGCCCCGCGCAAGGTCTTCGACACCATCAGCGACTTTGCCGCCAACGCCGGCATCGTGCTGGGCGGCCGGCCGGTCAAGCCGATGGAGCTTGACCTGCGCTGGGTGGGCGCGATGCTGTTCAAGAACGGCGTGATCGAGGAGACCGGCCTGGCTGCGGCTGTGCTCAACCACCCGGCCAACGGCGTGGCCTGGTTGGCCAACAAGTTGGCACCACATGGCGAGCAACTCAACGCCGGCGACGTGGTGCTGGCCGGCAGCTTTACCCGGCCCACCGGTGCGCAAGCGGGCGACAACTTCCACATCGACTATGGCCCGCTGGGCGCTGTGTCGTTCAGGTTTGTCTGAGCGCCTGATCGCCTGAGTGCCTGAGCGCCTGAGTGCCTGAGCGTTATGAGTTGCGCTGAAAGAGCGCCTTTGGCTGCGCTGAAGGACGCCTTTGGCGGCGCTGCAACTTCGTTGTCTGCTGCGCAGCCGCCAGCACCCGATCAACAGGCAAAAAGCGTGCGTCCAGTGTCGGCCAGCGCACAGAGCGCGGCGGGGATGAGCGCGCAGGATAGACGACGGGTCGGCACTTCCGGCCCTGCCATATCCTGGAGACCGCCTTGACCACCACCGACACCCGCAAGAAGAAGGACCTGAAGCAACGCCGCGTTGCGCCGCTCACCACGCCGACCGACCTGAAGGCCGCGGCCACGCGCGACATCGCCGGCGCGATGAACGCCGTGCTGGCTGATGTGTTTGCGATCTACCTCAAGACCAAGAACTTCCATTGGCACATGAGTGGGCCGCACTTTCGCGATTACCACCTGATGCTCGACGAACAGGCCGACCAGTTGTTTGCGATGACCGACCCGATCGCCGAGCGCATCCGCAAGCTGGGTGGGCAAACGCTGCGATCGATCGGGCATATTGCCCGCAGTCAGCGGGTGCTGGACAACGACGCCGACTATGTCGAGCCGTCGGACATGCTGGCCGAGTTGCGTGACGACAACCAGGAGCTGGCGGCCAACCTGCGCACCGCCCACGACCTGTGCAACGAGCACCGCGACATCGCCAGCGCCAGCCTGATCGAGGTCTGGATCGACGAGACCGAACGGCGCACCTGGTTCCTGTTCGAGTCGACACGCTCGGCCGACACCGCCGGTCATTGAGCCTGGAGCAAAACCATGCTGAACACCTTCACCCACCTCACCGGCGCCACCGTCACCGCGTCCGATGGCGATATCGGCCATGTCAGGGCGGCGTTTTTCGACGACCAGTACTGGACCATCCGTTATGTCGTAATCGGCTGCGGCAGTTGGCTGTCCGAGCGCGAGGTGCTGCTCTCGCCTTACGCCATCCACCAGCCGCTGGGCAGCGGCAGCAACATCGATGTGTCGCTGACCCAGGCGCAGGTCAAGGGCAGTCCGGACGTGGACACCCAGCAACCGGTGTCACGCCAGCACGAGATCGAGAACATGCGCTACTACGGCTACCCCGCCTACTGGGAGGGTGACGCGATGTGGGGCCTGGGCGCCTACCCGATGCTGCCGCCGATGTTGACGCCGGCTGAGACCGCCGCCGTCGATGCGGCGCACGCGCGCGCCTTGAGGTCGGCCGACGTGCATTTGCGCAGCAGTGCCCAGGTGATCGGCTACGACATCCAGGCCACTGACGAGACCATCGGCCATGTGCAGGACTTCATCTTCGACGATGAATCCTGGGCCATCCGCTACCTGGTGGTGGACACCCGCAACTGGTGGCCGGGCGGCAAGAAGGTGCTGATCGCCACCCACTGGATCGACCAGATCGACTGGGCCAGCAGCACGGTGAAGATCGCGCTGACACGGGAGCAGATCAAGGCCAGCCCGGCCTATGAAGACGCGCTGCCGGTGGCCCGAGACTACGAGAAGCGCCTGCACGACGCCTACAACCGTAAAGGTTACTGGGACTGAGCCCGCGCGTGCATCGCCGGAAGGCGATGAACGGCAGGCGTTGGCTTGACCGCGATACCCGCGGGCAGGCCGGGCCCGAGCACGGCGCCCGGAAGGGGGCTGAGCCCGTGCATTCACCGCCACCCGAAGGCCGCGCCCGGCCTCACGTTGTCACCTTGAGGCTCTGGCACCTCCCCCCGCGCCATCTCGCGCAGGTCCCGAGCCAGCGTGGACACAGCGCTGTCCAGCCCTTCGAGCGTCGAGAACGACAATGAAATCTCGGCGTAGATGATTGGGTTGATCGCCAGTTGGTGGATGCTGGCCTGCGCCCGCAATTGGCCGATCAACCTGTTCGCCCACTGCGGATCGTCTTGCAGCACGTCCACCAGCGCGTTCGTATCGACCAGCGGCACCAGTCGTCCACGCGCAGCAGCTTCATCAACCCATCCGTTGGCCAGCGCACCTCTGCGCCGCCTCGCACGGCGTCGGATCGGTCCTGGGGTAGGCGCCGCACGCCCTTGGCGGAGCGAGGCCGATGCAAGACCACTTCCCCGGCAACATTCACCGAGAACTCCACAGAGGCCCCGGGCAACAGTTGCAGTTCAGGCGATCACCTGTCGCCTGCGGCGGGCCGGTTCCGGGCATCCCGGTCCCGGCCCAATCGTTGGCTCGACGCCCGGGAAGAGATCCACATGCTCTGACAGGCCCGGCTGGGCTGACATGGATCCCCACGCGTGGTGGTGGCGTGCCGAGCGCTCAAGAGGCAAGGCCCGATCTCGCCGTCCGGACAGTTTGCGGCGTGGTGCCCGTCCACCCCTGAAATGCCCGCACGAAGGAGTTGGGATCTTCGAACCCGAGCAGGAATGAGATCTCTGCGCCTGTCATCGCCGAGTGTTCGAGGTAGTGCTGTGCCAGCGACTTGCGCACCTGGTCCAGGGTCTTCTGGAAGCTGCCGCCTTCGTCACGAAGCCGCCGCTGCAAGGTGCGCGTGCTGACGCCCAGTTTTCGGCAGACGGCGTCCATGGCCAGGTCGCCAGCGGGCAGTGCTTCGAGCAGGGCGCTGTGCACGCGCTCGGTCATCGTCGCTTGCCGGTCCAGTTCATGCAGCCGCTTGCGCAGGGCCGGCTCGAAGAACGACCACATGCCATGGTTTGCGGTCAGGAACGGGCGCCGGGCGTCCTCGGCGCTGAAACTCACGCTGGGCACCGGGCCTTTGCGCAGCCGGCAGCCGAAGAACTCTTCGTAAGGCGCGGCGGAGCCCAGGGGCACAGGGCAGGTCAGGGCGATGGGCTGCACCCGGCTGCGTGTGGCCAGGCGCGCCAGTTGCACGAAGAACACCAACTCGAAGGCCACCAGCACTGGCGGTGGCGCCAGGGTCTTGTCGAGCCAGTTCAGCGCGAGAGTCGTGCGCTGCAGGGTGGTGTCAACCTGCAACACCATCGGCGCCACCAGCCGTTTGTAGCGGGCAATGCGCGTCAGCGCAGCGTTCAGGTCGGCGCTGCACAACGCGGCAAACAGCGTCGGGTCGAACCAGTCGGCAGACAGGGCTTGCGCAATCCGAAGGGGCAGCGGCGAGTGGTTGTCCGGGTCCGCCGCTTCGGCTTCGAGCGCCGTCCACAGCCTGAAATATTGCGGTGTGTCCAGGCTGGCGTTGTCGCGTGCGAAAAGGTCGCCGGGCAGTTGAGCGCGGCGCAGCACATGGGCCGGATGCAGTGCCAGGTCTTGCAGCAACAGCCGCCAGCCATGCCAGATCGGGTAGGCGCCGGCAGACAAGGGCTTGCCGGGAATCGGGGGAGCGGAATCGGTTTGGCCCATGGGCGCCTTGGTTCGGTACAGGGTTCGGTGCAACGCAGTTTAGGGAGCGAATGGCGACACTGCACCTGCCAAACGCGCCAAACGCGCCAAACGCGCCCAACGCACCCAACGCACCCAACGCGCCCAACGCGCCCAACGCGCCCAACGCGCCGATCGTCACCGCGCCGAATTGGCGCGTTCGGCTGTGGGCTTGTCGCCTTTTGCTAGTGCGCCCGGTCGCACACCGCGGCACAGTGCAGGGCATCCACTCAAGAGGCCTGCGCCATGAAGTTGACTGTGAACGGCAAGACCCACCAGGTGGACGTCGAGCCCGAGATGCCCCTGCTGTGGGTGCTGCGTGACGAACTGAACCTGCCGGGCACCAAATACGGCTGCGGCATGGCGCTGTGCGGCGTCTGCACGGTGCATGTGGACGGCACGCCGGTGCGGTCGTGCGTCACGCCGGTGGGCGCCATCAACGGCGCGGTGACCACGATCGAAGGCCTGGGCACACCGGCCGCCCTGCATCTGGTGCAGGCGGTGTGGATCGAGCACCAGGTGGCGCAATGCGGCTACTGCCAGTCGGGCCAGATCATGAGCGCGGCCGCCTTGCTGCAGCAAAACAAGGCCCCCACCGATGCCGACATCGATGCCGCGATGTCGGGCAACCTGTGCCGTTGCGGCGCCTACCCGCGCATCCGCGCTGCCATCCATGATGCGGCCAAGCGCCTGCAAGGGGTAACGGCATGAGCAAGGCTGCAACCATCGCCCGCCGCGGCTTCCTGATCGGCTCGGCTGCGGTGCTGGGCGGCGCGGTGTTCGGCGTCTACAAGTACCGGCAAGCCCACCCCAACCCGCTGCTGGCCGACCTGCCTGAGGGCGCGAGCGCGATCACCCCCTACGTGCGCATCGACGCCCAGGGCGTGACCATCATCACCCCGCGCGCCGAGATGGGCCAGGGCATCCACACCACGCTGGCAGCACTGGTTGCCGAAGAGCTGGATGTGGCCTGGGACGCCATCCGCGTCGAACATGGCGCACCAGGGTCGGCCTACTACAACCGGGCCCTGATGCAGGAGGGCGTGCCCTTCGCCGCGCTGGACCACGGCCGCATGGCCGAGGGCATGCGCGGCACGATGGGCGTGCTGGCCAAGTTGATGGGCATCCAGGGCACTGGCGGCTCGTCCAGCGTGCCCGATGCATTCGACAAGATGCGCACTGCAGGTGCGGCGGCGCGCTTTGCCCTGCTGGCCGCTGCGGCCGAGCGCCTGGGCGTGCCGGCGTCGACGCTCAAGACCGACAACGGCGCCGTTGTGGCTGCCGACGGCAGGCGGCTGCTCTACACCGCCTTGGCCGCCGATGCCGCCAGGATGCCGCTGCCCGACGCGCCACCGCTGAAGCCACGCGAACAGTGGCGCTACCTGGGCAAGGCCATGCCGCGCGTGGACATGGTGGGCAAATGCACCGGCACCGCCACGTTCGGCATCGACGTGCGCCAGGCCGGCATGGTGTTCGCTACCGTGCGCATGAACCCGGCCATCGGGGCGCCGCTGAAGCGCTTTGACGCCAGTGCTGCGAAGGCCATGCGCGGTGTGCTGCAGGTGGTGGAACTGCCCGGCGGCGTGGGCGTGATCGCAGACAACACCTGGCGCGCCTTCCAGGCCGCGCAGGCCGTGCAATGCGACTGGGCTGAGCCGGTGCACGGCGCCACCACCGCCGCGTTCATCGACGCCATCGTGGCGTCGTTCGACGACAAGCACCAGGACAGCCGGATCCGCAACGACGGTGACGTGACACAGGCGCTGGCCAGCGGGCCGGTGCTGGAAGCCGAGTACCGCGTGCCCTTTCTGGCGCACGCCACGATGGAGCCGATGAACGCCGTGGCCTGGCTGCAGGACGGCAGGCTCGACATCTGGACCGGCACCCAGGCCCCGACCGTGGCGCGTGACCAGGCGGCCAAGCTGGCGGGCCTGGAACCGAGCCAGGTCTTCGTGCACACCCAGCTGATGGGCGGTGGCTTCGGGCGTCGGGCCGAGTCCGACTACGTGCTGCAGGCGGTGCGCCTGGCCACCGCCATGATGGGCAAGCCCGTCAAGCTGACCTGGAGCCGCGAAGAAGACATGACGCAGGACCAGTACCGCCCTGCTGCCGTTGCGCGACTGCGTGGCAGCACCGCCGCGGGCACGGTGCAAGCGCTGGACGTTCGTGTGGCCAGCCCCTCGGTGCTGGAATCGCAGGGCGGCCGGCTCGGCATCGCCATGCCCGGCCCCGACAAGTTGATCGCTGAAGGCACCTACGACCAACCCTACGGCATCCCGAACTACCGGGCCACGGGCTACCGCACGCCCGCGCTGCTGCCGATCAGCAGTTGGCGCTCGGTCGGCAACTCGTACAACGGCTTCTTCATGGAGAGCTTCATCGACGAGCTGGCCGCGCAGGTCGGCACCGACCCGATGACGCTGCGCCTGTCGCTTGTCAACCATGAGCCTTCGCGTCAGGTGCTGTCAGCGGTGGCGGCGATGTCGGGCTGGGACACGCCGCTGGAAAAGGGCCGAGGGCGCGGCGTCGCCTTCCACTTTTCGTTCGGCGTGCCGACCGCCGAGGTGGTGGAGGTATCGGTGACCCCGGACGGCATCCGCGTCGACCAGGTCTTCGTGGCCGCCGACGTGGGCACGGCGCTGGACCCGCGCAACATCGAGGCGCAGCTGCAATCGGCGGTGATCTTCGGCCTCAGCGCGGCGATGTTCGGCGAGATCAGCTTCGCCAAGGGCGCGGCAGAGCAGCGCAATTTTCACCAGTACGAGGCGGTGCGCATGGGCCAGTCGCCCCAGATCCAGGTCAAGGTGCTGGAAGGCGGTGGCCGCATCCGCGGCGTGGGCGAGACAGGCACACCACCGGCTGCGCCGGCGCTGGCCAACGCCATTTTCAATGCCACCGGTCAGCGAATCCGAGAACTGCCGCTGCGCAAGCACATCGGCTTCGTTTGATGCCGGCCGGCAACCCTTCCCCTACCGGAACCCGAACATGACGGTCTCGCAAGGCATGACTGCAGGCGACATCTGCCGCCAGATGAAAGAGCCGGCACGCAACGGCAACCGGCGCACCGGCAGCCAAGTGATCGACCGCATGGCCACCGACCCGCTGGTGCTCTGGGCGTGGGCGCCAGGCACCGGGCGCAGCCAGCCGCCGCTGTCGCATGCCGACTTCCTGACTGCCCTGCGTGCCTGGGCCGACCAGGGCATGCCTTGCCCGTCCTGAACGATCTTCCACTTGACCCGAAGCGAGCCCCTCATGGACACCATCAGTACCTACTTCAACGCTGAACGCGCAGAGAGCCTGCTCTTCATCGCCGTTGGCACGATCGCGCTCGCCGCTTCGGCGTGGTGCCTGCTCGTGCTGCGCAAGCCCTTCTTCAACGGCATGGCACTCACCCTCGCGGTGGTGGCGGCCCTGCAGCTGATCGTCGGGGTCATGGTCTACCAGCGCAGCCCGCAGGACACGGCGCGTGTGCAGCAGATGGTGCAGTCGGCACCGCAGCGCATCCCGTCTGAAGAAGTGCCGCGCATGCGCGTGGTGATGCGCAACTTCAAGATCTACCTCGGGGTGGAAGTGGCCCTGCTGATCCTGAGTCTGATCGTCCTCCTGTTCGCCTCACCGGGTGGGTTCCTGCGGGGCGCGGCGGTGGGGCTGGCGCTGCAGGCCGTGTTCACGGCCGTGCTCGACTTGATAGCCACCCGGCGCGGTGACGCCTACTTGAACTGGCTGCTTTCGCAGCCCTGAGTAGACTGGAAATTGTTCAGCCGCACTGAACACCAGTGGCAGAAGGTGTCGTATCGGGCAAGCTGAGGTGCCTGATCGAGGGTGGCAGTTGTGGGGTCAACTTCGTTGTGCAAACCGCAACAAGAATCGAACGCAGAGACGCCAGGTTGGCCACTTTGATCGAGGGTGCAAAAGCACCGCCGCACCACATCAACCCGCGCAAATCCTCGCGGCTATTGGGCAACTTTGTCTTGAGCTACCAACGGCAGGTGTTGGCCTGACCGCGATACCAGCGCACAGCTTGAGCGCCAGCGCAACCACCGCCCTGAACGTGCGTCCGAGCGGCAGTGGCGCCGGTGCGCCGATCAGCAAACCTCGAACAACCCCGCCGCCCCTTGCCCGCCGCCGATGCACATGGTCACCACCACGTACTTGGCGCCACGGCGCTTGCCTTCGATCAGCGCATGGCCGGTCAGGCGTGAACCGCTGACACCCTACGGGTGGCCGACCGCAATCGCGCCGCCGTTGACGTTGAGCAACTCGTCCGGGATGCCCAGCTTGTCGCGGCTGTAGAGCACCTGGCAGGCAAAAGCCTCGTTCAGCTCCCACAGGCCGATGTCGCTGACCTTCAGCCCCGCGCGCTCCAGCAAACGCGGCACCGCAAACACCGGGCCGATGCCCATCTCGTCGGGCTCGCAGCCGGCAATTGCAAAGCCGCGAAAGATGCCCA
>JBBRZR010000142.1:0-10852 GCA_038236495.1 Burkholderiales bacterium
CGCCGCGTCGATCATGCGTGAGTCGTCCTGGTTGCCCAGCCGCATCTTGGCGGACACCGGCAGCTGTGCAGGTACCGCACGCCGCACCGCCGCAACAATGGCGTGCAGCAACGCTGGCTCGTCCAGCAGCACCGCGCCACCGCGGTGTCGGTTCACCGTCTTGGCCGGGCAGCCAAAGTTCAGGTCTATGCCCTCGGGCCCCAAACTTGCCAGCAGGCTGGCGTTTTCAGCCAGGCAGGCCGGGTCCGAGCCCAGCAGCTGGGCCCGCACCGGCACGCCAGACGGCGTACAGCTGCCATGGTCCAGCTCGGGCATGAGCCGGCGGAACACCCGCGCCGGCAGCAGCCGGTCGGTGATGCGGATGAACTCCGAGACGCAGCGGTCGATGCCGCCGACCCGGGTCAGCACGTCACGCAGGCTGGCGTCGAGCAGGCCTTCCATCGGTGCCAGCAGGATGGTCATAGCGGCAGCGGGGGCATGGGCAAGCGGGTCAACCCGGCAGTGTAGGCAAAATAGCCCCCATGAAAACCCCCGACCGGCTGCGGCCCCTGCAGGACGAAGGCCTCATCGACGAGGTGGTGCGCCAGCTGATGAGTGGCAAGGAGGCGATGGTCTATGTCGTACGCAGCGGCGGCGAGACGCTGTGCGCCAAGATCTACAAAGAGGCCACGCACCGCAGCTTTCGCCAGGCGGTGGACTACACCGAAAACCGCAAGACCAAAAACAGCCGCCAGGCCCGGGCCATGGCCAAGGGCAGCAAGTTTGGCCGCCAGTCGCAAGAAGCCGCCTGGCAAAGTGCCGAGGTAGACGCGCTGTACCGGCTGGCCGCCGCCGGTGTGCGGGTGCCCAAGCCGCACAACTTCCATGAGGGTGTGCTGCTGATGGAGCTGGTCTGCGATGCCCATGGCGACGCCGCACCGCGCCTTAACGACATGAGCTTCACGCCCGAGGACGCCCGCGTCCACCACCAGACCCTGCTGCGCGAGGTGGTGCGCATGCTCAGCGCCGGGGTGGTGCACGGCGACCTGTCCGAGTTCAACATCCTGTTTGGCGCCGACGGCCCGGTCATCATCGACCTGCCGCAGGCAGTGGACGCGGCCGGCAACAACCATGCGGCCGACATGCTGGAGCGCGATGTGGCGAACCTGCGCCACTACTTCGGCCGCTTTGCGCCCGAGTTGCTCAAGACCGACTACGGCCGCGAGATCTGGTCGCTCTACGAAAAGGGCTTGCTGGTGCCCGATGTGGTGCTGACCGGCCGCTTCATCCGCAAGCTGGGCCCGGTGGACCTGGGCGCGGTGCTGCGCGGCATCGACGACGCCAAGGACGAAGAAGCCGCCCGGCGGCTGCGCTTGCAGGCCGCAGGATGAGTGCCGACATACCGAACCCGGCCAGCCACCCGAGCACCGACCCAAGCCAGGCCCAGGCTCAGGCCCTGGCCGAGACCCGCGCCTGGGTGGACCGCGCCGTGATCGGCCTGAACCTGTGCCCGTTTGCCAAGGCGCCGCAGGTCAAGGGCCAGGTGCGCTATGTCGTCAGCAGCGCCACCGACCCGGCCGCGCTGCTGTCTGACCTGATCGACGAGCTGGAAAAGCTGGCCGAGGCCAACCCCGACAAGATCGAAACCACGCTGTTGATCCACCCGCTGGTGCTGGGGGACTTTGACGCCTATAACGACTTCGTGGCTGTCGCCGAGGACACCGTGGCCGAACTCGACCTGGAGGGCATCCTGCAGGTCGCCAGCTTCCACCCCGACTACCATTTCGATGGCACCGAGCCCGACGACGTCAGCAACGCGACCAACCGCTCGCCCTATCCCACCTTGCACCTGATCCGCGAGGCCAGCATCGACCGGGCGGTGGCGGCTTTCCCCGAGGCGGAGGCGATCTTCGAGGTCAACATCGAGACGATGCAAAAGCTGGGGCCGGACGGCTGGGCGGCGCTGCAGCAGCAGTGCCGCGACGACGCCAGGGCATCGGGCCCAGCGGTCTGATTGCAGCCTTGAATGGCCGTGAGGGGCCGTGATGGGCCGTGAGGGGCCGTGAGGGGCCGTCAGCCGGCCGCCGCATCCACCCGCCCGCTCAAAGCCTGGTGCACCATCAGGCTCAGCTGCTCCAGCGTGTATTCCTTCTGCATCAGGTGCAGCACACCTGCGCGCTGAGCGTCCAGCCGCATGCTGTCGGACACATAGCCCGAGGTGAGCACCACCGGCAAGCCCGGCCGTCGCTGCTGCAGCGCACGCACCAGGTCCAGGCCGGACAGTTCGGGCATGTTGTAGTCGGTGACCAGCAGGTCGACCGGGTCGTTGCTGGCGCAGGCCAGGTCCAGCGCAGCCCGTGGGTCGGCGCTGCAGGTCACGCGGTAGCCGGCCCGCTCCAGCAGCGCTTGCACCAGCACGCCCATCACCGGGTCGTCGTCCACGTACAGCACATGCTGGCCTTGCCCGTGCGGCGCGGCAGGCACAGCCGCGGCAGGGTCGGCGGGGGCGTCCGGCTGCGCCGGCGGTGCCGGCGGCGAGACAAGCGGCAGGTACAGCGCAAAGCAACTGCCCTGGCCCGGCTGGCTGTGCACGGTGATGACACCGCCGTGTGCTGCCACGATGCCGTGCACCACCGACAAGCCCAGCCCCGTGCCCTTGCCCACCGGCTTGGTGGTGAAAAACGGCTCGAATATGCGCAGCCGGGTGGCCTCGTCCATGCCGCAGCCGTCATCGCTGACCTGCAGATGGGCAAACCGGCCCGGCGCAGCCAGGCCCAGGCCCGCAGCGCCGGGGCCGTCCAGCTGTACCTCGTCCAGGCTGATGCGGATATGGCCGACGCCCTCGGCCATGGCGTGCCAGGCGTTGGTGCACAGGTTCAGCAGCACCTGTTGCAGTTGGGTGGCGTCGGCATTGACCCACAGCGCGGCGTCGGGCAGGCGCACTGTGAGCTCCGCCCCGGCCGGCAGGGTGGACCGCAGCAGTCTGGCCGCTTCGTCCAGCACCAGCTGCAGAACTTGTACGGCGCGTTGCTGGGGCTGCTGGCGGCTGAACGCCGAAATCTGCTGCACCACGCTGCGCCCACGCTCGCCGGCCAGGCTGATCTGGGCCAGCCGGGCTGCCGCCGGGTGTCCGGCGCCCAGGTCTTGCCGGACCAGCGCCACGTTGCCCAGGATCGCCGCCAGGAGGTTGTTGAAGTCATGCGCAATACCGCCGGCCATCGTGCCGATGGCCTCCATCTTTTGCGACTGGCGCAGCTGTCCCTCCAACTTCGCCCGGTCAAATTCGGAGCGCTTGTGCTCGCTGACGTCGGTGACCATCGCCAAGGCGCCGGCGTAGTGCCCGGACTCATCCAGGATCGGGCTGGTGGACAGCGACGCCCAGAGGTCCCCACCGTCCTGGCGCCGGAACCGCACGTCCGGGTACCGGGCCCGGTGCTGCGGCAAGGGGTCGTGCAGGGTGCCAACAAAGCCGGCGCGGGCGGCATCGTCCATGAAGTCGGTCCAACGCCGCCCCAGCAGGTCGGGTGCGGGGTAGCCCAGCAGCTGCTGCAGCTTTGGATTGACGAACGTCGTCAGACCGACTGCATCCACCAGCCAGATCCCCTCGTCGGCCGTGTCGACCATGCGCCGGTAGCGCTCGGAGCTGTCGCGCAGTTGCCGCGTCATCTGCCGTGCCGCCGAATTGGCGCGGTCTCGGCCGGTCACCAGCAGCCAGGTCAGCAGGGCCAGCGCCCCGCTCAGACCGACACCGGCGCTGGCGATGATGCGGGCCGAATCGTTGCCGTAGCGCTGCTCGAACGCCGGGCCACTGCGCACCGACAAGGTCCAGGTGCGCCCGGCAATGGCGATGTACTCCTGGGCTTCGAACCGGGGGGTGCGTGCAGCCCCGGCGCTGGCCGCCGGGGCTGCCTGGCCCGGCCCAGCCACCGGGTACAGGCGGTGCGCCTCGTCGACACCGACGCCGTCGTACAAGCGAATGTCCAGCCCCGGGGCGTTTTCGCCGTACAGGCTGGCCATCAGGTCCTCGACCCGAAAACTGGCGAGCACCCAGCCACGCCCGTTGGCCCGGCGCGCCGCCACCGTGTCGTGGGGCTGCCCCTTGGCAAACACCGACATGGCCAGCAGCACGCCACTGTCCGGGCTGCTGCCCGGCGCCGGATACAGGCGCAGGTCCGGGGTGATGGCGACCCGGCCCGACTCCCGGGCCTGCAGCATCGCCTCTCGGCGAACCGGGCCGGACCACAGGTCATCGCCCAGCGCGCCCACCAGCGCATCGGCCGCCGGGGCGGCGTAGGCGACCGGCGCCAAGACATCCCGCGCACCCGGCGGCTTGACCCCGAACCCGGCCGCTCCGGCAGCGCGCTGCGCCGCCTCGAAGGCCGAGACGCCGTCCCCGGACAGCAGGGGCGCATAGGCGATGGTGCGCAGGCCCGCAAAATCACCGCCGCCGGTCAGCGCGGCGACATACTGCGCAAAGCCGTCGCGGCTGACGGTGTCCGACGCCTCGAACAGCCCACGCGCGCCACGCAGCATCTGCTCGTAGCCGGCCAGGCGCTCCTCGATGCGGGTGGCGGTCTGGCGCAGGCCAAAGTCGAAGTTGCTGCGCATGTCCCGCTGCGCGGTCTGGCGCTCGTGCTGCCACAACCAGGCGGTCACAGCCAGCGACAGCAGCCCCACCAGCAGGGGCCAGAGCAGCGGTTGGGCTCGCTTCAAGTCGGGCCCTGGCACTAGAAACGGGTCATCGCCGCAGCCAGATCGGGGCTGAAGTAGCGCTCGAAGATGCGCTGCACCGTGCCGTCGGCGCGCATGCCGTCGATCAACTCGCGCCAGGCCTGTTGTTGCGGCGGCGGCAGTGACTTGCGCGACATGATCAGCCCATGCGGCACCGGCGGGTCGTCAAACGCCAGGATCCGGGTCTGCGACCGGATGTTGGCGGTGTCGAGCGTGGGGTAATCGAAGGGTTCGATGATCAGTGCCTGCACACGGCCGTCGAGCAGCACCTGGTACAGCGGATCGAGTTGAGTGGCAAAACTGACCCGGCCCAGCGCGTCGAGCCGGTCCACCAGGCGGTTGGCGCTGGCGCTGTACCGAAAACCGCGGATCACGCCCAGCTTCAAGGCCGGTTTGGCCTCGAAATCCGCCGGCTTTTGCACCCCCAAGCCCTCACGCACCAGCAAGTAATATTTGTTGGAGAAGTACCAGGCAAAGCTGGCAAAACGCTCACGCGCTTCGTTGCTGATGCCCGACAGGCTGAAGTCGAGCGCGCCCGACTCGATCAGCTGCCAGATGCGGGCCCTGGGCATCAACGACACATTGATCTTGCAGCCGCTGCGGCGTACCAGTTCGTCGGCGATGTCCTTGTCGATGCCCTCGCCGGTCTGGCTGTCGTACAGCAGCCCATGGTCGTGCAGTGCCAGCGTGAGCGGGCGGCTGCAATCCGGGCCGCCCACGGCATTGCTGGCCAGGGGCCAGGCCAGAGCGATCAGAACCAGCAGGCGTAACAAGCGCATCGCAGCCTTCAAAGCAGGCCACAGCATAGCCGCGCTGCGCTGTGGCCGGTCTGACCCAAGACACCCGAATGTCGACTGCCCGACCGAGACCCGCAAGGCCGGCCGGCGACACCGGCTGGCGCCGTGGGCCAGATGATCGGGTCAAGATCGTGGCGAGGCTTGCTGCTGGCCCCCTGCACGGCTACGCTCAGCGGGCCCCTGCCAACACCGAATGTTGCCCCGCCAAACGCCTGACGCCTGACGCCTGACGCCTGACGCCGAACGCCGAACGCCGAACGCCAGGTGCCCGATGCGCCCGGACCAGAGGCCAGAGGCCATCGGCCAGAACAGCAACGCTTGAAACTCCTCACCACCCCTGCCATGCCCCATGAGCTGAATGCCGATCTGAATGTGCTGGTGGCCCGGGCCGAAAAGGGTGACCCCGGCGCCACCGACCTGCTGTTTGGCACGCTGTACCGGCAACTGCACCGCCTGGCGCGGCGCGAAGCGGCCAGGCTGGGGCCCTACGCCGTACTCGGCCCGACCACGCTGCTGCACGAGGCCTACCTCGACATCTCGCAGCGCGATGCGCTGGCCTTCCCGACCGAAGGCCACTTCATGGCCTACGCCGCACGCGCCATGCGCGGCCTGGTGATCAGCCGGGTGCGTGAGCGCCAGGCGCAAAAGCGCGGCGGCGGCCTGGACATCACCTCGCTCGACACCGAACACGCCGAAGCCTGCCCGCAGCCCGAGCTGCTCAGCGACATCGGCGAGTGCCTGGACGAACTGGCCCGCCTGGAGCCCACCCTGGCCCAGGTGGTGGACCTCAAGTTCTTCTGCGGCTTTTCCGTGCTGGAGATCGCAGCGCTGCTGGGCAGCTCCGAGCGCACGGTGCAGCGCCAGTGGGAAAAGGCCCGGCTGCTGCTGCACAGCGCCATGCAGGCCCGGTGACGGCCTGGCGCCGCGCGCGCGGCTTGGCGGTTTTTGCCGCCGCTTTGCGATGGCATTGACAGCACACCGGAGCCCCAACCCCCATGAACATGCCCACACCCGAGCGCTGGCGTGAACTCAGCCCGCTGCTCGACGAATTGCTGGACCTGGCCGGGCCGGCCCGGCAGGCCCGGCTGGTGTCGCTGCGCGCCGGCTCGCCCGGTCTGGCCGACGAACTTGCAGCGCTGCTGGCCCATGACGGCCAGGCGCGGTCGGGCGGCTTCCTGACAGGCGCCGCAGCGGCCGCGCCAGGCGATGCTGACGATGCCAGCCTGGCCGGGCAACGCCTGGGCGCCTATGTGTTGCAAGCGCCGCTGGGCCAAGGCGGCGGCGGCAGTGTGTGGCGTGCGCACCGGGAGGACGGTCGCTATGACAGCGCCGTGGCCATCAAGCTGCTGCACCTGTCGTTGATGGGCCGCGCCGGTGCCGAGCGCTTCCGCCGCGAAGGCCAGATCCTGGCGCGCCTGATGCACCCGCACATCGCCCGGCTGCAAGACGCCGGCGTCACACCGGGTGGCCAGCCCTACCTGGTGATCGAGCTGGTGGACGGCCAACGCATCGACCAGCACTGCGATGCCCAGCGCCTCGGCATCGACGCCCGGCTGGCGCTGTTCGACGATGTGCTGGCCGCGGTGGCCCATGCGCACACCCACGGCGTGATCCACCGCGACTTGAAGCCCGGCAACATCCTGGTCACGGCCGATGGCCAGGTCAAGCTGCTGGACTTCGGCATTGCCAAACTGCTGGACGACGAGGCCGGCAGCGCCGAAGCCACCGCGCTCACCCGCGAGGGCGGCCGCGCGCTGACGCCCGAGTACGCCGCGCCCGAGCAGTTGCGCGGCGAGGGCGTGACCACCGCCACCGATGTGTATGCGCTGGGTGTGCTGCTTTACCAGTTGCTCAGCGGCCGGCACCCCACGGCGCAGGCTGCGGGCAGCGCTGCCGACGTGATCCGCGCCACGCTGGAGACCGAGCCGCTGCGCTTGTCGCGCCGTGTCACGTCGACCGGGCCGGATAGCGCGCAGTTGCGCGCCAGCACGCCCGACCGCCTGAGCCGCAGCCTGGCCGGCGATCTGGACACCGTGCTCGCCCACGCCCTGCGCAAATCAGCCAGCGAGCGCTACCCCACCGTGGCAGCCTTTGCCGAGGACCTGCGCCGCTGCCGTGCCCATGAGCCGGTGCTGGCGCGCCCCGACAGCCTGGGCTACCACACGCGCAAGTTTGTGCGCCGCCACCGCGGCGCGGTGGCCGCAGGCCTGCTGACCGCCCTGGCGCTGCTGACTGCCACCGGCGTGACGGCCTGGCAGATGCTGGAGGCTCGGGCCCAGCGCGAAGAGGCCCGCGCGCAGGCGGCACGGTCCGCTGCCACCCAGGATTTCTTGACCGTGATGGTGACCGAGATCGGCGCCGACGGCGCTGCGCTGACACCACGCCAGATGCTGGACCGCGGCCTGAACCTGCTGCAAAACAGCCAGGAGGTCGAACCCCGCTTCCTGATCGGGCAGTACACCTTGCTGGGCACGCTGTACTCCAGCGTGGGCCAGACCGACCAGGAACGCGCGTTGCTGGCCAAGGCCGAAACCCTGGCGCGGCAGACCGGCTACAGCGAGGGCTTGGCGCGTGTGCTGTGCGAGCAGGTCGGCACCGAGCTGAGCGCGGGCCAGCGCGACCAGGCCCGAGCGCGCCTGACTGAGGCGCAAGCCCTGCTGGCACGCCAGAACCCGCGCCTGCCCGAGCGCGAAGCCGCCTGCCTGGTCGCGGCCGCAGACCTGGCCGAGGCCGACAACCGGCTGCCCGACGCGGTGGCGTTGGCAGAAAAATCCCTGGTGCTGCTGGCCGCCCAGGGCATGGACCGCCACGCCTTGGTCGGCTCTGCGCTGAGCCGTTTGTCGAAGTACCACGACAACCTGGGCAATTCGCGCAAGGCCGGCGAGTTCGGCCGGCAGGCGATGGACGCCTTGATCCGGCGCGGCCATGGCGGCACCTTGAGCGCGCTGGTCCTGATGTCCAACGAGGCGGCCGATCTGCAGAACTACGGCCAGCTCAAACAGTCGCTGGCGATGGCCGACAAGCTCTCGGGCATCCTGACGGCGCGCGGGACGGCCGATGCCGACCGCTTGAACTTCCTGGCCAATCACGGCGGCATCCTGACGGCATTCGGCCGCTACGACCAGGCGCTGGCGGTGCTGGACCGGGCGGTGCTGGCCTCACAGGGTGGCAGCAACCTGTTCTGGCGCCACCGGGCGATGTACTTCCGCGCACTCACCCTGGTGCGCATGGGCCGGCTTGATGCGGCCCGCCAGGCGCTGGATGATGTCTGGGCCGCCTACGGTGTCGATCCGGTGCGCAACAAGCCCTACCTGGCTGCCGTGTCGCTGGCACGCGCGGAGTGGCTGGGGCGCAGCGGCGACGCGGCCGGCGGCCTGCAACGGGTGGAGCAGCAGCTGAAGGACCTGGGACCTGCTGCCGGTCCGGTGTCACCGGCACAGCGCCGGGCCCTGCCACTGGCGGCCGAATTGGCCCTGGCCCTGCCCCAGCCCGACGCTGTGCGTGCCGCTGAATGGGCCGAAGCCGCGGTCAATGTCGCAGCGGCGGCCACGCCGGAGCCCAACCGCAGCGCCCATGTCGGCAAGGCCATGCTGCTGCTGGCCCAGGCCCAACGCGGCCTGGGCCGGCCCGAACAGGCCCGCCAAACCCTGGCCGGTGCCACGGTGGCCCTGGGCAACGGCCTGGGTGAAGACCACGAGACCGTGGCCAGCGCACGCGCCCTGGCTGCGGCATGGCAGACACCCTCGGCCGCACGCCCGTAGGCCGGCGGCGGGTTTGGCTGCGGCTGGCCGGCGGACTCGATGGCCGGTGCTGCTGACCCCCGCCTGAACTCGCCAAGTTAGGGGGGTGCCCGTTGGCGGGATCCCCACCCGCATTGCGATGAACCAGATGGAGCGACCCGTTTGCCGGCCGCCTACATCAGGGAGAACCGCATGCCGCAGACCACCACTGGCGCCAGCTACCAGATCCACCACTACCCGGCCACGCTGATCGACACCCGTGCCCTGGCCGGCCCCGGCCGGCTCACGCTGCGCCCGGTGCTGCCGCAGGACGCGCCGCTGCTGGGCGCGCTGGTGAACAGGCTGTCGGCGGCGGCCCGTCGCAACCGCTTCCACGGTGTCGTCAAGCTGTCGCCGGCCAGCCTGGCGTACATGGCGTGTGTGGACTACCGCAACCACCTGGCCGTGGTCATCAGCACCCTGGTGGACGGTATCGAAAGCCTGGTGGCCGATGCCCGCTATGTGGTGCAGGCCGATGGCCTGGCGGCGGAATTCGCGTTGATGGTGGATGACGCGTGGCAGCACCAGGGCATCGGCACCTGGGCGCTGCGCAGCCTGCAGCGGGCCGCTGCCCAGGCCGGCGTGCGGCAGTTGCACGGCGACGTGCTGGCAGCCAACGCGCCGATGCTGGACCTGGCACAACGCTGCGGCTATGCCCGCTGCCCTGCCAGCGACGAGGCGGGTGTGCTGCGCATCCAGCGCCATTTGGGGCCGGACACCGAACCCGAGGACACCCCAACCCCGATCCGCCGCAGCCTGCTGCGGTGGTGGCCCCGGCGCCGGCCTGAAGCGGCGCTGGCCGTCGCCTGAGCTGCGCCTTGAGCACCCCCCCTTGCCCCGAATCACCCCCATCCGGAGTCCACCCCATGAGCCCTGTCCCACCCATTGTGTCGCCCTTCAATCACCGCTTTGCCATCGTGCTGGGCAGCGGCGGCGTGCGCAGCATTGCCGCGCTCGGCATGGTGGAGGTGTTGCAGCGCGAAGGCCTGGTGCCCGACCTGGTGGTGGGCTGCAGCGCAGGTGCGATGTTCGGCGCGCTGATCGCCGCCGGCCACAACGCTGAAGAGGCCGTGCGCATCGCCACCCGGCTGTGGTCGGCGGACGTCACCCGCCAGCACCGCTGGCGGGCCATCGCGCAGATGCTGTGGCCCCGCCTGGGCCGCTTCGACGCTGACTTTGCACTGCGCGATGACCGGCTGGTGATGCAGCGCCTGGACAAGGCCTTCGGCGACCTGCGTATCGAAGGCCTGCGCACCGCGCTGCGCGTGGCCACCACCGACGCCGCCACCGGCCAGGCGGTGGTGCTGCGCCAGGGCCCGCTGGTGCAGGCGCTGCGGGCCAGCATCGCCCTGCCCTTCATGTTCGCGCCGGTGCACATCGGCGGGCGCCGCCTGATCGACGGCTTCGTGGCCGACCCGCTGCCGGTGAGCGCGGCGGCCGACGCCCAGACCGTGCTGGCGCTGGGCTTTGAGTCGCCGATGCCCAAGCGCATCGACGGCCCCACGCGCATGCTGGCCCAGGTGACTTCAGCGCTCACCAACAACCTGATGCAGGCCCGCCTGGCCG
>JBBRZR010000143.1:0-10819 GCA_038236495.1 Burkholderiales bacterium
CACCAGTACCAGGCCTGCCGCGACGGCCAGCCCCGACACCCAAGTCAGCCAGAGGCGTTTTCCGACAATTTGCATCACAGCTACCTTTTGATCATGGCCACGAGCGGCACGGGCTTCAATTGTGCCGCCCGCCCGGCGATCGCCAGCGCGATGCCTCGCTCCGGGCACGAGGTCAGCAGCTCGACCACGCCCTCGCGCCAAGGCAGACCGGCAGGCAGGCAGGCAGGCAGGCAGGCAGGCAGGCACCTTCGACGATCTCGGCGTGGTGCCGTCGACATCCCACAGCAGCGCTTTCAGATTCGAGCCGGCATCCGTCATGGGGTCGCCCGCCGCTGCAGCAGGTCGAGGGTGGGCAAGGCCTCGCCAGCCAGCACGTGGTCGGCGACCTCCGGCAGCGGGTGGAAGATGGGGTCGGGCTGGGCGGCCTCGGTCGTCGATAGCCGGGCTTTCCAGGAACGCCCGGGCCAGCAGTTTCAGCATCAGCTCGCGCGTGCCGGCGCCGATCAAGTGCGTGACTTCGCTGACCGGTCGACGCGCGACGCCGTGCGACGCCAGCGCGCGGTTGGCGGCTTCGGCGATCTCGCTGGCGGTGTCGGCCAGCGTGCCGTCCAGGTCGCCGCTGAGCAACTGGGTTTGCAGGGCGGCCTCCGTTGCTGGACCGCGGGTGGCGCCGGTCCTCGTCGGCGATGGCCTGCACCAGATCGGCCAGCGCGGCGGTGGTCAGACCGAAGTGCTGGCAGACCTGCGGCGCGGGCGCGGATTCGCCAAAGCTGCCCACGCCCAGCGCGGCCGCGCAGCCGTACTGGCTCCACGAGCGCGTGACGCCGACCTCGAGATTGGGGATCAGGCGCAGGCTGGCGGCATGCGCAACCGCCTGCTGGGTGGGGCCGCCCTCGCCCAAGCCGATGCTGTCGTGGGTTGGCTGAGAAGCTTGGCGGCTTCGTCCCCTACAGCTGCACCTTCTCGACGTTGTCCGACTACAGCCGCAACGCCATCCGCAGGGCTGCGCTGATGAAGCCGCGGATCGCGCCACTGCGGGTTGGCCGGGTTGTGGCGCAGAGGGCCGCCCCACGGGGCCACCGCCATCTCGGCCATGCCCATCGGCGCGCCGGGGTGGCCGGAATTGGCCTGCTGCACGGCGTCCATGGCCAGCGCGCGCAAGGCATTGGCGAGATCGCTGCGCTGGCCGTTGTCAGGCCGTACAACGCGGCCGGAGGAGACGGAACTCACGATCGGTCTTGGTGGAGAGTGGCGGGATTCAGATCGCACCCAGGGCCGCCTTGCGCCGCTCCACCATTCGCCAGACAAAGGGCGTGAAGATCAGCTGCATCGCGATCTCCATCTTGCCGCCGGGCACGACGATGGTGTTGGCGCGTGACATGAACGAGTCGTGGATCATGCTCAGCAGGTACTGGAAGTCGATGCCCTTGGGGTTGGCGAAGCGGATCACCACCAGGCTCTCGTCGGGCGACGGGATGTCGCGCGCCACGAAGGGGTTGGAGGTGTCGACCATCGGCACCCGTTGAAAATTCACATGGGTGTGGGTGAACTGCGGGCAGATGTAGTTCACGTAGTCGGGCATGCGGCGCAGGATGGTGTCGGTCACCGCCTCGGTGGAATAACCGCGCTGCTTCTTGTCGCGCCACAGCTTCTGGATCCATTCCAGGTTGATCACCGGCACCACGCCGATCAGCAGGTCGGGGTGGCGGGCCACGTCCACCTCGGGTGTGACCACGCCGCCGTGCAGGCCTTCGTAGAACAGCAGGTCGGTGCCCGGCAGCAGGTCTTCCCAGGGGGTGAAGGTGCCGGGCTGCTGCTGGTACGGGGCGGCTTCGTCGGCGTTGTGCAGGTAGTAGCGGCGCTTGCCGGTGCCGCTTTCGGCGTAGCTGTGGAACAGCTGCTCCAGTTCACTGAACAGGTTGTTCTCGGGCCCGAAGTGGCTGAAGTTCTGGTTGCCCGCGGCCTCGGCCTCGGCGGCGCGGCGTTTCATCTCCAGCCGGTCATAGCGGTGGAAGCTGTCGCCCTCGACCACCGCCGCGGTGACACCTTCGCGGCGAAAGATGTTCTCGAAGGTGCGCGTCACCGAGGTGGTGCCGGCGCCCGACGATCCGGTGATGGCAATGATGGGGTGGCGTTGCGACATGGCAAACCTTTCTGCAAGGTGGTGTGGGTGGCAAGCGGCCGCAGGCCGCTTCGGGGGTCAAGTCCTGAACAGGCCACGCGCGGCGAACAGCGGGGTGCCGGGATCCTGGGTGGCCGGCTCGGCGTGGTACCGCTCGATGCGTTCGACCTCGTTTTTCGAGCCAAACACCAGCCCCACCCGTTGGTGCAGCGAGGTCGGCACTACCCCCAACACGGGCTGGCGCCCTGTGCTGGCGCGGCCACCGGCCTGCTCCATCAGCAGGCCGATCGGGTTGGCCTCGTACAGCAGGCGCAGGCGGCCGGACTTGCTGGCGTCCTTGGTGTCGCGCGGGTACATGAACACGCCACCGCGCATCAGGATGCGGTGCGCCTCGGCCACCATGCTGGCAATCCAGCGCATGTTGAAGTCCTTGCCGCGCACGCCGGGCTTGCCGGCCAGGCATTCGTCGACATAGCGCTTGATGGGCGGCTCCCAGAAGCGTGAATTCGAGCTGTTGATGGCGAACTCATGGGTGTCGGCCGGCACCTGGATGTCGGCATGCGTCAGCATGAATTCGCCCAGGTTGGGGTTCAGCGTGAAGCCGGCGACACCGTTGCCCACGGTCAGCACCAGCATCGTGGTCGGGCCGTACAGCGCATAGCCCGCGGCCACCTGGGTTGCACCCGGTTGGAAGAAGTCGGCCGCCACCACGTCGCGCCCGCTGTCCACCACATCCTGCGGCGCGCGCAGGATCGAGAAGACGCTGCCCACCGACACATTGACATCGATGTTGCTGCTGCCGTCCAGCGGGTCGAACACCAGCAGGTACTTGCCGCGTTGGTGCTCCTGCGGGATCTGCCGGGGCTCATCCATCTCCTCGGACGCCATGCCGGCGAGGTGGCCGTTCCACTCGTTCATGCGGATGAAGATCTCGTTGCTCAGCAGGTCCATCGGCTTTTGCACCTCGCCCTGCACATTGACCTCGCCGGCCGCCGGCTTGGGCGCCTGCGCAGAGGCGTCGCCCAGTTCACCGAACGCGACGATGCGCGCGATCGCCTTGCAGGCCAGCGAGACATCCAGGATCAGCGCGTTGAGGTCACCGCTGGCCTGGGGAAAGCGCCGGCGCTGTTCGATCAGGTAGCGGGTGAGGGTCCAGCGTTGCGACAAAGGCATGGCAGGCTTTCAAAAGGGGGTCAGAGGTCCGTGCCGGCAAACAGCCGGCTGGCCCGGATGTCGGCCGCGTCCAGGGTGCTGAGGTCGTCGCGGGTGAATTCGCGGTCGCGGTCGGCAAACAAGCGGCTGGCCTGGCGCAGGCGCATGCGGTCCAGCGCGTTGCGCACGCTGCGGGCATTGGCAAAGTGCGGCTGCGCCAGACGCAGCGTCAGGTACTCGGCAAAGGCCGCGCGCGCGGCAGGCGTCATGCCGTAGTGCATGCCGACCAGCATTTTCTCGCCGATCTGCATCAGCTCGTCGTGGGCGTAGTCCGGAAAATCCAGGTGGTGGGCGATGCGCGAGCTCATGCCAGGGTTGGACTGGAAGAAGGTGTCCATGCGGTCTTTGTAGCCGGCCAGGATCACCACCAGGTCATCGCGCTGGTTCTCCATCACCTGCAGCAGGATCTCGATCGCCTCTTGCCCGTAGTCGCGCTCGTTTTCGGGCCGGTACAGGTAATAGGCCTCGTCGATGAACAGCACACCGCCCATGGCTTTTTTAAGCACTTCCTTGGTCTTGGGCGCGGTGTGGCCGATGTACTGGCCGACCAGGTCGTCGCGCGTCACCGCCACCAGGTGGCCTTTGCGCACATAGCCCAGGCGGTGCAGGATCTGCGCCATGCGCATCGCCACCGTGGTCTTGCCGGTGCCGGGGTTGCCGGTGAAGCTCATGTGCAGGCTGGGTTGCTGGCTTTGCAGCCCCAGGTTCTGCCGCAGCTTGTCGACCACCAGCAGCGCGGCGATGTCGCGGATGCGCTGCTTGACCGGCGCCAGGCCGACCAGGTCGCGGTCCAGTTCGTCCATCACCGACTCGACCTGGCTCTCGGCCAGCACCTGTGCCACCGTGCGTGCGGCAGCGATGGCAGGCACCGGCGCCGGGGCCGTCTGCTTGGCCTCGGCAAGTGGCCGCGTCGTGCCTGGGATGTTGTAGGTCGGCGCGGTCATGGCAGACGGGCACAGTCAAAGTCGGCCGACAGACTGCTGAGAATCATTCGATAGCGTGTCATTGCGGATGCCTTCGGTTCATTGCCGATCCCTTCGGTGCAGCGTGTCTGTAGCCCGAGCAAGCGCTGCGGATCTGGCTTTGGCAGTCGGCTGGCGGTGCTGTGTGGCTTGCAGGCCGCACAGCGCTTACCAGCCACTCGCAAGCGCGCAGGCGCTTGCTCGGTGCCGGCTCGCCCCCCCCTGGGGGGAGCGGCGCAGCCGCTACGGGGCGAAGGATCAATACCGCTGACCTTCGGGCTTGTCGGCGGCGTAGCTCTGCACCGTGTAGCGCATCGTGCGGCCGTTGACCTCCTGGCGCACCAGGCCAAAGCCGGGTTCGTCCTTGGGGCGGTTGACGATGAAGCTCATCGCGATGCTTTCCACGCCGCGGGTGCTGTCGAAGGCCATCAGGCGGATGTAATGGTTCGGAAAGGTGTCGCGGCAGCCTTTGAGCTCCAGCATCACGCCGGCGGCGTCCTCCAGGTCGAACATCGGCATGCCGTACATCTCCCAGTAGGTGTTGCGCGGGTGCGGGTCGTCGGTGTATTCCACGCTCCAGGCATAGCCCTTGTTCAGGCCGTACTCGATCTGCATCGCAATCTCGGCATCGGTGAGATCGGGCAGAAAACTGAACATGCCCTGGGTGATGCGGCCGGTGGGGTTGGTCATCATGGTGGTGTGCTCCGTCTGGCTCAGTTTGACGCGCTCGGCGTCGCGGCGTAATCGCTGGTATCGGTAGAGGCGTAGTTGAAGCTGATGTCGCCCCAGGTGTCCAGGGCCTGCTTCAGCGGCGTACAGGTCTGGGCCGCCTTGCACAGGATGTCCGGCCCCTCGTTCAGGATGTCCTTGCCTTCGTTGCGCGCCTTGACGATGCATTCCAGCGCCACCCGGTTGGCCACCGCGCCGGCCTGGATGCCGGCCGGGTGGCCGATGGTGCCGCCGCCGAACTGCAGGATCACGTCGTCACCGAACAGGTCGATCAGCTGGTGCATCTGCCCGGCATGGATGCCGCCACTGGCCACCGGCATCACCTTGCGCATGTCGGCCCAGTCCTGGTCGAAGAACAGGCCGCGCGGCAGGTCCTGCAAGGTGTAGCTATCCCGGCAGACGTTGTAGTAACCCTGCACCGTCATCGGGTCACCCTCGAGCTTGCCCACCGCCGTGCCGGCGTGCAGGTGGTCCACCCCCGCCAGGCGCAGCCACTTGGCCATCACGCGAAAGGACACGCCGTGGTTCTTCTGCCGGGTGTAGGTGCCGTGGCCGGCGCGGTGCATGTGCACGATCATGTCGTTCTTGCGCGCCCAGTTGGCCATGCTCTGGATCGCGCTCCAGCCGATCACCAGGTCGAGCATGATCACCACGCTGCCCAGTTCCTTGGCAAACTCGGCGCGCTCGTAGATGTCTTCCATCGTCGCGCCGGTCACGTTCAGGTAGCTGCCCTTGACCTCGCCGGTGGCCGCACTGGCCTTGTTGACAGCGTCCATCACGTACAAGAAGCGGTCACGCCAGTGCATGAAGGGCTGTGAGTTGATGTTCTCGTCGTCCTTCATGAAGTCCAGCCCACCCTTCAGGCCCTCGTAGATCACCCGGCCATAGTTGCGGCCGGACAGGCCCAGCTTGGGTTTGGTGGTGGCACCCAGCAGCGGGCGGCCGAACTTGTCCAGCCGTTCGCGCTCGACCACCAGGCCGCAAGGCGGGCCCTTGAAGGTCTTGACCAGCGCCACCGGCATGCGGATGTCCTCCAGCCGGGCCGCCTTCAGCGGTTTGAAGCTGAAGACATTGCCGATCAGGCTGGCGGTGATGTTGGCGATCGAGCCTTCTTCGAACAAGATGATGTCGTAGGCCACCCAGGCGAAGTACTCGCCCGGACGCCCGGGCACCGGCTCGACCTTGTAGGCCTTGGCGCGGTAGCTGTCACAGGCGGTCAGGCGGTCGGTCCACACCACCGTCCAGGTAGCAGTGCTGCTTTCGCCGGCCACCGCAGCGGCGGCCTCGATGGCGTCCACGCCGTCTTGCGGTGTGATGCGGAACAGGCACAGCGTGTCGGTGTCCTTGGGCGCGTAGTCGGCGTCCCAGTAGCCCATCTGGCGGTACTTCAGGACGCCAGCGCTGTAGCGAGTCTTCTTGTCCATGATGGCGTCGGTGATGACGCCTGGGTCTGCAGGGGTGTTCATGCGCTCTCCTCAGGTGCCGGGTGGGCAGTTGTCGGTGGGGTGAAGGAAATATAAGTTTTGGGCGATTTAAGAAACAGTCAAATCTTCTTTGGCGATCAATAAGGCAAGCTGAACCATGAGCATCACGTTCCGCCAGCTTCGGGTTTTCACGGCCGTGGCAAAGCACCAGCGCATGTCACGCGCCGCCGAGGCGCTGCACCTCACGGCGCCCGCAGTGTCGATGCAGATCAAGGAGGTCGAGGCCCAGGTCGGTTTGTCGCTGTTTGACCGGCAGGGGCGCACCTTGTCGTTGCCCACGGCTGGCGAATATTTCCTGGTGCATGCACGCCGCTTGCTGGCCGGCCTGATGGATGCCGACGACGCCATGGCCCGCTTCAAGGGGCGAGAACATGGCTTGCCGACCATCGGCATCGTCAGCACGGCCAAGTGCTTCGTGCCTTGCCTGCTGGCGCGCTGCCATGAAGAGCACCCAGGCGTGGAGGTGCGGCTTCGGGTGGTGGGCATGTTGTCGCCGGTGGCCGAGGCCTTCCGCTACTTCATGCTGGAGCAGGGCGAGGCCTGCCTGCGGGGACACGACGCGGCGCTGCTGCACCCTTGACCGGGCCAGCATCGATGTGCGGCTCAAGCCTTGGCGCCGCGGGCCAGGCCCAACACGTCATCCTCGGCCATCTCACCCGGAATGCATTGCAGCAGCCGGCCGTCTGCGCCGACGGTGCAGGTCATCGGCACCACGCGGCGCGGCGTGAACCGGGCGCGCAGTCGCCCGTTGTCGGCAACCACAGGGAACCGGTAGTCCTGCGCCGCCATGTAGTGCCGCGCTGCCGCAGCATCGGCCTCCATCACCACCCCCATCACCCGCAATCGCTGAGGGTCAACGCTGCGGAACAAGCGGTCGACATGGGCGTTGTGCCGCCTGCAGTAGGCGCAATCTGTGGCCCAGAACACCAGCACTGCGGGGATGCCCTGCCAGCTGTCGGCGGCAACAGTCCGACCGGCGATATCGACCAGGGCCGGCCAGTCGATCACCTCAGCCGGTCCGGCGGCGCGCGCGGGCAGGGCGGTCCATCCCATCTGGCCGGCCAGCGCCACCCCCAGCCAGCGGCGCCTTGTCCAGTGATGGCGGCCCGTCATTTGCCTTGCTGCTCCATCAGCAGGTAGGTGTTGTAGGCGTTGATGCGGTTGGCGGCGCGAAACAGCGGCAGGCGCTCGAACGCCGACCAGTCGGTGCGCGCATAGGCCTCGTCAAAGGGCTCCATGCGCTCGGCCGCCTCGCCCATGCTGCGGCGCAAGAACTGCAGGTAGTCCCGTGTCAGCGCCAGGTCGATCAAGGGCTGTGTGGACAAGGCGCCATGCCCCGGCACGATGACCGAAGGCGCCAAGGCGATCAAACCCGACAGCGCCGCGATCCAGGCCTGGCTGTCAGCCAGACCGACATAGGGGATGCGGCCCCGGAACACCAGGTCACCGGCGAACAGCACCTTGGCGTGCTCGGCAAAGACCACCAGATCCTCGGGCGTGTGGGCCGGTCCGGCATGGCGGATGGACAGGCGCTCGTCGCCGACCTCCAGCACGGTGTCGGCATCCAGCCAGCGGTCGGCCGGTACCAGCCGGGTGTGCTCGTCGATCCACGGAAACAGCTCCTCGCGGCTGGCGACCAGGCGGCGCTGGGCGGTGTCCGAGTTCAGGTACGCCAGGCCCTCGCGGTGCGCGATGATCGTGGCGCCGAGATCCTTGAAGACCTGCAGCCCGTAGATGTGATCGGCGTGGTAATGCGTCACGATCACATAGCGCACCGGCTGCGCCGTGACCAAGCGGATGGCTGCCAGCAACTCTTTGGCCAGTGCAGGCGAACCCAGGGCGTCGATCACCACCACGCCGGCGGTGGTGACGATAAAGCCGGCGTTGGAGATGTAGTTGCGGTTGGCCACCGATCCGAGCGCGGCCTCTCCCTGCACAAACCAGGCGCCACCGGCGACGTGTTGCGCCTGTACCGGCTGAGCCGCGCCGGCCAATGGGCTTGCCAGCGTCAACACCACGGTGATCAGCAGGGCCAGCACGGCCCAACCCTTGCGCCAGCCGCGGCGGATCAAGGATTTCCAGCCCACGGCAGCCGCGCGCACGCCGAGGCGCGCTTGCCAACAGGCCTTGCCGCGGCTGCGGGATGCGTCGGATTTGATCGGCAAGGGTGGCCTGCGAGAAGGGTCAGGACGGGACAGAGGCGGTGGGCTTGATCGTGCCCGAGGCGATGCCCGGCACGGCCTGATCGAGAGTGCCATAGACATGCTGATCGACGAGCCGGTCGGTCAAGGCGGCGGCGGCCCACATCGCGCTGAGCGTTACCCAGGCCGTTGCGGTGAAGACCGCCGCGCCCGACAGGCCCGCGCCGACCGCGCAGCCCCCGGCCAGCATGCCGCCAAAGCCCATGCACACGGCGCCCACGATGTAGCGCCGCATGCTGGCACCGCCTTGAAACCCTTCAAGCTTGAGCTCGCCAAACAGCGCGGCGGCCAGAAAGGCCCCCAGAAAGACGCCCGGTACCAGGCCGGCATCGAAGCTCAGCGGCTTGTTGGTGACGAACAGCACGCGGTTCAGTACCTCGGCCGACGGGCCGGTGAAGCTCAGCGACTGGATGGGATGCGGATCGAAGGCGATCTTGGACATCGCGTAGGTGAACCACCAACCCGCGGCGACGGCCAGCCCCACGCCGATGGCGCCCGCCCAACCCCATACCGGCACCCGCTGGCGCCGCGCCCAGAGCACGGCAGCGACCAGCCAGACCACCGCAAACAGAAGGGCCCCGCCGTGACCGATGCCGGTACGGGCGATCAGGTCACGCGCACCGCCGCCGTCGATGGTCCACCATTCAGAAATGATGTTGCGCAGTGGCGAGAGCGCGCCAGTCAGGGCCGACTGGGCCGCGACGGCGAAGATCAGACCCGACAGCAGCGATCGCAGATTGCCCTGAGCCGCCAGCACCAGCAAGCGGCTGGAGCAGCCCCGTGCCAGGATCATGCCCATGCCGAACAGTGCACCGCCGATGGCGGCACCCGACAGGCTGCCGCGGGCCGCAATCTGGCGGGCATTGCTGGCGTCGAACCCGCCGGCCCAGGCCAGGGCCTGCGTTACGCCGACGGCGGTGGCAAAGGCAAACAACCAGACCGTGAGCTTGCCGCCCAGCTGGTTGCGGGCAAATTCAATCACCGCCGAGCGCAGGCAAAAGCGCGAGCGCTGCGCCATGAAGCCGAACAACACGCCGATGATCATGGCCCCCAATGCCAGCGTGGCATCTTCGCCCAGGCGTTCGACCAAGGTTTCCAGCATCATGACCTCACGTCAGGCCTGCGGCGCACCCGCGCTCAGTGTGCCGGGCGGGGCACAACGGGCGCTTGACCGGCGTCATGGGTGACGTCATGCAAAGCCGCCAGCTCAGGGCTTGATGTACGCATAGCCCTGACCCTGCAACTTGGCCAGGCGCACCACGCCGGACGGCGTGAAGTCGGCCTCCTGGATGAACTGCTCTTTCTTCAAGCCCCGGTTCTTGAGCGTGATCTCGCAGATCTCGAATGTCACGCCACGCGCCTTCAAGGCCGACACCAGGGGCGCGTACTCGGTGCCATTGGACGACTTGGCGCCTTCCATCAGCATATCGACGCCTTCGGCATGGGTCACGACCGTGATCTTCACGCCAGGGTCGGTGTCGATGTGGTTGCGCACGTTGCGCAAGCCCTTCAGGCCCTGCGCCACGGCGTTGTCGATGTGGTAGACCACCTTGTCTTGCGCCCAGGCGGCGCCGGTGGCCAGCACCAGGGCGGTGGCAACGAGAAGTGATTTGAAGTTCATGCGATTCTCCGGTGGGTGGTCGCGAAGGTGGGTGGTCGCGTAAGGGGGTTGGTCGCGTAACGGGGTGGCAGGGCGCAGCGTCAGAACTCGAGATCATCGGCGATGGCCTTCAAGCCCGCGGCCGCACAGGAGCGTCTGCTCAGGCACTGGCGATGCCAGGGTTGCCCTGCGTGCCGATCAGCGACGGCGTGTTGATGCTGCGGGGCTTGACCCGTCCGCCCTGGGCCTTGAGCCAGGTTTCGACGTGTTCCCAGACCGGTTTGACGCCGGGCAGGCTCTTGGCCTCTTCAGCCACCGGCGCCCAGCCCGCCACCTTGTACTTCTTGCCGGCATCGATGGGCTTGCCGTTCAAACGCATCTCGCCGATGCGGCTGCCCATCTTCTCGCCGGGCGTCATGGTGTAGGCCAGGCCGCCCACCCGCACCATGTCGCCCCCTTGCTGGTAATAGGGGTCGGGGTTGAAGAGGTTGTCGGCCACGTCCTCCAAG
>JBBRZR010000144.1:0-10779 GCA_038236495.1 Burkholderiales bacterium
ATCTGGGCCGCCATGGTCGCAAACTCACCCTGCGCCTTGGCAAAGTCGATGTCGGTCTTGGCCGCTTTCATCGCCTCTTCGGCCAGCTTTCGGGCCTCCAGCGCCTTGGCCTCGTCCAGGTCATGGCCGCGGATGGCGGTGTCGGCCAGCACGGTCACCGAACCGGGCTGCACCTCAAGAATGCCGCCCGCCACAAAGACAAACTCTTCTTCACCGGTGTCGGCGCGCACGATGCGCACCGCGCCCGGCTTGATGCGGGTGATCAGCGGCGTGTGGCGCGGGTAGATGCCCAGCTCGCCCATCTCGCCCGGCAGGGCCACAAACTTGGCCTCGCCCGAGAAGATGCTGGCCTGGGCCGATACGACGTCAACGTGGAGGGTGGCCATGTGGGCTCCTTATTGGATCTTCTTGGCTTTCTCGAAAGCCTCGTCGATGGTGCCGACCATGTAGAACGCCTGCTCGGGCAGGTGGTCACACTCGCCGGCCACGATCATCTTGAAGCCGCGGATGGTTTCTTTCAGCGGCACGTACTTGCCCGGTGAGCCGGTAAACACCTCGGCCACGTGGAACGGCTGGCTCAAGAAGCGCTGGATCTTGCGGGCGCGGGCCACCGCAAGCTTGTCCTCGGGGCTCAGCTCGTCCATGCCCAGGATGGCGATGATGTCGCGCAGCTCCTTGTAGCGCTGCAGGGTGGACTGCACCGCGCGGGTGGTCGAGTAGTGCTCTTCACCGACCACGTTCGGGTCCACCTGACGGCTGTTGCTGTCGAGCGGGTCCACCGCCGGGTAGATGCCCAGCGAGGCGATGTCACGCGACAACACGACGGTGGCGTCCAGGTGGGCGAAGGTGGTGGCAGGCGACGGGTCGGTCAGGTCATCCGCCGGCACGTACACAGCCTGGATCGAGGTGATCGAGCCCACCTTGGTCGAGGTGATGCGCTCTTGCAGTCGGCCCATTTCTTCGGCCAGCGTCGGCTGGTAACCCACCGCTGAAGGCATACGGCCCAGCAGTGCGGACACTTCAGTGCCGGCCAGCGTGTAGCGGTAGATGTTGTCCACGAAGAACAGCACGTCCTTGCCTTCGTCGCGGAACGACTCGGCAATCGTCAGGCCGGTCAGCGCGACGCGAAGCCGGTTGCCCGGGGGCTCGTTCATCTGGCCGTAGACCATCGCGACCTTGGACTCGCCCAGGTTCTCGAGGTTGACAACGCCCGACTCGGCCATCTCATGGTAGAAGTCGTTGCCCTCGCGGGTCCGCTCGCCGACACCCGCAAACACGGACAGACCCGAGTGCGCCTTGGCGATGTTGTTGATCAGCTCCATCATGTTCACAGTCTTGCCGACGCCAGCGCCACCAAACAGGCCCACCTTGCCACCCTTGGCAAACGGGCAGATCAGGTCGATCACCTTGATGCCGGTCTCGAGCAGTTCTTGCGACGGGCTCAGCTCGTCATAGCTCGGGGCCTTGCGGTGGATCGATGCCGTCAGGGTCTGGTCGACCGGGCCGCGCTCGTCGATCGGCAAGCCCAGCACGTCCATGATGCGGCCGAGCGTGGCTTTGCCCACCGGCACGGTGATCGCCGCGCCGGTGTTGCTGACCATCAGGCCACGGCGCAGGCCGTCGCTGGATCCCAGCGCGATGGTGCGCACGACGCCGTCGCCGAGCTGCTGCTGCACTTCGAGTGTCAGCGCCGAGCCGGCGAGCTTCAGTGCGTCATAAATGTGGGGCATCTGGTCACGCGGGAATTCCACGTCCACCACGGCGCCGATGCACTGAACGATCTTGCCTTGGGCTTGAGTGTTCGACATTTTGTTTTCCTTGATACGGTATTCGTTGGGTGCGGCAGGATCGAGAGCAGCTGAACTCAGCAGGCGCTGAGGTCAAACTGCTGAAGATCAGCCACTGATCGCGGCCGCGCCGCTGACGATTTCAGACAATTCGGTGGTGATCGCCGCCTGGCGGGTCTTGTTGTAGACCAGCTTGAGCTCACCGATCAGGCTGCCGGCGTTCTCGGTCGCAGCCTTCATCGCCACCATGCGCGCTGATTGCTCGGACGCCATGTTCTCGGCCACTGCGGTGAACACCAGCGCCTCGATGTAGCGGGTCAACAACTCATCGATCACGGTGGCGGCGTCGGGCTCGTAGAGGTAGTCCCAGCCGTACTGGGCTTTTTCCTCGGCGGTCTGATCCAACCGGCTGGCCGTCAACGGCAGCAACTGCTCGATCACCGGCACCTGCGACATCGTGTTGATGAAGCGGGTGTAGCAAAGGTAGACCACATCGACCTTGCCGGCGACAAAATCATCCAGCATCACCTTGACCGGGCCGATCAGCTTGTCGATCGGCGGTGCGTCGCCCAGCTGGGTGGCGTGGCTCACCACCTTGGCACCAATGCGGTTCAAGAAGCCGAAGCCCTTGTTGCCGATGGCCACCGCTTGCGCGCTGCCGCCTGCGGCCTGGACCTCACGCAGCTTGGTCGTCACCGCCCGCAGCACGTTGGTGTTCAGGCCGCCGCACAAACCCTTGTCTGCGGTGACGACGATGAAGCCGGTCACCTTGGACGTGGCACCCTTGCGCATGTAGACGCTCTGGTACTCGGGGTTGGCCTTGGACAGGTTGGCCGTGATGTTGCGGATCTTGTCGGCGTAGGGCCTGGATGCGCGCATGCGCTCCTGGGCCCGGCGCATCTTGGCCGCCGAGACCATTTCCATGGCCTTGGTGATCTTCTTGGTGTTCTCGAAGCTCTTGATCTTGCCGCGAATTTCTTTACCGACCGCCATGACGGGGCTCCTTTGAAGAGTGTGTCGTCAGGTGGTGATCAAGCAAATGACTTCTTGAACGCGGTGACGGCGGCCGTCATCTCTTCTTCGGCAGCCTTGTCCATGGCTTTGTCGTTTTCGAGTTTGGCCAGCAGCGCGGCATGGCTGCTTTTGAGGTACTGGTGCAGACCGTGCTCGAACGCCAGGATCTTCTTGACCTCCACGTTGTCCATAAAGCCCTTGTTGACCGCAAACAGCGTGGCGGCCATCAGGCTGATCGGCTGCGGCGAGTACTGGGCCTGCTTGAGCAGTTCAGTCACACGCGCGCCGCGGTCCAGTTGCTTGCGGGTGGCCTCGTCCAGATCAGACGCAAACTGCGCAAACGCCGCCAGCTCACGGTACTGGGCCAGGTCGGTACGGATGCCGCCGGACAGGTTCTTGATCAGCTTGGTCTGCGCCGCACCACCGACCCGCGACACCGAGATACCGGCGTTGATGGCGGGGCGGATACCGCTGTTGAACAGCGAGGTTTCCAAAAATATCTGGCCGTCGGTGATCGAGATCACGTTGGTCGGCACAAACGCGGACACGTCGCCGGCTTGCGTCTCGATGATCGGCAGCGCGGTCAGCGAGCCGGTACGGCCCTTGACTTCACCCTTGGTGAACTTCTCGACGTAGTCGGCGTTGACCCGCGCCGCACGCTCGAGCAGGCGGCTGTGGAGATAGAACACGTCGCCGGGGAAAGCCTCACGGCCCGGCGGGCGGCGCAGCAGCAGCGAGACCTGGCGGTAGGCCACCGCTTGCTTGGACAGATCGTCATAAACGATCAGCGCATCTTGGCCGCGGTCGCGGAAGTACTCGCCCATGGTGCAGCCCGAGTAGGCCGAGACGTACTGCATCGCCGCCGACTCAGACGCGGTAGCCGCCACGACGATGGTGTATTCCATCGCGCCGTTGGCTTCGAGTGCACGCACCACGTTTTTGACCGACGAGGCTTTTTGCCCGATCGCGACGTAGACGCAGGTCATGTTCTGACCCTTCTGGTTGATGATCGCGTCGATCGCCACCGCGGTCTTGCCGGTCTGGCGGTCGCCGATGATCAGCTCGCGCTGGCCCCGGCCAACCGGCACCATCGAGTCGATCGACTTGAGACCGGTCTGCACCGGCTGGCTCACCGACTGGCGGGCGATCACGCCCGGTGCGACCTTCTCGATCACGTCGGTCATCTTGGCGTTGATCGGGCCCTTGCCGTCGATCGGCGCGCCCAGCGCGTTGACGACGCGGCCGATCAGCTCGGGGCCGACCGGCACTTCAAGAATGCGCCCGGTGCACTTGACCACATCACCTTCGGAGATGTGCTCGTACTCACCCAAAATCACCGAGCCGACCGAGTCGCGCTCGAGGTTCAGCGCCAGGCCGTAGGTGGGCTGGCCGCCGGGGGTGGGCGGAAACTCCAGCATCTCGCCGGCCATCACATCGGACAGCCCGTGCACACGCACGATACCGTCGGTGACGGACACGACGGTGCCCTGGTTCTTGATATCGGCCGACGCGCCAAGACCCTCAATGCGGCTCTTGATGAGTTCGGAAATCTCTGCGGGATTGAGTTGCATTGCTTTCTCCTTGGGCCAACTGGCGGCGGATCGCGCTGGGCCGGCGGCCCGCTGCGGTCACGCCGCCAGGGCAACCTTCATTTGTTCGAGGCGGGCTTTGACCGAGGTGTCGAGCACCTCGTCACCCACCACCACGCGAATGCCACCGATCAGATCGGCGTCGATCTCGACCCGGGCGTTGAGCTTGCGGCCAAAGCGCTTTTCAAGCGCCGTCACCACCTCGGCCAACGCAGCAGCGCCGATCGCAAACGCGCTGTAGACGGTGGCGTCGGACGTGCCCGACTGCGCATTGACCAGGGCCTTGAATTGCGCCGAGATCTCCGGCAATGCCGACAGCCGACCGTTGTCGATCACCGCACCCAGCAGGTTGGAGATCTTGGGGTCGAGCGCTGTGTTGGCAGCGCCCGTCAGCACGTCGAAGACTTGCGACGGCAAGGCTTTGGGGCTGTCGGCAAACTGGCGCAGCTGCTCGTTGCCGGCAACCTCACCCAATTTGCTCAGCTGATCAACAAGCGCCGCGCCGTTGCCGGCGGCGGCCTTGAACAAGGCCTCGGCGTAGGGCCGCGCGATGGTGGCGAGTTCAGCCATGATCAGGTCTCCTGCCGGGCCGCCCCAAAGGGGACCAGCGCCCCCCTGGGGGGCAGCGAACGGACGTGAGCGTGGGGGCTCATAGTTCCGCCTTCAGGCGACCCAACAGCTCGGCGTGAACGTCGGCGTTGACCTCGCGCCGCAGGATCGCCTCAGCGCCCTTGACGGCCAGGCCAGCCACCTGCTCACGCAACGTGTCACGGGCCTTGGACGACTCTTGCGCAGCCTCGACCTTGGCGGCGGCAATGATCTTGGCGCCTTCTTCGGTGGCCTTGGCCTTGGCCTCTTCCACCAATTGCTGGGCCAGGCGCTCGGCGTCAGCCAGGCGCTTGGCAGAGTCGTTGCGGGCAGCGGACAACTGTTGCTCAACACGCTGGTTAGCCACAGCCAGGTCGGACTTGGCCTTGTCGGCGGCCGACAGGCCGGCGGCGATCTTGCTGGCGCGCTCATCGAGCGCGGCAGTGATCGGGGGCCAGACGAATTTCATCGTGAACCAGACCAGGATCAGGAAGACGATCATCTGGACGATGAGGGTACCGGTGATGCTCACTTTTTTGCCTCAATCACGGTGATGGGATGGGTGACAAGGACAACGCCTCAGCGTGCCTTTGCCAACCCGAAGACCAAGCAGCCCAAAGGCTTACTTGGCACCACCCGCGGCAGCGACGGCAGCGGCGATCTGGCCCAGGAACGGGTTGGCGGTGGCGAACCACAGCGCAACACCGGTGCCGATGATGAACGACGCATCGATCAGGCCGACCAGCAGGAACATCTTGGTTTGCAGCTCGCCCATCAACTCAGGCTGGCGCGCAGCCGCTTCGAGGTACTTGCTGCCCATGATGCCGATACCGATACAAGCGCCGAGCGCGCCCAGACCAATGATCAGACCGGTGGCGAGGGCGACAAAGCTGATGACTTCCATGATGACTCCTAGGGGGGAAAGGTTGGTTTTTAGGGAAAGGAAAACAAGAACGGAAACTGTCGAATCCGCGGGTCAGCAGCGACTGCGGTCAGTGCTGGTCATGCGCTTGGCCGATGTACACCAGCGTCAGCATCATGAAAACGAAGGCCTGCAAGGTGATGATGATCAGGTGGAAGATCGCCCACACCGAGCCGAGTACGACCTGCCCGATGGCCAGACCAATGCCCAGCGCCGACATCGACCAGGCGCCACCCATCAGCGCGATCAGCAAGAAGATCAGCTCGCCTGCATACATGTTGCCGAACAACCGCATGCCGTGCGAAACCGTCTTGGCAATGAACTCGATGATCTGCATTGCAAAATTGAACGGGTACAGCGCCCAGTGGTTACCAAACGGCGCGGCGAACAGCTCATGCACCCAGCCGCCGATGCCCTTGATCTTGACGTTGTAGACCAGGCAGGTGATCAGCACGCCCAGCGACAGGCCCATCGTGATCGACAGGTCGGCGGTGGGCACCACACGCAGGTAGGCGTGGTGCGGATCGCCGCCCGAGGCCCCGACGATCTTTTCCCAGATGAAGGGCAGCAGATCGACCGGCAGCAGGTCCATCGCGTTGAGCAGAAAGATCCACACGAACACCGTCAGCGCCAGCGGCGACACCAGCTTGCGGCTGTTGGCGTTGTGCACGATGCCCTTGGCCTGGTTCTCGACCATCTCGACCAGGATTTCAACCGCCGCCTGGAAGCGACCCGGCACGCCCGACGTCGCCTTGCGGGCGGCCTTCCAGAGCAGGAAGCAGCCGATCACGCCGACCAGGATCGAGAAGATCATGGAGTCGTAGTTGACCACCGACAAGTCGAACGGGCCGACCAGCTCTTTGTTGCGCCAGTGCGTCAGGTGGTGAACGATGTATTCGCCAGCGGTGGGGCCGGCGTGTGCAGCACCATTGGCGGCACCTTCTGCGGCGTGCCCAGCGGCTTGCACTGCGGCGTGACTTTCGGCTGCCATGTTGTCTAGTCCAGTCCCGTCTTGTCTTTAATGCGCGCGGCGCCGCCAAAGCAGCGCCACCCAATAAACCTTCATGCACACCAGCATGCCGACCAACAAGGCGGGCCATACCAGAGGCTGCACGATCTTGCCCGCGACAAACAGCATCGCCAGCGAAACACTGATTTTGACAAACTCCCACAACATGAAGCTGACAGCGGATACGCCGGGCGCCATGCTGGTGAGCCTGCTGGTCATGCCACGCGCCATCAAGACGCCCGGCACCACCACCGTGGCCGCGCCGTACAACAGCGACCACCCTACCTCGGACCTGCCCATGACCACCGCCCCGAGCAGGGCAGCAATCACACCCACCACCGCTTGCACGGCGACGACCCACCAGGGTGACACCGGCGGCTCGTGGGCCCTCAAGGCAGCCGCTTCTTGGCGACTCAGCGGCTTGAAAGAGGCTTCAACCGCCCCATCTGCAGGTTCATCCCAGGCGTCGTGCCGGCTGCCGCGACCGGCGTGTTGTTCGGGTTGATCTACGGTTTGAACCGCGGATCGCACGGACATCAGCTGGGGCATGGGAGAAAAATAAGTCGGTTACGGCAAACCGCAGAAGTATACGTGGAAACCCGCTGATTTCGACCGCGTCCTACGGGGGCGTTGGCTTTATGCCTACAAGGCGGTAGGGGGCGGCGGCCCCTGACAGGTGGCGCGGGGGCGCCAGGACCCCCGCGCTACAAGCGAGCCCCGTGCGCGGGCAGGCCGGGTACGGTGACCCGCAGTTGCAGCACGCAGCCGGCCAGCGGCTGCATTGCCAGTTCGTCGGCCGGGCGGTTTTCGCGCGCGGTGGTGATGTAGAGCGTTTTCAGGTCCGGGCCGCCAAAACAGGGCATGGTGGGGCAACGTACAGGCAGCCGCAACTCGGCCAGTGGACTGCCGTCGGGCGCCAGCCGCAGCAGGCGCTGGCCCTCGAACATCGCCACCCAATACGCACCCTCGGCGTCCACCGCAGCGCCATCGGGCCGGCCACCATAGGCTGGCAAGGGCTGGCCGTCCTGGCGTGCCTCGAACTGCCGGAACACCCGGCGCCCCGACAGGCTGCCGTCGTTGACATCGACCTCAAAGGTATAAACCACATGCGCCTTGGTGTCGGCCCAGTACATCGTGCGGTCGTCCGGGCTGAACGCCAGGCCGTTGCTGACAGTGATGCCATCGGCCATGCGCTGCAAGCTGCCATCGGCCAGCCGGTACAGCGCGGCTTCGGGCCGGCGGCGGTCATCGATCGTGCCGATCCAGAACCGGCCACGGGCGTCGGCCTTGCCGTCGTTGAAGCGCTGGGTGGCGGGGTCGTAGGGCGGCTCGGCCACGCGGTGGCGTTGCCCACTGCCGACGTCGAAGCGCCAGAGGCCGTCACGCATGGCCAGCAGCAAGCCGCCGCCCAGCAGCGGCACGCAACAACTGGGCTCACATTCGAAGTCCCAGGTCTGGTAGTGAGCCGTGACCGGATCCCAGCGGTTGAGCGTGCGGCCCGGGATGTCGCACCAGTACAGCACCTGTTCGTCGGGATGCCACAGCGGCGACTCCCCCAGCAGCGATGGCGCTACCGGCAACGCGGTGATCGTGCCGGCACCGGACAGGGCCGGGACGGATGATGCGAGGGTCGGGTCGGTCACGGCATGCTCAAGACAGATCGGCCATGAGGTAATGCGCGCCGGCGATCGGGTTGAAGTAGTACGGCGGCACCTCGGCAAAACCCAGGGTCTCGTAGAGGCCTCGCGCGGCCTCCATGTCGTCCAGCGTATCGAGCAACATCGCCGAATAGCCCGCCTGCACCGCCAAGTCCAGCAGCGCCTGGGCCACCGTGCGGCCCAGGCCGTAGCGGCGGAAAGCCGGGCGCACGTAGAGCCGCTTCATCTCGCAGGCGTTGGCGTAATCCACGTCGGTCAGCGGCCGAAACGCGCCACAGCCCGCCAATACGCCATCGACGAATGCCAGCAGCAAGGCGCCCTGGGGCGCCGCGTAGTCGCCCGGCAGCGCGGCCAGCTCCTGCTCGAAGTTCTGGAAGCAGAGGTCGATGCCCAGCGCCTGCGCGTACTCGGCAAAGATCTCGCGCGTGGCATCGACCAGGCCCGGCGTGTCGGGTGTTTGCAGGCGGATCGCGGGAGGTGGCATCAGGGACGGGGCAGTCTCAAACCAGTCTAGCAGGCAAGAACTTCGGAAAAAAGCATGCCGCTAGCCGCCCAGGCGCGCGATCCACCACGCGCCGGCACCGCACAAGGCCAGCAACAGCGCGGCCAGGAGGCGGGTTGCGGCGCTGTCGGTCGAGGGTGGCACCACACCGGGCAAGCGCTTGTCGCCACTGATCATCGGCTTGACCAGATTGACGCCGCGCCAGCGGTAGACGCCAATCGCCACCAGGTGCAACGCCACCAGCGCCGCCAGCCCCCACTTGCCCCAGCCGGTGTGCCAGGCGGATGCGGCCAGTCCGGTGGCGTTGGCGACAAAACGGTTCAGCGGGCCGGTGGTGGCGATCTCGTCATCGGCGACCAGGCCGGTGGCCACCTGCACGGCCAGCAGCGCGATCATCGCCAGCACCGAAAACGCGCCCAGCGGGTTGTGGCCCACCTCGAAGAGGTCATCACTGCGGTGCGGCCCGCGCAGGTAGCGCCAGACCGTGCCCGGCCAGCGCACGAAGCTGGTGAAACGCGACCAGCGCCCACCCACCAGCCCCCACATCACACGGAACACCAGCAGCGCCATCACCAGCAAGCCCAACCGCATGTGCCAGAACAGCGCGTTGCCGCCCACCTGGCCGGTGATGGCCAAGGCCGTGACCGCTGCGGCCAGCGTCCAGTGGAACAGCCGGGTGGGCAGGTCCCAGACCCGCACCGCGCGCAGCGTGGCGGTGCCTGAGAGGGTGGTGGTTGGGGCGGACGGGAGGGATGACATCGGTGGGACGCTGCGGGCAGGATGGCGGCAACGATAGCCGAAGCCGCCCCGCCAGCACAGCGTGCCGGCCCCGCGATGGCCCCGCGATGGCCCCGTGATAGCCCGTGATAGCCCGGGGAATAAAAAGCCGATACGGCCCGTAAACTGCCATGCGCCCGCCCATTTTGTCGGGTGTCCACCGACCCTCTTTGTGGGAGATCCTGAATGAAACGATTGCTCGTCGCCTCTATCGCCGTGCTCGGCGCGCTGGCGGCCCTGCCTGCAGCGGCCCAGTTCCAGAAGCCGGAAGACGCCGTCAAGTACCGCAAAGCCGCGTTCCAGGTGATGTCGGCCCACTTCAGCCGTATCGGCGCGATGGTCGGCGGCAAGGCGCCTTTCGATGCCGCCGCAGCGGCGTCCAATGCCGAGGTCGTGGCCTACATGTCCAAGCTGCCGTATGCCGGTTTTGTCGAGGGCACCTCGGGCACGGAAAAAGGCTCGCCCAATGCCAAGGTCTGGACCGAGCGCGCCAAGTTCGACGAGGACGCCAAAAAGATGCAGGACGAGGTGGCCAAACTGTCGCTGGTCGCCAAGACCGGCAATCCGGACCAGTTGAAGACCGCCTTCGGCGCCGCTGCCGGTGCTTGCAAAAACTGCCACGACAACTTCCGCAACCCGTAAGACAGCCGCTGGATTGGCGGCAAGAAGCCCGCAACAGCGGGTTTTTTTTCGTCAGCCCCGGCCTGCGACCGGCTCGGCAAAGCCGAGCACGACCCTTCGGGTCTTGGCGCTCTTCTCGGCTACGGCACGGCCGCTTTGCGGCCTTCACATCGCTTCGCGATATGCGCCTGCGCCGAGAAATCAGCCCCGGCCTGCGACCGGCTCGGCAAAGCCGAGCACGACCCTTCGGGTCTTGGCTGATTTCTTGGCTACGGCACGGCCGCTTTGCGGCCTTCACATCGCTTCGCGATA
>JBBRZR010000145.1:0-10744 GCA_038236495.1 Burkholderiales bacterium
CAGCGCCGGCGTTGGGCCCAGGTGATGGGCGAGGCCTTCGAGCGCTTGAGGCGTGAGCCCTCGGCTTTGATCAGTGACTACGGCGCGACCGAGCCGGCCGAGTTTTTTGCCGTGGTCAGCGAGCTGTTTTTCGAGCAACCGCAGGCGCTGGCCGCCGAGTCGCCCGAGGTCTACCGCGAGCTGGCGCTGCTCTACCAGGTGCACCCGCTGGGCTGGTAGCCAGGGCGCACCCGCCGGCCGTAGCCCGGGCCGGCCGTTGCGGCTTGTACCCAGGCCAGGGTCGGTCCGGAGGGGGGCCGGCCAGGCCGGGGCACTACATTGCAGCCTGCCCATCCCGAGGAGACCCTGACATGCACCGTCGACACCTGCCCACCCTGGCCGCCTTTGCGCTGGTCGCCACGCTGGCCGCTACCGCCGCCCAGGCCCAGGCCGACAAGCCGCCGCTGCGTATCCTGGTCGGCTTTCCGCCCGGCGGTTCGGCCGACGTGATCGCCCGCCTGCTGGCCGAGCGCCTGCCGGCGCAGCTGGGCGGGCAGAACGTGGTGGTCGACAACAAGCCGGGCGCGGCCGGCCGCATCGCGATCGAGGCGGTGAAGGCCGCAGCGCCCGACGGCAACACCGTTGTCATCATGCCCAGCGGCCCGGTGGTGCTGTTCCCGCTGGTGTTCAAGAAGCTGGGCTACGACCCGGTCAAGGACCTGGCACCGATCAGCCAGCTGGCCAGCTTCCAGTTCGGCATCGTCTCGGGCCCCAAGAGCAACGTCAAGACCATGGCCGAGATGCTGGCCAAGGCCAAGGCCGACCCGTCCACCGCCAGCTACGGCTCGTCGGGCAACGGCACGGTGCCGCACTTCCTGGGTCTGATGATCGGCGACACGGCCGGTGTCCCGTTGCAGCACGTGCCCTACCAGGGCGGCGCGCCGGCGATGAACGCGCTGATGGGCGGCCACATCGGCTACAACGTGGACGTAATCTCGGAGGCGCTGGAGCAGCACCGCGCCGGCAAGGTGCGCGTCATCGCCGTCACCGGTACCCAGCGGTCGCCGCAGCTGCCCGAGGTGCCCACGCTGCGCGAGCAGGGCGTGCCGATGGACGCCAGCGCCTGGTTTGCGATGTACGGCCCCGGCACGCTGCCCGCCGCCACCGCGCAGCGCCTGAGCACCGCCGTGCAGGCGGCGCTGAAGGACCCGACGCTGCAAACCCGTTTGACGGCACTGGGGCTCGACACCGTGGGCTCCACGCCCGACCAACTGGCCGCGGTGCAGCGCGCGGATTTGGCCAAGTGGACCAAGCCGGTGAAGGACTCGGGCTTCCAGGCCGATTGAGGCCGCGGCGCTGACCGCGCCGTCGCCGATGTTCCTATTTGCGCGGGTGCTGGGCCTGCCGCCGATGCAGATCGTGCTGCTGACCCTGACGCTGCTGGTGGGCACGCTGACGTTGGGCCGTGGCCGCGCCACGCTGATGCAGGGCGCCGTGCACGGGGTGCTTTTCGCGGCGTTCTTGTTTCTGGCGGTGGTGCGGTGAGCCGGGACTGCGCGGCCTGTGCCGGCAGGATGGGATGGATCAAACCCGGTCAGCGCCCGGCCTGATCGCTGCGCAGGCCAGCACCTGCCGCCTGCCGCCCGGCCCGCTGCAGCGCCCAGGCCGCCAGCAGCGCATAGACGCCGCACAGCGCCCACAGCTGCCGCAGCTGCGGCAGCACCTCGGCCAGCGAGGCGCCCATCTGGTTGACCGCCACCAGGGCCTGCACCCCCGCCGTGGTGGGCAGCAGCGCGGCCAGCCACTGCAGCGGCACCGGCACCGCCTGCAGCGGCCAGGGTATGCCGGTGAGGAACAGCAGCGGGATCGAGGTGGCCACGGCCAGCATGAACACCCGCTCGCGCTGGCGCGACCAGGTGCCCAGCGCCAACCCCAGCGCCGCCACCGCCAGCACAAACGGCAGCAGCACCGCGGCGGCCAGCGGCAGGTTGGCGCCGCGCGGGTAGTCCCAGAACCAGAACACAAAGCCGAAGAAGAACAGGCCGTTGGCAAAACCTACCGCGGCCAGCAACCCCCACAGGCCCAGCGCGCGCTGCGGCCGCCGCAGCAGCCAACGGGCCCGGGCGCCGCCGCGCTGGCACCAGGTGCCGGCCAGCAGCGACGCGCCGATCAGCAGGGTTTGCTGCACGATCAGCACCGCCACCGCCGGCACGATGTAGCTGGCATAGCCCTCGCGCTCGTTGAACAGCGCGGTGATGCCCAGTTGCACCGGAGCGCGCTGCGCAGCGGCCTGGGCCGGCGCCGCGCCGTGGGCCTGGCGCTTGGCCAGTTCGATGCCGGCCGACAAGGTGCCCACGCTCTTGGCAAAGCCTTCCAGCACCGCCTTGTTCAGCAGCAGGTAGCTGCCGTTGCCCAGCACCGGCAGCGTGACGGTCCGGCCCTGCGTGGCGTTGCGCGCCAGGTCGGGCGGGATGATCAGCACGCCCTCGATCTCGCGCCGCCACAGCGCCTGCTGGGCCTCGGCCTCGCTGGCGGTGACCAGCACCACGTTCAGGCCCGGCGACGCCATCGCCATGCGCACCAGCTGGCGCGACAGCGCACTGCGGTCACCATCGACCACCGCCACCGGCACCCGGGTGACCTGCTCGTTGGCGTAGGGATACGGGTAGAAAAACGCGTAGAAGGCGCCGGCCAGCGCCATCAACAGCAGCGCGCCGGCGTTGCGGCGCAGGCAGCGGGCGGCCATCCAGGCGCCCAGCCAGACGCCCAGCCAGACGCCCAGCCAGACGCCACCCGGCCGGCGTGGGTGGTGGCGGCTCACGGTCGGCCCCAGGCGGCAGGCGTGTTGCAACGCCGCAGCAACGCCGGCACGATCAACCAGGGCAGCAGCGCCATCGCCGCCAGCACCGCCAGATCACCCAGGGCATACACGGCGGGCGCGCCCATGCCCCATTGCTCGGCCTGCAGGCGCAGCAAATGGGTGAGCGGCAGCGCCATAGCCCAGGCCTGGGCTATGGCCGGCATGGCCAGCAGCGGGTAGCCGGCACCGGCGTAGGTGAAAGCGGGTGAGGCCACCACCCCGGCCACCGACAGTCCCATGCGCAGGCTGCGGGTGGCCAGCACCGCCAGCACACCGAGCGCCGCGTTGGCCAGCAAGGCCAGGCCGTGTGCGGCCAGCAGCAGCGCCACCGACCCCTGCACCGCAAAGCCCCGGCCCCAGGCCAGGCCGGCCACCATCAGCAGGCTCAGGCCCGCCAGTGGCAGCAGGTTGACGGTCAGCTTGCCGGCCAGCGCCGGTGCCAGCCGGCCGCCGGCGCTGTGCAGCCAGTCCGGCAGCGTGCCGCAGCGCAACTCGCGGCCGACACTGGCCACGCCGGCAAACATCGCCAGCAGTTGCAGCAGCGCCGCGCCCAGCGCCGGCACCAGGAAGGCCTCGTAGTTCATCGGGCCGTTGAACAGCGTCAGCAGCCCGGGGCGCAACGGCTCCAGGTTGGCCAGCGCCTGGGCGGCGGGCTCGCCACCGGCACTGCGGAGCTTGAGCTCGGCGCCGGCCGAGAACAGCGCCACGCCGGTCTGCACCTGGCTTTTGACCAAGCCGGCGCCCACCGATTGCTGGGCGTTGACCTGCAGTTGCAGCTGCGGCGCGCGGCCAGCCAGGAGGTCCCGCTCGAAGCCGGCCGGTACCCGCAGCCAGCCCACCGCCTGGCCGCTGCGCACGGCGTGCAGCGCGGCCATCTCGTCGGCCACCGGTGCGGCCCGTTGCAGCGTGGGCGAGGCCATCACGACTTGCTGCAACTGGCGCGACGTGGCCGAGTGATCCTGGTCCACCCAGGCCAGCGGCAGGCCGCGCGGCAGGCCGGCCGCCAGCGTCCACCACAGCAGGCCCAGCAGCAGCGCCGGCCACCAGCTCACCAGCGCCAGGTCCCAGGGGCTGGCGCGCAGGGCCTGCCATTCGCGGCGCATCACGGCAGACAGCGGTGAGTGCAACACCGCGGACAGCGGTGTGTGCAACACCGCGGACAGCGGTGGCTGCATCACCGCGGCCCGGGATGGGGGCCTGTCCGCAGCCCGCGTTGGCGGCGCCGCGGCGCCGGTCCCATCGCCCGGTTCGGCCGCCGGCTCGGTGGGCATGCGCTGCGCCCTTTCGCCGCTCAGGGCGTGACGGTGATGACCACCGACATGCCCGGCCGTGCGCCGGCCAGCGGTTTCACCGGCCGCGCCTTGACCTCGAAGCTGCGGGCGTCGAAGTGGGTGCCGCCGGGTGACGCCCGCCAGGTGGCAAAGTCGGGCTGCGCCGCCAGCGCGTAGACCTCGAACTCGGCCGCCGCCAGGCCCAGCGCCGGCACGGCGGCTGAAAAGCGCTGGCCTTTCTGGAAGCGCGGCAGCAGGTCCTCACGCACGTTCAGCACTGCCCAGACCCGGGCCAGGTCGGTGATCGTGACCACCGGCACGCCGGCCGGTGCCAACTCGCCCACCCTGGCGTTGACCTGGGTCACCTCGCCGGCCACCGGGCTGGCGAGCTGCGTTTCGGCCAGCGCCGCGTTGACCTCGGCAACCGCAGCGCCGGCCTGGCGCAGTTGCGCGGCAGCGGCGGCCTTGTCCTCGACCCGCGCACCCGACAGCGCCAGCCGGTACTGCGCGTCGGCGGCGCGGGCCAGGTCGGCATTGGCGCGCCAGTTGGCCTCGGCCTCGTCGCGCTTCTGGGCGGCGATCAGGCCGTCGCGGGCCAGGCCGTCGACCCGGCGGAACGAGGTTTCGGCCAGGTCCGCGCCGATCTTGGCGCGCTGGGCGTTGAGTTGGGCCATGCGCACTTCTTCCTTGCGGGCGCCGGTCTGGGCCTTGTCGCTCAGCGCCTGGGCGGCGTCGCGCACCGCGCCGGCCTGCTGGGCCTTGGCAGCGATCTCGGGCGCGTCCATCTCGATCAGCTGGGTGCCGGCCGTGATGGTCTGGCCCTCGGTCACCAGCACCCGGGCCACCCGGCCCGGCACCTTGGGTGCCACCGCCGTCTGCTCGGCTTCAAGCTGGCCCTGGAACTGCAGCGGCTGCGGCCGACCGGCCAGCCACAGCCCGCCGGCGATCAGCCCGGCCAACAGCGCCAACACCAGCACGGCGGGGAGTTTGGAAGTCTTGGCCACAGGTGGTTTCGGGTGAGGGGGATCGGATGGGTCGGCGGTCCGGAGCGCTTCAGCGGTGCTGGATGTCGGCACGCGCTGCCCACAGCGGCAATTGGTCCAGCTCGCCCACCGAGGCCAGCAGCGCGGCTACCGACTGGCTGTACTCGAAGGCGGCGGCGGCCTGTTCGGTCTGCACCTTGGCCAGGTTGAGCTGGGCGTCGATCAGGTCCACGGCGGTGCCCAGGCCCTCGGCCAGGCTTTTGCGGCGCAGGCGCAGCAGCTCTTGCGCCAGCGCGTCGTCGGCGCGCAGCGACAGGTACTTGACACTGGCCTGATCGACATTGCGGTAGTTGCGTTCGACCAGCAGCGCGATGTCCTGCCGGGTCTGGCGCTCGGCCTCGTCGACCCGGCGCTCGGCGGCCTGGCCCGAGCGTGCCACCGCATCGCGGTCGATGCCGTCGATCAACACCCAGTTGGCGGACACGCCCATCATCCAGTCGGGCCGGCTGGCGCCGCCCCGGGCCTCGACCACGCCAAAGGCCATCACGCTGGGCTTGTGTGCGCCTTCCTCCACCTTGGCCAGCGCCAGCGCCTGCGCCCGCTTGGCCCGCACCACGGCCAAACCGGGGTGGGCGGCGGCGCCGCGTTGCAGGTAGTCGGCCAGCGGCGGTAGCGGCCGGGTGTCGACAAACAGTGGCGTGGCCAGCGGCGCGGTGGCGCTGTCGTCGCCCACCATCGCCGCCAGCGCGCGCTGCGCCAGGGCCAGGTCGTGCTGCGCCTTGGAGGCCTCGCGCACCGCGCCCTCGTAAGCCACGTCGGCCTGCAGCCGCTCCACCCGGGCGATCAGCCCGGCGGCTTCCAGCCGGCGCGCGCTGCGCTGGTGCTCGGCAATGCCCAGCCGGGTGGCCTCGCGCACGGCCGCCACCCGGGCCGCCAGTTGCACCCCGAAGTAACGCTGTACCAGCGTGGCCTGCACTTCGTCGCGGTCTTGCGTCTGGTTGGCGCTGGCCTCGGCGGCGCGGCCGGCCGCCACCTCGCGCACGCCGGCGATGCGGCCGCCGGTGTAGAGCGGCAGCAGGCCGTTGACAAAACCGGCAGCGCCGGTCTTGCGCAGGTTCAGCGACACCGAATCGGGTACCGGCGGGATGTCGATCGGCAGTGGCAGCAGGCTGGGTGGTATCGGCAGGCCGTTGATCAGGCCGTTGATGTTGTTGGCATAGGGCTGCAGGCTGATGGACTGCCGGCGCTCGAAGCTGTAGCCCAGCGCCGACAGCGCCAGCACCGGCCCGCCCAGGCCTTGCACCGCCTGGGCCTGGGCCTGGGATTGCGCCGCGGCAGCCGCAGCAGCACCCAGCTTGCCCGAGCGCTGGCTGGCCAGCGCCAGCGCCTGCGCCAGGTCCACCGGCTCGGCCGCCCGGGCCGCGCCCGGCACCGCGCTGGCCGCCAGCACCAGCACCAGCACCAGCACCGCCAGCAGCCGCCGCGTGGCGCACACCACGCCAGGCCGGCAGTGCAGCGGCGGGGTATCCCGGTCAGGGCTGGTGGGCAGGTGAATCATGGGTCCGCAGTATCGGGCAGCGCTGGCAGCACGGGGTCACCCCGGATGGCCGCGCCCAGGGCCCATGCCGCACCGGCGGTCGACGCTTGGGCGGCGCGTCGATCCGACCGGGTTTGCCCACCGTACTGGGGTCTGAAACACGCGGTGCACCGGGGCTTGCTGCCTGGCCCACGCTGGGCCTGCGGGCCGCGCTACTTCAGCGCCCAGCCGCCGCTGACCGGAAAGACCTGTCCGACAAAACACGCGGCCGCGTCGCTGCAGAGGTAGGCGGCAAACAGCGCGTCCTCCTCGGCCGACACCAGCCGGCCCAGCGGCACTTCGCGCTTCAAACGGTCCTGAAAGCGCGGGTTGGCCTGCACCTCGGGCGGAAAGTAGGTCGGGTTCGCTACGAAGTTCTGCGCGATGGCGTTGAACTGGATGCCCTGCGGCGCCAGCTCCAGCGCCGCGGACTGCATGTAGGCCAGCTGCGCGCCGCGCGCCGCGCTGTAGCTGGCGCATCGTTTCTGGCCGCGCAGCGCGGCGGCACTGCCCATCAACAGGATGCGGCCGGATTGACGCGCCAGCATCTGCGGCAGCACAGCGGCCACCAGCCGCGGCATCGGGTCGACCAGGTGGGCAAACACCGAGCGCCATTCGGCCTCGCCGATGTCCTGCGCCGGGGTGGACGGCGCGGGCAGCGACAGGTGCAGCACCAGCACGTCCACGGTGCCGGCGGCCGCGATGATGGTGGCGGGCAGGCCGGGATCGTCGGCCAGGCTGCAGGGGTCGGCGATCACGTGTGCGCCGAGTTGGCTGAACACATCGCACAGCACCGGGCCCATGAAGTCTTGGGATTGGGTGATCAACACCCGCTTGCCGTCGAGTCGTGTGGAGCGCATGCGGCGCAGTATCGCGTCAATCCGCCAGCGCCAGCCGTTCGGCGCTGTCGTGGTCAAGGGCTTCACCCGTGCGGCGCGCCGAGGCCAGGCCGGCATCACCCAAGCGCTGGGCCAGCCGCACACACAAGGCTTGAAGCGAGCGGGCGATGTACTGGCCCGGCGGGTTGCCGCTGCGGCTGCGCTGCTCGGCCTCTTGCCAGCCGATGAGTTGGGCGGCCGCAACGTCGCGGTGCTCCTGGTGGGCCAGCCAGGCCAGCGCCAGATGCGCCATCCAGGGTGTGCCCACGCTGCGCAAGGCGGGCAAGGCCTCGGCCAGGGCGCGGCGCGCGCCGTTGCAGTCGCCGCTTTCGGCCAGCATCGTGGTCCACAGCGCCAGCATCGCCGCATGTTGGCGCATGCGGCCAGCGGCGCGCACCTCGGCCAGCGCCTGTTCGCCTACCGCCAGCGCCGCTGCCGTGTCACCGATGTCTTGTTCGGCCAGCATCAGGCCCTGCGCGGCATTCCAGCCCTCGGACACGGCACCATGCTGCCGGCACAGCGCCAGCTCGTTGCGGCAATAGGCCAGGTAGTCGTCACTGCGGCCGGCCAGTCGGTGTTCGTAGCCTGTGACCACACGCCGGTAGCGTGTCAGCAGCACGCCCCAGTCGGGTTGTTCGAGTAGCTGCATCCGGGCCAGCACGCTGGCATTCGGGCCCGGCCGGGCCGCCCGCAGGTTGAGCTGGTAGCACAGGTTGAGGGCGTAGTAGCCCCGCACCCGGTCGCCGGCCCCATCGAAACCATCGGCCGCCCGCGCTGCCGCCGCTGCGCCTTCGGCCGGCGGGTAGGCGCCGGCATACAGCGACAGGATGGCTACCGACAAATCGAAGCCGTGGCGCAGGGCCGGGTTGTCGGTGCGTTCGGCCTGGGCCCGCAGCGCTTCGCACCAGATGCGGCCCTCGGCGGCGATGTCGGCCCGACACCACAGCACCGACGAGACGACAAACAGCGCCAGCGCGTCGTCCGCGGCGCGGCCCGGCGCGGGCTCGCTGACGGTGCCTTGCGGGCTGGGGTTGGCGTTGGGCCGCGTGGCCGGTGTGCTGCTGGCATAACGCAGCGCGGCGCGCAGGTTGTCGATCTCGGGCCCGTGCTCGGTCACCCAGGCCAATACCGGATCACTCAGGCCCCGCAGGTCGGCGCGGGTCCAGTAGCTGCAGGCCGCGCACAGGTGGCGGCGCCGGGTGGCGTCGGTCTCGCCGGCATCGGCCAGGCGCTCCAGGGCAAAGCTGCGCAGGCTCTCCAGCAGCTTGAAGCGGGGTGTCGCGCCGGGCTGGGCCGGCGCCGTGACCAGCGACTTCTCGACCAGCGCCTGCACGGCGTCCAGCACGGCCCACTCGTCGAGTGTGCTGTCGCCGCAGACGGCCTGCGCCGCCGCCAGCGTGAAGCCGCCGCGGAACACCCCGAGCCGGCGAAACACCCGGCGCTGCCGGTCATCGAGCAGGTCGTGGCTCCATTGCAGCGCATCGCGCAGCGTGCGTTGGCGGGTGTGGGCGGTGCGGGCGCCTTGCGTCAGCAGCTGCAGCCGGGGATCGTCGTCATGGCCCAGCAACAGCGCGGCGATGCCGTGCACGCCCAGCAAGGGCACCCGGGCGGCGGCCAGCTCCAGTGCCAGTGGCAGACCGTCGAGCGCGCGGCAGATCTCGGCCACCGCCTGCTGTTGTTGCGGCGCCAGCGCAAAACCGGGCAGGCTGCCGGCCACCCGGGCGACGAACAACTGCACCGCGCCGCTGGCCATGAGCTTGCCGGCATCGCCGTCATCGGTGGCCAGCGGCACGGCCAGTGGGGCCAGGCGGAAGACCTGCTCACCGGGGATGCGCAGCGGCTCCTGGCTGGTCAGCACGATGTGCAATTGCGGGGCTTGCGACAGCAGCTGGGTCAGCAGCGGCGCCAGGGTGTCGAGCAGGTGCTCGGCGTTGTCCAGCACCAGCAGCAGCGCCAGCGGTTGCAGCGCGCCGGCCAGGGCGGCGGTGCTGCTGGCCGATGCGCCACCGAGCTTGAGCGCCTGCGCCAGCAAGGCGCGCAGGGTGGCGGCGTCGGTGGTCTCGGCCGCCAGCGGTGCCAGTTCGACAAACCAAACGCCGTCGGGCCAGGCGGTGCGCTGCGCTGCGGCCAACGCCAGCGCGAGCCGGGTCTTGCCGATGCCCGACGGGCCCGCCACGGTGAGCACGCGGTGCTGGCCGGCCAGGGCGGCCAGCGCGGCCAGCTCCAGCGTGCGGCCGAGGGTGGGGGCCAGTGCTGCGGGCAGGTTGCCGGCGGCGGGGCCGCTGTTGAAGGGTGTGGCGGCAACGGGGGTGGCGGCTGGGGTGGCGGCGTGCGTGGCGACGTGGCTGGCTGTGCTGTCGGAGGTCTGCAGCGCCGCCCCCGCCTCGGCCGCAGCGCCGTGGCGGTGCGCGCCGGCCGCAAAACGGTAACCGCGACGCGGCACGGTCTCGATCCAGCGCGGCTGCTTGGGGTCGTCGCCCAGGGCGGTGCGCAACTCACCCACCACGGTCTTGATCACGCCCTCGGTGATGAAGCGCCGGCCCCAGACCGTGTCGAGCAACTCGTCCTTGCTGACCAGCGTGCCGGGCCGGCTGGCCAGCGCCACCAGCAACTCGAAGGCTTTGGGCCGCATCGCCACCGGCTGGCCGTCGCGGCGCAGCTGCGCCGCGGCCAGATCCAGCGTGAACGGGCCGAAGTGCAGCACCGAAGCCGCCGTGTCGGCCAGGCGCGGCGGGGGCTGCGATGTCAGGGTCGAGGGCGTCACGGCCCCATGGTACGTGCCGGTCGCGGGCGCGGGCCCGGCCCACTGGGACCGAAACGAGACCTTTCGTGGACGACCTGCGGCGCCCCGATGTCGACACTGCAGGTCTGACCCTCCTGCACCCGTTGCCACCCACCATGACCGCAGCGCCAATCCCGGCCACCGCCATCCCCCCAGCCGCCCTGTACGCCGTCAGCTTGCGGCCGGCCGACCCGCAACACCCCGGGCTTATCGCCGGCCGGATCGAGCATGTGCTCAGCGGCCGGCGCCACGACTTTGACGACGGAGAGACGCTGTTGGCCTGCCTGGCGCTGGAGCAGCAGGTGGCGCTGGCGGCTGTGCGGGTGGCTGCGCCGTCGGCCGGGCGGGCGCAGGCATGAACCGCCACCATGCCGTGGTCATCGGTGGCAGCGTGGCCGGGCTGGTGGCGGCCCAG
>JBBRZR010000146.1:0-10699 GCA_038236495.1 Burkholderiales bacterium
CGCAACACGGCCTCACGGATCACGCTGTTGCCCTCGCTGCGCACAAAGGTCTTGATGGCCAGGCGGCGCTGCGGCGCGGTGGCGATGACGCTCAAGTCGCGCAGGCCTTCGAGCGCCATGCCCAGGGTGCGCGGGATCGGCGTGGCGGTGAGCGTCAGCACATCCACCTCGGCGCGCATGGCCTTGATCGCCTCCTTGTGGCGCACGCCGAAGCGGTGCTCTTCGTCGATCACCAGCAGGCCTAACCTTTTGTACTTGACGTCGGGCGAGAGCAGCTTGTGGGTGCCGACGACGATGTCGACGGTGCCGGCCTCCAGGCCGTCCAGCGCCACCTTGATCTCTTTGGCTGAGCGGAAGCGCGACATCTCGGCAATGCGTACCGGCCACTTGCCAAAGCGGTCGACCAGGGTCTGGTAGTGCTGCTCGGCCAGCAGCGTGGTGGGTGCCAGGATGGCGACCTGCTTGCCGCCGATCACCGCGATGAAAGCGGCGCGCAAAGCCACTTCGGTCTTGCCAAAGCCGACATCGCCGCAGACCAGCCGGTCCATGGGCTGCGGGCTGACCATGTCCTGGATCACCGCATGGATCGCGGCGCGCTGGTCTGGGGTTTCTTCGAAGCCGAAGCTGGACGCAAAAGCCTCGTAGTCATGCGCCGAGTAGCGGTGGGCATGGCCCTCTCGCGAGGCCCGGCGGGCGTACAGATTGAGCAGCTCGGCAGCGGCGTCGCGCACTTGCTCGGCGGCCTTGCGCTTGGCCTTGTCCCACTGGCCCGAGCCCAGGCGGTGCAGCGGTGCCTCGTCGGCGCTGACGCCGGTGTAGCGCGAGATCAGGTGCAGCTGCGCCACCGGTACGTAGAGCGTGGCCTGGTCGGCGTATTCCAGGTGCAAAAATTCACTCGCGCCGTCGCCGATATCAATGCTGATCAGCCCGACGTAGCGGCCGATGCCGTGGTTGCCGTGCACCACCGGGTCGCCCACCTTCAGCTCGGACAAGTCCTTGATCAGCGCCTCGACGCTGCTGACCTGCTCTTGCTTGCGCCGGCGCCGGCCTTGCGGGGAGCTGGCAAACAGTTCGGTCTCGGTGATGAACTGGATGGCGGTGTCGGCGGCTGCGGCGCCAGGACCGGTGGTTTCGGTGTTGGACGATGCCGCCGGCTCGAACCAGAAAAACCCCGCCGCCAGCGGTGCGGCGGTGATCGCAAACTTCTCGTTGCTGGCCTCGAACTCGGCCAGCGTCCTGACGCTGGGCGGCTCGATCTTGTGGTCGCGCAGCATCTCCAGCAGGCTCTCGCGCCGGCCGTCGCTCTCGGCCACGATCAGCACCCGGTAGGGCGTTGTCTCCAGGTGCCGGCCCAGGGCGGCGAGCGGCTCGGTGGCGCTGCGGTCGGCCGACACGTCGGGCAGCGGGCGGGCCCAGGACACGGTCGATGCGAGGGGCTCAGTGCCATCCGGCGCCGCTGGTGTTGTCGTTGGCGCTGCCGTCGCTGTGGCAGCGCCACGCAGCACCAGCACCGCATGCCGGTTGGCGTTGGTGAAAAACTCGTCGCTGCGCTGGAATATGTCCTCAGGCGCCAGCACGGTGCGGGTCGGGTCGGCGGCAATAAAACGGTGGCGGTCACGGGTGTCAACCCAAAAGCGGTCCAGCGCCTCGTCCACCGCGCCGTGCAGCACCAACTGCGCCCGGGCGTCGTCCTGGCCGAGGTAGTCGAAGATCGTCGCGGTCTGATCAAAAAACAGCGGCAGGTAGTACTCGATGCCGGCGGTGGCGATGCCCTGGGCAATGTCCTTGTAGATCCGGCTCTTGGTCGGGTCACCGTCGAGCTTTTCGCGCCAGCGTTGGCGGAAGGTGGCGCGCGCCGCCTCGTCCATCGGAAACTCGCGCCCCGGCAGCAGCCGCACCTCGGGCACCGGGTACAGGCTGCGCTGGGTGTCGGGGTCGAAGGTGCGGATCGAATCGACCTCGTTGTCGAACAAGTCCACCCGGTACGGCACCAGCGAGCCCATCGGGAACAAGTCGATCAGACCACCCCGCACCGCGTATTCACCGGGGGACACGACCTGGCTGACATGGTTGTAGCCGGCCAGCGTGAGTTGGGCCTTGAGCCCGGCTTCGTCCAGCTGGGTTTTTTGCTTGAACAAGAAGGTGGTGCCGGCCAGAAAACTGGGCGGCGCCAGCCGGGTCAGCGCGGTGGTGGCGGGCAGCAGCACCACATTGGCCTCGCCGGTATGGATGCGCCAGAGCGTGGCCAGTCGCTCGCTGATCAGGTCCTGGTGCGGGCTGAAGGTGTCGTAGGGCAGGGTCTCCCAGTCCGGGAACAGCGTGGTCTTGACGCCGGGGGCGAAAAACGGCAACTCGTCGGCCAGGCGCTGGGCATCGGCCGGCTCGGCGGTGATGATGACCAGCAGGCGCTTTTCAGCCTGCCGGGCCTGGGCCAGCCGGGCCAGCAGCAAGGCGTCGGCCGAGCCGATGGGCCGGGGCAGGGTGAAGCGCTTTCCAGCGGCGATGACGGGCAGTTGCATGGCGGGGGCTCGGACAAGAACTTGCGGCGCCCGGTGAGCTTGGGCGCCAGCGCTGAAAACGGCAACACGCCCCGGAGCGCGGGCTCGGGGGCGTGGAATCCAGCAATTCTAGAATCCCGCCCTATGACCCTCACCGTGATCGGGACCGAACCCCGCTTTTTTGCGCTGGTACCTTGCGCCGGCAGCGGCAGCCGCGCCGGCAGCGGCGGCCCCAAGCAGTACGCCCCGGTAGCCGGCCGGCCGCTGGTGGCGCACACCCTGACGGCCTTGGCTCAAGTGCCAGAAATCAGCGCCACGTTGGTGGTGCTGTCGGCTGACGACGCCCAGTTCGAGCAGCTCGTGCCGGGCTTTGCTGGCGAGCGGGCCTGGGCCGCCCGTGTCGGTGGCGCCAGCCGCGCCGAGACCGTGGCCAACGGCCTGGCCGAGTTGCGGGCGCGCGGTGCGCTGGCGCACGACTGGGTGCTGGTGCACGACGCTGCCCGCTGCCTGTTGCGTCCCGAATGGGTGGCGCGCTTGCTGGCTGCCTGCAGCGACGACGCCGTGGGCGGCCTGCTGGCGCTGCCGCTGGCCGACACCCTCAAACAGCAGCGAACCGAACCTTCGCCGGCCCGTGTTGACGCCACGGTCGACCGTGCGGGCAAATGGGCGGCGCAGACGCCGCAGATGTTCCGCCTGGGCCTTTTGGAGACGGCTTTGCGTGCCGCCGGTGCGGCGGTCACCGACGAAGCCAGCGCCGTCGAGGCGCTGGGCCATGCACCGCTGCTGGTGCGGGGTGAGTTCGAGAACTTCAAGGTCACCTGGCCGGGTGACTTCGCGCTGGCCGAACGCCTGCTGCAACACCAGGGCCCGACGATGAACCCACCGCTTCCGGTTTTGCGCCCGCTTTTGCGCATTGGTGAAGGCTGGGACACGCACGCCCTGGTGCCGGGCCGGCCGCTGGTGCTGGGCGGCGTCACCATCCCGCACAGCCACGGCCTGCTGGGCCATTCGGACGCCGACGCGCTGCTGCACGCGATCACCGACGCGCTGTTCGGCGCCGCCGGTCTGGGCGACATCGGTCGCCATTTTCCCGACACCGACGCCCACTTCAAGGGCGCGGACTCGGGCCTGCTGCTGGCCGAATGTGCACGCCGGGTGCGGGCTGCGGGTTGGCAGATCGTCAACCTGGACGCCACCGTGATCGCGCAGGCCCCCAAGCTGGCGCCGCACATGCCGGCGATGGTGGCGCGCATCGCCAGCTTGCTGGCGCTGGCACCAGCGCAGGTCAATATCAAGGCCAAGACGGCCGAAAAGATGGGGCCGGTGGGCGAGGGGCTGGCGATCGAGGCCCGCGCGGTGTGCCTGCTGGCGGCAGGCTGAGGGCCTCAGCCGCGCATTTCAGCCGCTCAGCTCAGCTCAGCTCCGCAAGGTGCGGGCCAACCGCAGCCGCAGATGCGCCACCAGGCCACCGCCGTCGCCGTTGGCAAACTCCACCTGGCCGCCCATGCGCTGCATCGACTTGTCGACAATCGCCAGGCCCAGGCCCGCGCCGGTGGCGGCGGTGCGGGCCGCGTCACCGCGGAAGAACGGCGTGGTCAGCTGGCCCAGTTTCTCGGGCGCCACGCCCGAGCCCTGGTCGCGCACGGTGCAGATGGCCCAACCGCTGGTGCGCACGCAGCTCACGCTGACCATCGCGATGCCGGTGTCGATGCTGCGGCCGTAGCGGCGGGCGTTTTCGAACAGGTTGGCAAACACCCGCGCCAGCTCCACCTCGTCGGCCAGCACCTCCAGGTCGATCGCCACCTTGGAGGTGATGCGGATCTCGCTGGGGTCTCGGAAGCTGGCCGCCTCCTTGTCGATCAGCTTGGACAACAGCACCGGCCGCAGGTGGGTGGCGCCCGGGCGGGCGTAGTCCATGAACTTGTCGATGATGGCGTCGAGCTGGTCGATGTCGCTGGCCATGTTGATGCGGGCTTCTTCTTCGCCCACGCTCATCTCGGTCTCCAGGCGCAGCCGGGCCAGCGGGGTGCGCAGGTCGTGGCTGATGCCAGCCAGCATCACCGCGCGGTCCTCCTCGACCTTGGCCAGTTCACGCGCCATCCGGTTGAAGCCCATGTTGACCTCGCGGATCTCGCTGGTGATGGTGGTCTCGTCCAAGCGGGAATCGAGCTCGCCACCCCGGAACCGGCTGGCGGCGGACGACAGCTCGCGCAGCGGCCGGTTGATGCGCCTGGCGATCAGCACCGAGCCCAGCAGCGTGATCACGACCGACACCGCCAGCCAGAGCTCCCAGTGGGTGTCGGCAGGCCGCTGCAGCAGCACCGGCGGCACGGCCAGCCACCAGGCCTCGCGGTCCAGCACAAAGCCCAGCCACACGGCGGGTTTGTCGTTCACCGCGGACGCCAGCAACACCTCGCCACCCAGCCTGCTGCGCAACTCGGCCTGCAGGCGGTTCAGGAAGCCGTCGTCGCCCACCGTGGCCCAGGTGTCCGTCACCGACCTGGGCTGCAACACCAGGCCTTGCCGGGTGGCCAGCGCCTTCAGCGTGGCCGGCCGATTGGCCCGGTCGCTCAGGCGCAGGGTCTCGCCGCTGAGTTGCACTACCGTGACCAGTTGCTGGGCACTGGCGGTTACCGCACGTGGTTCGGTGTCCAGCTCATGCAGCGTCTGCAGCCAGGCAAACACGCCGCCCAGCAGCAGCAACAGCAGCAGCGCAAAGGTGCGCCAGAACAGGCTGAAGGCTAGCTTGCTCTGGGTCATGCCAGCACAGGGCGCAGATCGATCACGGGCAGCAGCGTGCCGGTCAAGCCGCGCCGTCCGGCACGAACACGTAGCCCACGCCCCACACGGTCTGGATGTAGCGCGGCTGGGCGGCGTCGGGCTCGATCAGCTTGCGCAGGCGCGATATCTGCACATCCAGGCTGCGGTCGAAGGGCTCGAAGTCGCGGCCCCGCGCCAACTGGGCCAGCTTGTCGCGCGACAGCGGTTGGCGCGGGTGGCGCACCAGCGCCTTGAGCATCGAGAACTCGCCGGTGGTCAGCGCGATCGCCTCGCCGTCCTTGGTCAGCCGGCGCAGCGACAGATCGAACTCGAAGGGCCCGAAATTGACCACCTGCGCCTCCTTGCTGGGCGCGCCGGGGGCCTCCTGGGTCGGGCGGCGGCGCAGCACGGCATGGATGCGGGCCAGCAACTCGCGCGGATTGAACGGCTTGGGCATGTAGTCGTCGGCGCCCACCTCCAGCCCGACGATGCGGTCCACGTCCTCGACCTTGGCGGTCAGCATGATGATGGGCGTGATGTCGTTGGCCGCACGCAGGCGGCGGCAGATCGACAAGCCGTCCTCGCCGGGCAGCATCAGGTCCAGCACGATCAGGTCGATGTTTTCGCGCGTCAGCAGGCGGTTCAGCGCCTTGCCGTCCTCGGCCAGCAGCACCTCGAAGCCTTCCTGGGTCAGGTAGCGCCGCAGCAGGTCGCGGATACGGGCGTCGTCATCGACCACCGCGATGCGGTCGGCTCTGGCATTGGCAGCGGTGGACATGCGGTCTCCCGATATGTAACAGCGGCATTGTGCAGGGCTTGACGGACCGCAAAACCCCGGAATTGACCGGCAGTTACAAATATGCCGGCGGTCCTGGCGAGCGGTGCGACGGACGGCACGTTGGGCGGTACAGCCGGCAGCAGGGTCGGCTGAAATTTCTGGTGCTGAACAGGCAGTGCGGCACGGATCGGCCCTGTATGCGGGGTTCGTGCCGTGTTCGTGCCGGGTCCGCCAGACCGTCACAATCCGGCTTTTCAGTCGAGGACGACCATGAACCGCACTGCACCCGGCCGGACCCGCTGGCTGTTGGCCCTGGCTGGCGTGGCCGGCACTGTCGCTGCCACCAGCGCCACCGGTGTCGCTGCCCAGATGCTGCCGCCGCCCCAGAACGTGCTGCAACTGACCGCCGAGGCCAGCGCCGAGGTGCAGCAGGACCTGCTGACCGTCACGCTGGCGACCAGCCGGGATGGTGCCGACGCTGCCGCGGTGCAAACCCAGCTGCGCCAGACCCTGGATGCCGCGCTGGTGGAGGCCCGCAAAGCGGTGCGCGCTGGCCAGCTGGAGGTGCGCACCGGTACGTTTTCGATCTACCCGCGCTACTCGCCCAAGCCGGTGGCCAGTGGCAACAGCATCGTCGGCTGGCAAGGCCGGGCCGAGCTGATTTTGGAGGGCCGGGACATCGGCGCGATCAGCCAGCTGGCGGGCCGGCTTGGCGCCGTGGCGCCGGCTGCGGGCGCCGGCCTGACCGTGGCGCGGGTGGCCTTTGCGCTGTCGCGCGAGGCCCGCGAGGCGGCCGAGGCCGAGGTGTCCACCCGCGCCATCGGCCGGTTCAAGGCCCGCGCCGAGACCTATGCCAAGCAGTTCGGCTTCGGCGGCTACTCGCTGCGCGAGGTCACGGTGGGCGGCTCGGAGGCGGCCAGCCCGTTCAACCCGGGCAACTTCAAGGTGGCGCGGGCGATGGCCTCGCCCGCTGCTGACGAGACGCAGCCGGTCGAGGCCGGCAAGTCCACCGTCAGCGTGACGGTGGGCGGCAGCATCCAGCTGTCACCGCGCTGAGCCGACCGGGCCGCCAGGGCGGGCGGGGTCTACTGCGCCACCCAGCCGCCGTCCACGTTCCAGGCCACGCCGCGGATGTTGTCGCCCGCCGCCGAGCACAGGAACACCGCCAGCGCGCCCAGCTGCTCGGGCGTGGTGAACTGCAGCGAGGGCTGTTTTTCACCCAGCAGCTGGCGCTTGGCTTCGTCTTGCGACACGCCGGCCTGGGCGGCGCGGGCGTCCACCTGTTTTTGCACCAGCGGGGTCAGCACCCAGCCCGGGCAAATCGCGTTGTGGGTGACGCCGGTGGTGGCGCACTCCAGCGCGATCGATTTGGTGAAACCGACCAGGCCGTGCTTGGCCGCCACATAGGCCGATTTTTGCGCCGACGCCACCAGCCCATGCACCGACGCGATGTTGAGCACCCGGCCCCAGTTGCGTTGCTTCATGCCTGGCAGCGCGATGCGGGTGGTGTGGAAGGCGCTGGTCAGGTTGATCGCGATGATCGCGTCCCAGCGGTCGACCGGGAAATCCTCGACATTGGCCACATGCTGGATGCCGGCGTTGTTGACCAGGATGTCGACCGCGCCAAATTCCGCCTCGCAGGCCCGCACCATGGCCTCGATCTCGGCCGGCTTGCTCATGTCGGCGCCGTGGTAGGACACCCGGGCACCGCCCGTGGCAGCGGCGGCCACCTCGGCCTTGGCGGCAGCGATCTCGCCAAAGCCGTTGAGCATCACGTTGGCGCCGTTCCTGGCCATTGCCAGGGCCAGGCCCAGGCCGATACCGCTGGTCGATCCGGTGACCAGCGCTGTTTTTCCCTTGAGCATTCAAATTCTCCGGTTGGTTGCTGCGATGATTATTGGTGAGGAGACCCACCCCGTGACTGACAAACCCCAACCCCGACTGAAGCAACTGCAATGCCTGGACAGCCAGGGCCTGCACCGCATGGCCTACTGGGAGTGGGGCGACCCGGCCAACCCGCGGGTGCTGGTGTGTGTTCACGGGCTGTCGCGCCAGGGCCGGGATTTCGACACCCTGGCCGCCGCGATGAGCGACGCCTACCGGGTGGTCTGCCCCGACGTGGTGGGCCGCGGCCATAGCGACTGGCTGGCGGATCCCATGGGCTACAGCATCCCCGCCTATCTGGCCGATATGGTCAGCCTGCTGGCGCGGCTGGATGCGCAGACGCTGCACTGGGTCGGCACGTCGATGGGCGGGCTGATCGGGCTGGGGCTGGCGGCGCTGCCCGGCTCGCCGGTGGCGCGCCTGGTGCTCAACGATGTCGGGCCGACGATAGAGCCGGCCTCGCTGCAGCGCATCGGCAGCTACCTGGGCCAGCCCGCGCACTGGGCCAGCCTGGACGAGGCAGCGGACGCGCTGCTGGCCATCAGCGCCGGATTTGGCCCGCACAGCCGCGCGCAGTGGCTGGCGCTGACCCGGCCGCAGCTCAGGCCGGACGGCGCCGGCTTCAAACCGCACTACGACCCGGCGATTGCGCTGCCGTTTCGCGGCATCACGCCCGAGCTGGCGCGCGCCGGCGAGGCGATGTTGTGGCACAGCTACGACCGCATCACCTGTCCGACCTTGCTGCTGCGCGGTGCCGAGTCCGATCTGCTGTCACCGGCCACCGCCCAGGCCATGACAGCGCGCGGTCCCAAGGCCAGGCTGGTGGAATTTGCCGGTGTCGGCCATGCGCCGACGCTGGTGCAGCCCGATCAGGTGCAGGTGGTGCGGGAGTTCCTGCTCGCGCCATGAAGACCGATCCCGGGCTGCCGCGGCGAGGGGCCGCCGCCATCGTCGTGCTGGCCGGCCAGCAGAGTCAACCAGCGCCTGGCGAGGCAGCGCCCGACGCATTGGCGGGCACGGCCCTGGGCGCCGTCATGGCCGCTGAAAGCGGCTTGGACAGCGACGCCGTTGCGCCCGCGGCAGCTGGCGGTCTGGGCGGGGACCCATCCGCCGGCGCCCCGGACGCTGGCACCGGGGCCTTGCAGCGGGCACGTGCCTTTGCCGAGCCGCTGCTGGCCGGCCGGCAGCTGGACTCGGGCGAAGACGCGCTGGGCCATGCCGACGGCGTGGCGGCCATCCTGGCGGCCATCGGCGCCGCGCCGGCGATGCAGGTGGCGGCATACCTGGTCTATGCCGGCGACTTTCTGCAGCGGCCCGAGGAGGTCGTGGCCAAGGCCTTTGGCGAGAGCTACGCCAGTCTGGTGTCGCTGACCCGCAAGCTGGTGCAGATCCAGCGCGCCGCCCGCGAGGCGCAGGTCGAGGCCGAGCAGCGTGCCCAGCAGACCGAACGGGTGCGCAAGATGCTGCTGGCGTTTTCGCGCGATTTGCGGGTGGTGCTGCTGCGCCTGGCCTCGCGCCTGCAGACCTTGCGCTGGCATGCCGCCAGCAAGCAGCCCTGCCCGCAATTGCTGGCGCAGGAGAGCCAGCAGGTGTTTGCGCCGCTGGCCAGCCGGCTGGGCATCTGGCAGATCAAGTGGGAGATGGAGGACCTGGCGTTCCGCTTCCTGCAGCCCGAGGCCTACAAGCAACTGGCGGCGGCGCTGGCTGAAAAACGGGTGCAGCGCGAGGCGGGTGTGGCGCAGGCCCGCGAGCGGCTGCAGCACGAGCTGGCCGCTGTGGGCCTGGACGCCGAGGTGCAGGGCCGGCCCAAGCACCTCTACAGCATCTGGAAGAAGATGGCCGGCAAGGGCCTGGCGCTCGACCGGGTGTTCGACATGCGTGCGCTGCGGGTGATCGTGGCCGATGTGCCGGCCTGCTACGCCGCGCTCTCGAGGGTGCACGAGCGCTACCGCGCGGTGCCGGGTGAATACGACGACTACATCGCCCGACCCAAGGCCAACGGCTACCAGAGCCTGCACACCGTGGTGCTGGCCGACGACGGCCGGCCGGTGGAGGTGCAGATCCGCACCGCCGCCATGCACGAGCATGCCGAGCACGGTGTGGCCGCGCACTGGGCCTACAAGGAGGCAGGCGCCAAGGGATACGCCGGCGTGCTGGCGGCCGGTGACTTTGAAGAGCGGGTGGCCGAGGCGCGCAAGGCCGTGCTGCGCCAGCTGCTGGCCTGGGAGCGCGATTTTTCATCGCAGGGCGCAGCGCCGGACGCGGCCCAGGGCGGTGCGGCGGCCGCCGACGGCCCGTCGTTCGAGGACCGTATCTACGTCTTCACCCCGCAGGCCACGGTGATCGAGCTGACGGCTGGCGCCACGCCGGTGGACTTTGCCTACGCCCTGCACACCGACCTGGGCCACCGCTGCCGGGGCGCCAAGGTCGACGGGGCGATGGTGCCGCTCAATACCGCGCTGGCCAACGGGCAGACGGTCGAGGTGACGGCGGCCAAAGAGGGCGGACCGTCGCTGGACTGGCTGAACCCGGAGCTGGGCTACATCAAGAGCCAGCGGTCCCGCGCCAAGGTGCGGGCCTGGTTCAACGCCCAGTCCATGAAGGCGACCGCAGCACGCGGCCGCGAGCTGGTCGAAAAGCTGCTGCAGCGCGAAGGCCGCACGGCGATCAAGCTCGACGATCTGGCCGCCCAGCTGGGCTTCAAGGGCGCCGAGGCGCTGTTCGAGGTGGTCGGCAAGGACGAGTTCTCGCTGCGCAACATCGAGACCCTGCTGCGCCC
>JBBRZR010000147.1:0-10596 GCA_038236495.1 Burkholderiales bacterium
ACGCGCTTGGCCACCGACAGCATGTAACGAAAGAGAAGTTCCTTGGCGACGAGCGCGCCGCCCGCAACCCACAGAGCGACGACGTGAACCTTCTGCACGGTCTCGGGCTGCTCCAGTTTGAGGAACGCGGACCAGAGCATGCCCAGTCCGACCGCCAGCAACAGCGCGCCAAGGACCAGCGATGCCGCCGTCTCGAAGAGCTGGTGTCCATACGGATGATCCGCATCGGCATCCTTCTGGCTGTGGTGGTTGGCGAACAGCACCACAAAATCGGCAACCAGGTCAGACAGTGAGTGGATGCCGTCGGCCACCAGCCCTTGCGACTTTGAAACGATGCCGACTGCAATCTGGGTTGCGGTCAAAACCGAATTGACCACCACGCTGACCCATGTGCTTCGAGAGGCGGCTGCGGCGCGCTGCCGCGGAGTGTGCTCGGGGTCTTCCGGATCGTCGGCCAGGTCGGTGAAGTTCATCGAGCGTTCGGCAATGGAGAATGGGAGCTGCAAGCGGGGACGCGGATGGATTGCGGTGGGCAACCCGCCGCCGGTAGTGGTTCGAGCCGATGCGCACCGCAGCAATAGACTGGTGGCGTCATCGACGACCTCTTGCGTGTCCACCGCACCGTCGTCAACAGTGGCCCTGCGCTGCGTTGGCGCGACCATCAGCACCCGAATGCCTGCGATTCAAGGTCGATACAGTGGTGGCCCCGCGACTCCTGGTCTCAGGTCTTGTGTGGCACAAAAGTGCCGGAGGGGGACTTGTTGAAGTCGAAACCCTGGATGACCTTCGACTTGCTTCCCTGCCGACTCACATAGTCCAAATGCATGATCATGACCTGTCCGAACTCGGCCTTGGCAGCAATTGATTTTTCGAGTGCCTGCGCGATTTTCGAAGCCTCGTTGCTGCGACCAGCCGGCACGCCAGCGTTGAGTTTGCTGTTGACAATGGTGATCGTGATTTGATGCGCTGTCGACTTGACTTCGAGGTCGCTGGCCCTGTACCCCGCAGCGGTCGCGGCGGATTGCTGCAGAGCCGGGATCGCGGCTGCCTGCGTTGAAACTTGCGCCGCGTCGGCCGCAGCGTCGGCGGCAACTGCGGGAGCCGAACTGACCAATGCCATCGTGGCGACCAGACTGACGAGCGAGCGAATGTTCTTCATGTGTTCTCACGGTTCAAAAGGGACGACGAACCTCGCAAGGAGACCGATCCCGGCAGGCGCCACCAGGAAGGCACAACGCATCCAAAATGCGCCCACGCCAACGTAGCCAAGGATAGAGCCCAAGCACTTTCACCCCTTGATCCCGCTCAAGGCGAGGACAGATTGATGGCCTGCGTAAAACCGGGTTCAGTGGTCGGGCCAGTCCACAGCGAAGACTATGTGGCAGGAAGCCCATGCACGCGGCCTGAACGCAGTAGCCGCGTGGGGATCGACGCCAGGCTTGGCTGGCCGCGTGCACCACAAACCGCCCGTTCACCGGCGGGGATCCCCCCCGCGCCACAATGGTTGTCACCTCTTTAAATCCAAGACTAAGGGGGCAGCGAAAAGGGAAGACAGTGGCAAGGTACGGACAATCATTCAAAAGCAAAGCGGTGGCGCGGTTGCTGCCGCCGGAGAGCGCGGCGGTGGAATTGGTAGCGCTACAGGTGGGCGTTGGCGCGGCGACGCTTGAGCGCTGGCAGGCCGAGTTGCTGTCTGGGCCCGCCCGAGGGCGGGCCCAGACTGCGGCGGCGAGGCTGGACGCGGTGATCACGACGGCGTCGATGAACGAGACGGCCAAGAACGCCTGGTGCCGGGAGCATGGTGTGTACGCAGCCGAGCTGGCGCAGTGGCTGGCCAGTGCCACTGCGTCGCTGGCCGATCCGTCGAAGGCAAGCGTCCGGCCGCAAGCCAAGCCGCAAGAAGGCCGACGCATCAAGGAACTCGAACGCAATCTGCTGCGCAAGGACCGGGCGCTGGCCGAAACGTTGGCGCTGTTGGTACTGTCAAAAAAAGTCGATGCGATCTTCAACAAGGGAGAGGACGAATGATCGTTCTCGAAGATCGCATCACCCTATCCCGAGACATCGACATCGCGCGCGCGGCCGGCGCTCGCCAGGAGCAGGCCTGCGAGATTGCCGGCGTCGATGTGCGCACGCTGCAGCGCTGGAAGGCCAACGAGGGCCTCGTATTGGGCGATGGCAGGCCTGAGGCCGTACGCCCGACGCCCAGCCACGCCTTGAGCGCAGACGAGCGCGCAGCGGTGCTGTGCGTGGCCAACGAGCCGCGCTTTGCCGACGTGCCCCCGGCGCGCATCGTGCCCACGCTGGCTGACGAGGGCGTCTACATCGCCAGCGAGTCCACCTTCAGCCGCGTGCTGCGCGAGCACGGGCAGACGGCCCGCCGGGGCCGCGCCAAGGCGCCCAGGAAGTCCCGCCCGCCGACCACCCACATCGCCACCGCTCCGCGCCAGGTGTGGTGCTGGGACATGACTTACCTGCCGGCAGAGGTGGTGGGCCGTTGGTTCCACCTGTACCTGATCCTCGACCTCTACAGCCGCAAGATCGTCGGCTGGGAGGTGCACGATACCGACAGCGCCGACCATGCCGTGCTGCTGGTGCGCCGCACCGCGCTGGCCGAGGGGATTGTCGAGCTCGCCGTCAAACCGGTGCTGCACGGTGACAACGGTTCAACCGGCAAGGCCTTGACGGTGCTCGCCACACTGCAGCGGCTTGGTATCGCGCCGTCTTACTCGCGGCCCCGCGTCAGCGATGACAACGCCTACGCGGAGTCGCTGTTCCGCACCGCCAAATACCGCCCCGAGTTCCCTGCAAAGGGCTTTGCCGGTTTCGACGCCGCCCGCGCTTGGGCCGACCACTTTACGGCTTGGTACAACACCGAGCATCGCCACAGCGGCATCCGTTACGTCAGTCCAGCCCAGCGCCATGCGGGTGAGGATGTCGCCATCCTGGCCGCTCGCCACGAGCTGTTTCTCAAGGCCCGCGACCTGCATCCGGCGCGCTGGTCTGGCGCCACCCGCAACTGGTCGCCCGTCGGCCCAGTCACGCTCAATCCCGAGCGCGATTGCATCGTTGCAGCTTACGCGGAGGCGTCAACTAAACAGCCGCTGGCTGCATGAGTGAGGCGACAACCCCCTTGACACGCGCCGGTTCCATCATCTACTTCCATTCCCCGCACGAAGTCTTCTCAAAGCTGACTTTGGATGTCATTGCCGGCGTCGCACTTCAAGTTTGAAACCGCCCTGTCCGAGACCGACACCCACCAGTTTCGTGCAACCTCCCGCTGCACAAACCGCGTCTTGCCGCAGTGTGCAATGGGCCTGGTCGAATTGGGTCGCGGTTTATGCGCAGCTTCAGGTGACGACCTACTGCTTCAGCTTCAACTGCACACCCGCAGGCGCAGCGCCCTTGTTGGTCCACATCCAGCAGTAGTCCTGACCGACGTTGACTTTGAGCAACCCCTCGACTTGGCTTGCTCCATCCTGCTTCGCTGGAAACACGACCTGCTTGCCCGCGTGGTAGTGGATATTGAAATTCGTGGGCTTGTCTCCTGTGAACGACCAAGTGATGGCCTGCCCCTGCCTGAGCTTGCCGCAAACCTCCGCGAACTTGCCCGGCGCTACGCTCAGCAGCGTCTCGAAGCGGCCGGTCCCGTCCCATGCGATGTCCACCACGTCCGCGCGTGTGTTAAGGGCTGTGCCAGCCAGCACGACAGTTGCAAGGTAGCCCTTGCGCCTCCGAATCGTGTGCGCTCCGCACTTCACCTGGTCACCTGGATTTCAGTCACGACGAGGCCCGTCACTGCCTTCTCGGCTTTGAACTTGACCTTGTCGCCTGCCTTCACAATGTCGAGCATGGCCGGGTCCTTGACCTGGAACAACATGGTCATGCCGGGCATGTCGAGGTTCTTGATCTCACCGTGCTTGATGGTGATCTTCTTCGTGTCCTTGTCGACCTTGCGGATTTCGCCCTCCGTCATGTCGTTGGCCGTAGCCGGCTTGTCTACCTTCATCTCGCTCATGGGCGCAGGCGCGGGATTTGACTGCGCGAGGGCGGCAAAGGAAATAGCCGATGCGCTGATCAGTGCAGCGGTGGCGATGTAGGTGTTGATTGACTTCATGGGATGACCTCGATAGGTGGGGTTGAAAGGTGTGTGCGCAGCGGTGCGTTTCGACTGGTGCCGTGGATGTTCAGTGCTTGTGTTCGGCATGGCCGTCAGGCTTGGCGGTGCCGGCTGGGCCAGCCACGACCACCTGCCCCTTCATGCCAGCGTCGTAGTGACCGGCCTGCAGGCACGCAAAGTCAAAGGTTCCGGCCTTTGTGAACTGCCAGATCAGCTCACCCGTCTTGCCCGGCTCCACGCTGGCCTGGTTCGGGTCAGCGTGTTCCATCTGCGGGAACTTCGCCATCAACGCGGCGTGCTCCTTCAGTTCCGCGATGCTGCCGAGAACCATCTCGTGCTTGAGTTTGCCATCGTTCTTCAGCACGAAGCGAATCGTCTCGCCCTTCTTGGCCGACACGCTGGCCGGGTTGAATCGCATGCTGTCGCTCATCGAGATCGCGACGGTGCGGCTGACCTTCGTGGCGTCGCCGGGCTTGCCGAGCGCCGAGGCGTGGGCGTCTTGCTTGGCTGCCCCACTAGCGTTGCCGTCGTCGTCACCGTGCGCCATGACGGCGCCTGAAGCGGTGAGAAGAACGGCAAGCAGTGCCGCAGTGATCGGGTTCAGGGTTGATTTCACGTCTATTCCTTTTTGTGTGATGGGTGGGGGGTCAGTCAGTGCCCGGCGTGGTCCATGGGCTTGCGAACCTGCACTTCGACTTGGCAGGCATGTTCTTGACGGGCATCGTCTGGCCGCCTTCCGACTGGAAGCGCGCGGGCGCCGATATTTCGCCCGTCCACTCGAACGCGACGGTGCCTTCGGGGTGCTTGAACCGGCCGGGGTCCTTGTAGTCACCGGGCTTCTGGTCTCGGCGCACTTTCAACACGCTGAACATGCCGCCCATCTCGACCGACCCGAACGGCCCGGCGCCGGTCATCATGGGCGCGGTGTTGTCGGGCAGCGGCATCTCCATCTCGGTCATGTCGGCCATGCCGCGTTCGCCCATCACCATGTAGTCGGGAATGAGCTGGGTGATCTGCTTGGCGATGCCTTTGTGATCGACGCCGATCATGGTCGGCACGTCGTGGCCCATCGCGTTCATCGTGTGGTGGCTCTTGTGGCAATGGAATGCCCAGTCGCCCTCTTCGTCGGCGACGAAATCGATCTGCCGCATCTGGCCCACGGCCACGTCGGTAGTCACCTCGGGCCAGCGTGCAGCCTTCGGTGTCGGGCCGCCATCCGTGCCTGTCACGACGAACTCATGACCGTGGATGTGCATCGGGTGGTTGGTCATCGACAGGTTGCCGATGCGGATGCGCACCTTGTCTCCTTTGCGAACCACCAGCGGGTCGATGCCCGGAAACACGCGGCTGTTCCAAGTCCACAGATTGAAGTCCAGCATCGTCATGATCTTGGGGGTGTAGGCACCGGGGTCGATGTCGTAGCCGTTGAGCAAGAACACGAAGTCGCGGTCCACCTCGTCGATCAATGGGTGCTTTGCTTTCGGATGCGTGATCCAGAAGCCCATCATGCCCATCGCCATCTGCGTCATCTCGTCTGCATGCGGGTGATACATGAAGGTGCCGGGGCGCCGCGCGACGAACTCATAGACGAACGTCTTGCCGGGGTCAATGGACTTCTGCGTCAGGCCCGACACCCCGTCCATGCCGTTCGGCAGACGCTGGCCGTGCCAGTGCACGCTGGTGTGCTCGGGCAGTCTGTTCGTCACGAAGATGCGAACGCGGTCACCCTCAACGACCTCGATCGTTGGCCCGGGGCTCTGACCGTTGTAGCCCCACAAGTGGGCCTTGAAGCCGGGCGACATCTCGCGCACGACGGGTTCGGCCACGAGGTGGAACTCCTCGACACCGTTGTTCATTCGCCAGGGCAGCGTCCATCCATTGAGGGTGACCACCGGGTTGTAGGGCCGGCCGGTGGTGGGCACCAGCGGGGGCATGGTGTCGGGCTTGGTCTGCGTCACCAGCTCGGGCAGTGCGGCCATTGCCACCTTGCTCACGGCGGCGGTGGTCACTGCGGCCGTGACGGCACTAGCGCCGCGAATCAAATCACGTCGGGAGAACATGGGGGGTCCTTCGATGTCGGGGTTCATGGCTCGGTCTGGCCAGCCATGCCAGTGGAGGCACCAGTGCTCATGCTCGGCTTGCGTGAAGTGTAGTAATGTTGTTTCAAACAAGTAGTAAAACTATGACTGTTGTCCGAATTAGCCCATCGCAGCCTGTCTAAGAAGGGTCTCTGACGCCCGCCTGTCATAGGCAATCAGTAGTAAACGTGTTGCTGCCAGATGTCACGGCGGCTCAGCAACGCTCAGCAGATCAGGCAAGAGCGCGACCCAATGCGATTGCGCGCCTCGTTGCGGCAGCATGCGGCGCACAACCTGCAAGGCGAAATCGTGCACCCGCGCCTCCTCGGCGACGAGTGCATCCAGGATCTGCCGGCCACGGTCGACCTGCTGATGCACCGTGAAACGCGACAGCCAGTGCACGTAGACCGAAGCAAAGTCGTCACAGTTGTGAGGCGAAAGTTGTCACTCCGCCACTGACGACGACGGCCGGCTGGCCAAAACCCAGCAACGGCGCGGGTTTCCAAGGGTTGCGAAGCAAAGCTGTCACTTCGCAATCGATGCTTTTAGCAGCGAAGCAAAGTTGTCACCGCGTTCTTGATGGGCTGAGCCGTGCTGAAGGTGCCAGCGAGTTCAGCCGCCGAAGCGCGCCCGCGTGATCGCGCGGCGGAGTTCCGGCGGTGCCGCTTGCGGTGCCAGTCTGGCGCGCCAGCCCGCTTAGGGTCGGCGGCACTCGGCACAGCGGAAGGGCGAACCAAGCAGTCTCGCGTTGAGGCGGTACGCCGCGGTCGCGCCGCAACCGCGGCAATGCTCTTCAAGTGCGACGCCGTGCCACGGACAGCGGCTCGCGCCGACGCGCTGATGCATCACGCCGTGATATGCCAGCGCCATGCACGCCGTGCAGAACCGAAGGCAGTCATGCATCTGCTGCTGGCCATCAGTCTTGTGCAGACCATCCGTCAATGCCTTGCGTGGAATGGCGAAGGTCCGGGCCAGCAGCGCCACGGCAACATGGCTGTCGGTGGGCGGAATTCCTTCGTAGGGGTCGATCGGGCGGAGCGCAAGCTGCTTGGCCACGATGTGGCCGGGCAGGGCGTTCATGCGCGCGAGCTTCCATGCGATGCTCAGAATGGTCTCGTGGGGACAGAGCCACCGGCGATTGAAGATGTACCCGTGCGACGGGCTCAGCCGCGCCTCGTCGAAGGTCAGGATCGGCAGCACGCCGGCCAGGGCCCGACAGTGACGCTGCCCGCCTACGCGACCTCCAGGGCTCGCCCTGTGGCCACCGCCATCTCCTTGCGCACCGCAAGCCGCGCCTGCACTTACCCACAGGCCTTCACGGCGGCAACCCATCGGCTTTGGTCGGGCCGCTCGTGCCTGGCGTCGGCATCCCAGCAACCCTTGAGCATGATCTCCACGGCGCGTGCAAAGGACTCCATCGGGATCTCCAGCTCCCCCGGCAGGCCGTTCTTGTTGTGCACCTCCTCGAAGGCATTCCACAGCAGCTGCGCGTCGTGCGTTAGCCGGTAGCCCGAGCGCACGGCGTTGGGGATGAAAAAGCGCGTGAAGGTCCAGTCGGTGCCACGCGGGAAGCACGTGGTGTCATAGCTGTCCAGGCAGGTGGCGGTGTCGGCCGGGTCGCGCAGCCCATGGAAGCGCAGCTCCTCGACCATCAGCCGCGCCACGATCTGCGTCTTGCGCGCCTGCTGAAACGCAGTCTTCACGGCATGCAGTTCCTCCTGGCCGATCAGGAACGTGAACAGCCGGATGTTGATCCGGTCCAGGTGGTCGTGCACATCGCGCAGCCACTCGTACTCGTTCTCACCGTAGCGCTGCGCCTCATCGAAAAACATCGCCACAACGCCACTGCCATTGCGCGCGCAGGCATCCTTGATCCGGTCGATAAGCTTCAGCATCTTCGACGGATTACTGCCCTTGTCCGGCTCGGGGCAGCCGACCGCCTCCAGCAGGCTTTTGAAAAACGGCCCCTCGGCATGCTTGGGCTTGTGCTCGGCCTGCACGTGATAGGTCGTGACCTTGGCGAAGTTCTGCGCCATCGCCAGGCGCAGGTACTCAATGGCGCGTGTCTTGCCGATCCGCGACGGCCCGTAGATCAGCGCGCCGGTGATCTTGTGGTCCATGCAGCTCTTGACGAGATCGTAGAAGGCCTCGATGGCCGGCGTGCCGATTCGGTAGTTGCCGACCTCCAGCGGATGGAGGTCGCGGGCGATGGGGCGCCTGTCGCTGCTGTCGCGATGGATGGACCGTGTCATGGCGGGGCTCCGTTCAGGGCAGGCTGCCGACGTAGCCCGAGGGGATGGACAGTCGGCGTGGCTTCACGCGCGCGCTCGACGATGGTGCGGGCGAGGTTGTTGGCTCGGCCGGCGCGGTCGGTGGCGCCGGCGGTGAGACGCTGGTCGGCGCGGCGGCCAGCGCACGCAGGGTCTGGGTCAACTCGCTGGCACCGCGCCGGCTGCGCTTGGCCTTGGCCAGCTTGTCCTCGATGAACTGCGTGAGTCCCGCGTGGTTCATGGCGCCCGCGAGGTGCTTGCGCCCGCGCAGGCGAACCACCTCCTGGCGCAGCTTGAGGTCGTGCACGATCTCGCCCCAGGCGCCCTGTGCCTTGAGCACGCCGATCTCGGCGCCGTCGTCGGCGAAGGCACGCACGGTGCGCAGATCCTGGCTGTTGTAGTACAGGCGCAGCTTCTTGCCCAGGTACAGGGCCGTGCTGGCCAGCAGCGTGTTGGTGTACCGCACGCCATGAAAGTTGACGTGGGGCCGCTGGCCCTGGTCAAGGTAACCGCGCACGATGGAGGTATGCGGCGTGTGCATCAGGCACAGCGTGCGGCGCTTGGCCTCAGGCAGCCAGTTGAGCATCGCGCCGCGTCCACGCACGGAGTGCTCCACCGCTTCGAGCGGCGTGCGGCCGTTCAGGCCGTTGTGCGCCGTGGCGTTGTACTGGGCCAGAGACGCCTCGAGCAGGTCCTCCAGTTCGTCCAGCGAAACGTACAGGCGCAGATTGCCCTTGGGGTCGGCCAGTGCCCTGCGGATGTCGCGGGCGTTGGTGCCGGTGTAGCCGGGCAGCCGGCTGGACAGGCTGCTGGCCACGGTGCCGAAGAAGCGCTCGATGTAGGGCCGGTCATCGGGCGAGTGCGCAGGGCCGGCGTCGATGAGGCAGCCGATGAAGTCGGCCAGGGCGTACTGCACATCGCCGGCCAGGTTGGCCTTGGCGTTGTCGAGCTTGAACCACTGCCAGGTGGCGTAGCCCAACTCCGGCAGCTTGCCCGACGGGAAACCGCCTGCCGCTCCGTAGCCCACGCCCGGCAACGTGAACTGCCGGGGCCGATGCGGCGCCAGTGCGTTCTCGATGGTGCGGATCACGTCGTAGCGGGAGTACTCGCGGTTCAGGCTGACGTGGTATCCCAGCACAGCACGGCTCCAGACGTCGACGATCACCAGCAGCCAGATGCGCTCGATCTCGAATTCCTGCTCGAAGCCCAAGGGGTCGCGCACGACGACCTTCAGCCGCACGTCCAGGCGGTGGCCATCGAACTCGACCACGTCCAGCGCCTGTTTGGCCGCTGACGTGGAGCCGGCCTCGATCGGCAGGCCCTTCAGGTGCGTCGCACCGGCGAGCCTGGCACCACGCTCGAAGGTTCGCAGACACTGGGCACGCACTGCGGCGGCCAGCGAGCGGATGCCCATGTGGTCCGTATTGAACGGGTAGTCGGCCGAGCTCAGCCCCACCGCCCGGCACTGATCGAGAAAGCTCAAGTGCAGCTTGGTCAGCGAACGGACTCGAAGGCGCAGACCGTCGTCGGTGCTGATCTGGTCGACCGACACGCGCTTGGCGCGGACCTGCTCGGTGATCCACAGGACAAGTGGAGGGTGGGCCTCCATCAGCAGACCGAAGGCGCCGGCCGTGCCCAGGCCGACGGCGTGTCGCCGCACCTTGGTCACGCGGTGATAGCCCTCGACGCGGGTGTGGGGTACCAAAGCGCGCCAGCCATGCGGGCGCCCGTCGGCGTGCAGCACGGCGGCGCCCTCCAGCGATCGATAGACCTGTCTGCGGTTGACGCCGGTCTGGGCCTCGATCTCGGCCAGGCTGGTGTCGGCCACGAACAGCTCGACTGCGCGGCGGCGCGAGCCGAAGGTCTTGCGCTGCGCCGCCGTCAAAGCGCCTGGATCGAACTCTGGCCAGGCTGAGGTGTCCGGGCGAGACACATTGCGACGCACCTTCATGGCGCGGGCTCCACCAGGGTGTGCAATGACAGGGGCTGAGTGTGCAGACGTAAGCATTCGGTGAACCCGTAAGTTCGTTTCGTGGCCGCGCCGAAATCGCTGGACACATCTGACGTTTTCCCGTACGGTGCGCTGCCATGGAAGCGGTGGCGATTGAGCTGGATGCGATCTCGGCGA
>JBBRZR010000148.1:0-10539 GCA_038236495.1 Burkholderiales bacterium
CGGCTCGCAGCTTCGCTCCACGCTTCCTTCCCACACTCGGTCACCCTCATGCAGTTGCGCTTCGCTTCGTTCGCTGTGATCAACTTACGGCGGGACTTGCACCCGCAAGAGTGCGCCCGTGCCGGGCGCACCATGAAAAAACCCCGCCAAGGCGGGGTTTTTGAGCCGGTCGGACACAACCGGGCTGGCTGGCATGGCCCGAAGGCCTAACCTTACTTCTTGGCGCGGGTGCCGACCACTTCGATTTCGACGCGGCGGTTCTTGGCGCGGCCTTCAGCGGTCTTGTTGTCCGCCACAGGCTGCTTCTCGCCCTTGCCTTCGGTGTAGACCCGGTTCTTCTCGATGCCCTTGCTCACCAGGTAAGCCTTGACAGCTTCCGAGCGATGCACGGACAGCTTCTGGTTGTAGCCGTCGGTACCCACCGAGTCGGTGTGACCGACCGCGATGATGACTTCCAGTGCAACCGCAGAGGTCTTGGCGACCAGATCGTCGAGCTTGGCCTTGGCTTCAGGCTTGAGCACCGACTTGTCGAAGTCGAAGAATGCGTCTGCAGCAAACGTGACCTTCTCGCTGACCGGCGCGGCAGGCACGACGACAGGAGCGACCACGACGGGTGCCGCGGCGGAAGGAGCCGGAGCAGGCGCCGGCGCCGGAGGCGCCATGGGAGCAGCCATCGGCGCAGGTGCAGCCGGCTTCAGGGCGCCGTCGCAGTTTGCATCGGCTGTAGCCGGCGTCCAGCTGGCATCACGCCAGCACAACTCGTTCGTGCCGTTCTTCCAGACAGTGCCGTCAGAAGCGCGCCAGTTGTCATTGGATTGGGGCATGCCGCCCGTGTGCGCAGCAGCAAAAACAGCCATTGGAGCTGCGAGTGCGACCGACGCGAAGAGCACCGCCACCTTGTTCAGTTTATTCATGATTCTCCTCTCGAGGAAAGCCGCAGAGTTCTGCGTAATGTCCAAATCGGAAGCAAAAAGAGCCGGCAAACACCCGGTTTGGCAAGCGTTTACCACCGATGACTGATTGTGCCATAGGGGCCTGGGCAGGCCGGATTTTCAGCCACCAGATGCGTTTGACGCACCGTGTTGTTGCATGGGCGCGACAACCTGGGCCGCTTAGAATCGCTGGCTGTCGCGCAAAAGTGTCTGCGCCGGCACTTCCGCCAACGGCGCCGCTACGCCCAATTTGCCAGGTCTCTGCATGACGCCCTTCGCCAAGGAAACACTGCCCATCAGCCTAGAAGAGGAGATGCGGCGCTCATACCTGGATTACGCGATGAGCGTGATCGTGGGCCGGGCCCTGCCGGATGCACGCGACGGCCTCAAACCGGTGCACAGGCGGGTGTTGTTTGCGATGCACGAACTCAACAACGACTGGAACCGCGCCTACAAGAAGAGTGCACGCATCGTCGGTGACGTGATCGGCAAGTACCACCCGCACGGTGACACGGCGGTGTACGACACCATCGTGCGCATGGCGCAAGACTTCTCGCTGCGCCACATGCTGGTGGACGGCCAGGGCAACTTCGGCTCGGTCGACGGCGACAGCGCGGCGGCGATGCGCTACACCGAAATCCGGCTGTCCAAGATTGCCCATGAGATGTTGGCCGACATCGACAAGGAGACGGTGGACTTTGCGCCCAACTACGACGGGTCGGAGAAAGAGCCGACGGTGATGCCGGCGCGGCTGCCCAACTTGCTGGTCAATGGCTCATCGGGCATCGCGGTGGGCATGGCCACCAACATCCCGCCGCACAACCTGAACGAGATCGTCGACGCCTGCCTGCACCTGTTGAAGTTCCCCGAGGCGACGATCGATGAGCTGATGGAGATCGTGCCGGCGCCCGACTTTCCGACCGCCGGCGTCATCTACGGCATCACCGGGGTGCGCGAGGGCTACCGCACCGGGCGTGGCAAGGTGGTAATGCGGGCCAAATGCCATTTTGAGGACATCGACCGCGGCACACGCCAAACGATCATCGTTGACGAGTTGCCTTACCAGGTCAACAAGAAGACGCTGCTGGAGCGCATCGCCGAGCTGGTGCACGAGAAGAAGATCGAGGGCATCAGCCACATCCAGGACGAAAGCGACAAGTCCGGCATGCGGGTGGTGATCGACTTGAAGCGTGGTGAAGTGCCCGAGGTGGTGCTGAACAACCTGTACAAGCAGACCCAGCTGCAGGACACCTTCGGCATCAACATGGTGGCGCTGATCGACGGCCAGCCCAAGCTGTGCAACCTGAAGATGCTGCTGGCGATCTTTCTGGAGCACCGGCGTGAGGTGGTGACCCGGCGCACCGTCTACTTGCTGCGCAAGGCGCGTGAGCGCGGCCATGTGCTGGAAGGCCTGGCGGTGGCGCTGGCCAACATCGACGAGTTCATCGAGACCATCAAGACCAGCCCGACCCCGCCGGTGGCCAAGGCCGCATTGATGGCCAAGAGCTGGGATTCGTCGATGGTGCGCGAGATGCTGTTGCGCACCGAGGGCGGCAGCATGGGTGGCAGCCAGGCTTACCGGCCCGAGGGCCTGCCCGCCAACATCGGTTTGCAAGCCGACGGCCTGTACCGGCTGAGCGAAGACCAGGCCGGCGAGATCCTGCAGATGCGCTTGCAGCGCCTGACCGGGCTGGAGCAGGACAAGATCATCGGCGAGTACAAGGAGGTGATGGGCGAGATCGCCGACCTGCTTGACATCTTGTCCAAGCCCGAGCGCGTGACCTTCATCATCTCGGAAGAACTGCTGGCGGTGAAGCTGGAGTTTGGCCAGACAAAGCTCGGCGCACGCCGCAGCGTGATCATGCACAACGTGCAAGAGCTGGGCACCGAGGACCTGATCACACCCACCGACATGGTGGTCACCCTGAGCCACACCGGCTATATCAAGAGCCAACCGTTAGCCGAGTACCGGGCACAAAAGCGTGGCGGCCGTGGCAAGCAGGCCACGCAGACCAAGGACGATGACTGGATAGACCAGCTGTTTATCGCCAACACCCACGACTGGATCTTGTGTTTCAGCGACCGCGGCCGGGTCTATTGGCTGAAGGTCTGGGAGGTGCCGCAGGGCTCGCGCAACTCGCGCGGCCGGCCGATCGTCAACATGTTCCCGCTGCAGCCGGGCGAGAAGATCACCGTGGTGCTGCCGCTGACGGGCGAGTTCCGCAGCTTCCCGGCCGACCACTTCATCTTCATGGGCACCAAGCTGGGCACTGTCAAGAAGACGCCGCTGATTGATTTCAGCAACCCGCGCAAGTCCGGCATCATCGCGGTCACGCTGGATGACGGCGACGTGCTGATCGGCGCAGCCTTGACCGACGGCCGGCATGACGTGATGCTGTTCTCCGACGGCGGCAAGGCGGTGCGCTTCGACGAAGAAGAAGTCACCGCCCATGGCCGCCAGGCCCGGGGTGTGCGCGGCATGAACCTGGACGAGGGCCAAAACGTCATCGCCATGCTGGTGGCCGAGGACGAAACCCAGAGCGTGCTGACGGCCACTGAAAACGGCTACGGCAAGCGCACCAGCATCATCGAGTACACCCGCCACGGTCGGGGCACCAAGGGCATGATCGCGATCCAGCAGACCGAGCGCAACGGCAAGGTGGTGGCCGCCACCCTGGTGCGGCCGGCCGACGAGATCATGCTGATCACCGACCGGGGTGTGCTGGTGCGCACCCGGGTGTCCGAAATCCGCGAGCTCGGCCGCGCCACCCAGGGCGTCACCCTGATGGCGCTGGACGACGGCAGCAAGCTCAGCGGGCTGCAGCGCATCGTCGAAAACGATGCCATCGCCGATGCGACCGGCGACGGCGGCGATACGGGCGACGGCCCGGACAGCGCAGCAACCGACATTGACCCGCAGACACCTGGCGGTGGCGACAGCCCGCCGGATGCCAGCGACACCCCTCCCAACCTGGATACCCCATGACCTTTGTTACCTGGATGGCGCGTGCCGCGCTGATCACCACGCTGGCCAGCGCCGCCAGCCTGGCCTGTGCGCAATCCACCGCACCCGCGGCAACCCCGGCGTCGCCCGCCAAGAAAGAACTGGTGCAAAAGCTGCTGACGCTGCAGCAAGCCGGCTTTGAAGGCCTGGCGCGCAGCCTGGCCGAGCAATCGATCGCACAACTGGCCCAGCAAGCCAGCGCGGTGTTGCAAACCCGGGTGCCGCCTGATCAGCGTGAGGCGCTGGCCAAGGACGTGCAGGCCGAGTTTGTCAAATACGGTGACGATGTCGGCCCCTTGCTGCGCGACCGGGTGCTCAAGCTGGCGCCCGGCGTGGTCGGCCCTGTGCTGGAAGAAAAACTCAGCGAGGACGAACTCAAGCAGGTGATTGCGGCCCTGGAGTCGCCGGGTTTTCGCAAATACATGCAGCTGACGCCCGAGTTGCAACGTGCGCTGGGACAAAAACTGGTGGCCGACACCCAGGCCCAGGTCGAGCCCAAGCTCAAGGCGCTGGAACAGAGCGTGACCAAAAAATTCAGTGCCGCAGGCGCTGGCGCCACCGCACCTGCCGCCGGGCCGGCAACACCCGCAGCGGGCGCCAAGCCCGCCGCATCCGGTGCACCCAAGGCGGCAGCGTCTGGCGCCAAGAAGTGAGCGCCTGACGATGAGCCTGGCGCCACGCCCCTACAACTTCTCCGCCGGGCCGGCCGCCTTGCCCGAGGCGGTGCTGCAGCAAGCTGCCGCCGAGATGCTCGACTGGCAAGGCTCGGGCATGGGCGTGATGGAGATGAGCCACCGCGGCCGCGAGTTCATGTCCATCGCCGAGGCGGCCGAGCGTGATCTGCGCGAGTTGCTGGCGGTGCCGGCCCACTTTCGTGTGCTGTTCATGCAGGGCGGCGGCCTGGCTGAAAACGCCATCGTGCCGCTGAACCTGTGCCAGTTGTCGCCGGCTGGCCAAGTGGACGTGGTGATCAGTGGCGCCTGGTCCAAGAAATCGGCACAAGAGGCCCGCCGCTACGCCGATGTGGCGATCGCCGCCAGCAACGAGGCCGACGGCCACACGTCGCTGCCCGACCCGTCCACCTGGCGTCTGCGCAACAGTGCCAGCTACGTGCACCTGTGCAGCAACGAGACCATCCACGGTGTGGAGTACGCCACGCTGCCCGACCTGGCCGCGCTGGGCAGCAACGCGCCGCTGGTGGTCGATTGCTCGTCGCACATCCTGTCGCGGCCCGTGGACTGGTCCCGTGTCGGGCTGGCCTTTGCCGGTGCCCAGAAAAACATCGGTCCGGCCGGGCTGACGCTGGTGATCGTGCGCGAGGACCTGCTCGGCCATGCGCTGGCAGCGTGCCCGTCGGCCTTCGATTACAAGACCGTGGCGGACAACAACTCGATGTACAACACCCCGCCGACCTACGCGATCTACATCGCCGGCCTGGTGTTCCAGTGGCTCAAGCGCCAAGGCGGGGTAGCGGCGATGGAGGCGCAAAACATCGCCAAGGCCGAGTTGCTGTACGGCACCCTCGACGGCTCGGGTTTTTACGCCAACCGGGTGGCGCACGAGGGCCGGTCGCGCATGAACGTGCCGTTCTTCCTGCGTGACGAGAGCCTCAACGCCGCGTTCCTGGCCGGCGCGCAAGAGCGTCATTTGCTGCAGCTGCGCGGCCACAAGAGCGTGGGCGGCATGCGCGCATCGATCTACAACGCGATGCCGCTGGCCGGGGTGCAGGCGCTGGTGGACTACCTCAAGGACTTTGCGCAGCGCCATGGCTGACACCCCCAAGACCGCGCTGGCTGCCGCTGAGCCTGCCGCTGAGGCCGGCATCGCCCCCGAGTTGGGCGTGCTGCGAGATCGCATCGACACGCTGGACCGTGAACTGCTGGCGTTGTTGAACCGCCGCATGCAGCTGGCCGTCGAGGTGGGCGAGCTCAAGAAACGCGACGGCTCACCCGTCTTCCGTCCCGAGCGCGAGGCGCAGGTGATCGACGGGCTGAAGGCGGCCAACCCAGGGCCGCTGAAGAGCACCAGCGTGGCGCCGATCTGGCGCGAGATCATGTCGGCCAGCCGTGCGCTGGAGACACCCACCCGCGTTGCCTTCCTCGGCCCAGCCGGCACCTTCAGTGAGGAAGCCGCGCTCGGGTTTTTCGGCAGCTCGATCGTGCGCGTGCCCTGCGCCAGCTTCGACGAGGTGATCCGCAGCACCACCGCCGGCGCCGCTGATTTTGGCGTGGTGCCGGTCGAGAACAACACCGAAGGTGTGGTCACCCGGTCGCTGGACCTGTTCCTGACGATGCCGCTGTTCATCATCGGCGAGACCAGCCTGATCGTGCGCCACAACTTGCTGCGCAAGCTCAACGGGATGCAGGGCATCACGGCCGTGTGTGCCCATCCGCAGGCGCTGGCGCAATGCCACGGCTGGCTCAGCCTGAACCTGCCGGACGTCGAGCGCCGGCCGGTATCGAGCAATGCCGAGGGCGCACGCCTGGCCGGGCTGGACCCGAGCCTGGCCGCGATTGCCGGCACCCGGGCTGCAGCCGAATACGGTCTGCATGTGGTGTCACCGGCCATCCAGGACGACGCCCACAACCGCACCCGGTTTGCCATCGTCACCCATCCCGACCGGCATCCGGCACCGCGCCCCTCGGGCCACGACTGCACCAGCCTGATCGTCAGCGTCGCCAACCAGCCCGGGGCGGTGCATGATCTGCTGATGCCGCTCAAGGAACACGGGGTGTCGATGACCCGCTTCGAGTCGCGCCCAGCGCGCTCGGGCCAGTGGGAGTACTACTTCTACATCGACATCGAAGGCCACCCCGACGAGCCGCGGGTGGGCACGGCATTGCGCGAGTTGCGCGAGGCCTGTGCCTTCTTCAAGGTGCTGGGCACCTACCCGATCGACGTTCACTGAACGCGGCACACGGCCAACATGTTCAACCAACTCGGTGTCATCGGATGCGGCCTGATGGGCGGCTCGTTTGCGCTGGCACTCAAGCGTGCCGGTCTGGTCAAGCGGGTCGTGGGCTACAGCAAGTCGCCGTCCACCACCGATCTGGCGCGCCGCCTGGGCGTGATCGACGCCGAGGCCGAATCGGCACTGCAGGCGATGGCGGGCTCGGACATCGTGCTGATCGCGGTGCCGGTGTCGGCCACCGAGGTCACCTTCAACAACCTCCGGCACGGCCTGAAAGACGGCACCTTGTTGATGGACGTCGGATCGACCAAGCGCGACGTGGTGGACACTGCACGCCGCGTGCTGCGTGAACACATCGGCAATTTTGTGCCGGCGCATCCGATCGCCGGCAGCGAAAAATCCGGTGTAGACCATGCCGACGCGGCGCTGTATGCCAACCGCCAGGTGGTGCTGACGCCGCTGCCGCAGACCCAGCCCGAGCTGGTGCAAAAAGCCACCGACGTCTGGACCGCCATCGGCGCGCAGGTGCTGCGCATGACGCCCGAGAACCACGACGCCGCATTTGCGGCGGTCAGCCACTTGCCGCACTTGCTGGCCTTTGCCTGTTTTTCTGCCATTGCCAACCAGCCGGCCGGGCGCGATTACCTGTCGCTGGCCGGCCCGGGGTTTCGCGACTTCACCCGCATTGCCGCCAGTGACCCCGCCGTGTGGCGCGACATCCTGCTGGCCAACCGCGAAGAAGTCCTCAAGCAAAGCCAGCGCTTCCGTTTTGCGTTGGACGCACTCGAACACGTGATGACCGCCGGCAACGGCCAGGCGCTGGAAGACCTGATCCGCAACGCCGCGACGGCCCGCAGCGCCTGGCAGATCGGCGGGCCGGGGCGCGGCGGCAGCGGCCAATAGCCCTGGGGATCGGTGGCGCTGGCTGCTGCCCCCGCCACCGGCGCCCGGGTCGCCGCGACCACCGACTGACCCCCACCTCCCCTCCGCCCGCTTTGATCGGGCCGCATCCGGCCCTACTCCCGCCATGTACAAGCTGCCCCATCTGGACCTGCCGCCCTTGCGCGGCGCCGCCGGCACCGTCCAACTGCCTGGCTCCAAGAGCATCTCCAACCGGCTGCTGCTGCTGGCTGGCCTGAGTGAGGGAACGACGCTGGTGCGCGACCTGCTGGACAGCGACGACACCCGCGTCATGCTGGACGCGCTGCGTGCGCTGGGTTGCGGCTTGGCGAGACACCCTGACGGCGCACTGGCGGTTACCGGGCTGGGCGGCCGGCTGCAGGTGCAACGGGCTGCCCTGTTCCTGGGCAATGCGGGCACGGCGATGCGGCCGTTGACCGCTGCGCTGGCGGTGCTGGCGGCGCTGCAAGGCGGACAGTTCGAGCTGAGCGGTGTGCCGCGCATGCACGAGCGGCCGATCGGCGATCTGGTGGCCGCGCTGCGCCAGCTGGGTTGCGGCGTTGACGAGTTGGGCACGCCCGGCTTTCCGCCGCTGCGCCTGCACGGCAGCGCCGGCGGCGTGCTGCAGACGGCCCACGAGATCCGGGTGCGGGGCGACGTGTCGAGCCAGTTCCTGACTGCGCTGCTGCTGGCCTTGCCGCTGGCAGCAGCCGATCCGGCCGGCGCGCCGGTGGTCATCGCGGTGGACGGCGAGCTGATCAGCAAGCCCTATGTCGACATCACGCTGAACCTGCTGGCGCGTTTTGGCATCAACGTGTTGCGCGACGGCTACGCCCGCTTCACGATTCCGGCCGGCAGCCGCTACCAAAGCCCGGGTGAAATCCATGTCGAGGCCGATGCCTCGTCAGCCTCGTACTTCATCGCGCTGGGCGCAATGGCCGCCGGCCAGGCTGCCGCCGACCCGCCGCTGGTGATCAACGGCCTGGGCCTGGACTCGATCCAGGGCGATATCCGCTTTGTCGAGGCCGCGCGCCTGATGGGTGCTGATATCACCGGCGGGCCCGGCCGGCTGACCGTGCGGCGCGGTGCCTGGCCGCTGCACGCGATCAGGCTGGACTGCAACCACATCCCGGATGCGGCGATGACGCTGGCCGTGATGGCGCTGTATGCCGACGGCACAACCCGGCTGGACAACATCGCCAGCTGGCGTGTCAAGGAGACCGACCGAATCGCGGCGATGGCCGCCGAGCTGCGCAAGGTCGGCGCCGCGGTCACCGAAGGCGAAGACTTCATCGAGGTGACGCCGCCCGCGGTCTGGACGGCTGCGACCATCCACACCTACGACGACCACCGCATCGCGATGTGCCTGTCGCTGGCCGCCTTCAACCCGCTGGTGGCCGCGCCCGGCTGCGAGGTGAGCCTGCGCATCCTTGACCCGGCCTGCGTGGCCAAGACCTTCCCGGACTACTTCGAGACGCTGTTTTCAGTCGCCCGAACCGCCGAGGCCGACATCCCGGTCATCACCATCGACGGCCCCACCGCGTCTGGCAAGGGCACGCTGGCGGCCACGGTGGCCGCCCGCCTGGGCTGGCACCAACTCGATTCGGGCCTGCTCTACCGCGCCACCGCGCTGGCCGCCCAGCGCCTGGGTGTGGCTGCCGACGACGAACCCGGCTTGGCCGGGGTGGCCGCCGGGCTGGATTTGCGCTTCGACGGCGAGCAGGTGCTGCTGGCCAGCGCGGACGTGGCGGCCGAGCTGCGGCAAGAGCAGGTCGGCAGCATGGCCTCGCGCATCTCCGGCTGGCCGGCAGTGCGCGGTGCGCTGGAGGCGTTGCAGCTGTCGTTTCGCCGCCTGCCGGGCCTGGTGGCCGACGGGCGCGACATGGGCACGGTGATCTTTCCGGGCGCGCCGCTCAAGCTGTTCCTCACCGCCAGCCCGGCGATGCGTGCCGACCGTCGGTATAAGCAATTGATTTCAAAAGGGATTTCTGCTAATCTCAACGACCTCCGTGCGGATTTGGAGGCGCGGGACGAGCGGGATAAAAACCGATTGGTTGCGCCGCTCAAGCCCGCACAGGACGCGCTGCTGCTCGACAACTCGGGCCTGGGCATCGAGCAATCGGTGAATCAGGTGCTGGATTGGTGGGCACAGCGCGGGCCGTTTTGAGCGTTTCGGGGCGAAACGACCAGCAAGGCCAGTACGACCCGCACGGCCAGTACGACCAGAAAAGCCAGTAAGCCCATAGGTCCCGTCTGGCCAGCAAGCCCAGCCCGCCGCGCCCCTACCCTGCCGTGCCCTCATGCATGTCAGGGTGGGGTTCATGGCGATGTTTCACCCTCACCCGCAACCCCGCCGGCCACTGCTCACTTGGTTTTCGCCGGCACCAAGGACCCCCTGAATGACCCAAGCCCAAATCGATACCGCAGCACCCGCCGGCATGGAAAGTTTTGCCGCGCTGTTTGAAGAATCATTGCTCAAGAGCGATTTGCGCGCCGGCGAGGTCATCTCCGCCGAAGTCGTGCGCATCGAGTTCAACCACGTCGTGGTGAATGCCGGCCTCAAGAGCGAAGCCTATGTGCCCATCGCCGAGTTCAAGAACGACCAGGGCGAGCTCGAGGTTGAAGTCGGTGACTTCGTCTCGGTCGCTATCGACGCGATCGAAAACGGCTACGGCGACACCATCCTGTCGCGTGACAAGGCCAAGCGCCTGGCCTCCTGGCTGTCGCTGGAAGTGGCACTCGACAGCGGTGACTTTGTCACCGGCACCGTGTCGGGCAAGGTCAAGGGCGGC
>JBBRZR010000149.1:0-10532 GCA_038236495.1 Burkholderiales bacterium
CTACTTCCTGATCGGCAGCGACTACATCTGGCCGCGCACCTCGATGAAGATCGCGCGCAAGCATGTCGAAAACTTCCAGAAGGGCAAGATCGTCGGCGAGGAGTACTACCCGCTGGGCAGCACCAACTTCGGCTCGCTGATGAACAAGATCAAGCTGGCCAAGCCCGACTGCATCTTCACCGCGGTGGTGGGCGGCAGCAACGTGGCGTTCTACAAGGCGTTGAAGGCCGCCGGCATCACCGGCGACAAGCAGCTGCTGCTGACGCTGGCGGTGACCGAGGACGAGATGACCGGCGTGGGCGGCGAGAACTTTGCCGGCTTCTACTCGTCGATGAAGTACTTCCAGTCGCTGGACAACGAAAACAACAAGAAGTTCGTCGCCGCCTTCAAGGCCAAGTACGGCAAGGATTCCGTGATCGGTGACGTGACGCAGGCCGGCTACCTCGGCCCCTGGCTGTGGAAGGCTGCGGTCGAGAAGGCCGGCAGTTTCGATGTCGACAAGGTGGTGGCCGCATCGGAGACCGGCACCATCGAGCTCAAGACCGCGCCCGAAGGCTACGTCAGGCTCGACAAGAACCACCACCTCTGGAGCAAGTCGCGCATCGCCCAGGGCCAACTCGATGGCACCTTCAAGGTGGTGTCGGAGTCGCCCGAGCTGATCAAGCCGGAGCCGTTCCCCAAGGGTTATCAATAACCCCCCCCCGAAGCGGCCAAGGCCGCTCCCCCCCAGGGGGGCGCAAGCCAGCGGCCCAGCGAAGCCGGTTCCGCGGCTTGTGCTTGAAGTGGCCCTCGCCTTCGGCGTTGGGCCGGCAAAGCCCGCGAATTGGCGTCGGGCTGGTGAATGTTGCGGGGTGAGTGATGACGTTTTCCGAGTTGCTGAACATCGGCCTGATGCAGGGCTTTGCCGGCCTGAGCCTGTTTGCGGTGCTGCTGCTGATGGGCCTGGGTCTGGCCATCATCTTTGGCCAGATGGGGGTGATCAACATGGCGCATGGCGAGTTCATGACCCTCGGCGCGTACACCATCTACCTCGGCTCGCACCTCACCAGCACGCTGGCCCCGAGCTGGGTGCCCTACTACTTCCCGCTGGCGGTGATCCTGGCCTTCGGCTTCGCATTTGTCGCCGGCTGGTTTGTCGAGTGGGCGCTGATCCGCCACCTCTACCAGCGCCCGCTCGACACACTGCTGGCCACCTGGGGCATCAGCCTGGCGATGCAACAAAGCTTTCGCACCTTCATCGGCCCGAAAGAGGTCAGCCCGACGCTGCCCGACTGGCTGTTGGGCTCGTGGGCGCCGTCGCCCGGCCTGGACATCCCCATCAACGGCATGTTCGTGATGGCGCTGACCGCATTCGTGACGAGCGGCATGCTGATCGCGATGGCCAAGAGCCGCTGGGGCCTGCGGGTGCGTGCCACCGTCAGCAACCGGGTGATGGCCAACGCCATCGGCATCAACACCCGCAAGACCGACCGGCTGACCTTTGCCATCGGCTGCGGCATCGCCGGCATGGCCGGTGCGGCGTTCACCACCATCGGCTCGACCGGGCCGACCTCGGGCTCGCTCTACATCGTCGACTCCTTTCTGGTCGTCACTTTTGGCGGCGCAGCCAGCCTGTTGGGCACGGTGGTGTCGGCGTTCGGCATCGCGCAGACGCAGTCGATCACCGAGTTCTTCATGACCGGCTCGATGGCCAAGGTGATCACGCTGTCGCTGATCGTGCTGATCCTGATGATCCGCCCGCAAGGCCTGTTCGCCAGCAAGGTCCGGCGCTGAGCGTCATCCCCCTCCCGGAGCCCCAAGCGATGAACCGCATCAAGGATTTGATCAAGCAATACCAGCTCACCAGCCTGCTGGTGCTGACCCTGCTGCTGGCGGTGGTGCTGCCGCTGGGGCTGGACATCTTCCGCCTCAACCTGGTGGGCAAGTACCTCACCTACGCTTTTGTCGCCATCGGCCTGGTGATGGTATGGGGCTACGGCGGTGTGCTCAGCCTGGGCCAGGGCGTGTTCTTCGGCCTGGGCGGCTATGCGATGGCGATGTTTTTGAAGCTCGAAGCGTCCGACCCGATCAGCACCAAGATCCAGTCCACCCCCGGTATCCCGGACTTCATGGACTGGAACCAGATCACCGCGCTGCCCGCCTTCTGGCTGCCGTTCAAGAGCCTGCCGCTGACATTGATCGCGGTGGTGGCGGTGCCCACGCTGCTGGCCTGGATCGTCAGCTTCGCAATGTTCAAGCGGCGGGTGGGCGGGGTGTACTTCGCCATCATCACCCAGGCGGTGGCGCTGATCCTGACGGTGCTGATCATCGGCCAGCAGGGCTACACCGGCGGCGTCAACGGCATGACGGATTTGAAGACCGTTTTGGGCTGGGACACCCGCACCGACTCCGCCAAGTACATCCTGTACTACCTTTGCGTGGCGCTGCTGGTGGCCAGCATCCTGCTGTGCCGCTGGATCCAGACCGGCAAGGCCGGCACCCTGCTGCTGGCCATGCGCGACAAGGAGGACCGGGTGCGCTTCTCGGGCTACGACGTCGCCAACTTCCGCATCTTCACCTTCTGCCTGGCAGCTGCGCTGTCAGGCATAGGCGGGGCGCTTTTTTCGCTGCAGGTGGGATTCATGTCGCCGAGTTTTGTGGGCATCGTGCCCAGCATCGAGATGGTGATCTATGCCGCGGTGGGTGGCCGCATGAGCCTGGTGGGCGCGGTCTACGGCACGCTGCTGGTCAACGCCGGCAAGACCTTTTTCTCGGAGAGCTTCCCCGACCTGTGGCTGTTTCTGATGGCCGCGCTGTTCATCGGCGTGACGATGGCCTTCCCGATGGGCTTGGCGGGGCTGTGGGAGAGCCATGTGGTGCCGTGGTGGACCAAGCGGCGCGGCGGCAGTGCGCCTTCGGCTGGCGCGATGCCCGAAAGCGCCAACCTCACGTCGGATGCCACCAAACCGCACGCGGCCCCGCCCCAGATGCCTCCCGGCATCGGCGGGCAGCCAACCTGAAGGGACCGACATGCACACCACAGTCATAGACAGAGCGGTCCGAGCGCCGGGCCGCCCCAAGCCGGACCGCATCCCCCGGGGGATCGGCAAACGTACCCGTTCGATGAGGGGCTGAAATGAGCAACACTGATTTCGCGCTGGCGGTCGAAGACCTGACCGTGTCCTTCGACGGTTTCAAGGCCATCGATACGCTGACACTCTACGTCGACAAAAACGAGCTGCGGGTGATCATCGGCCCGAACGGCGCGGGCAAGACCACGCTGCTCGATCTGATCTGCGGCAAGACCAAAGCCGAGAGCGGCAGCATCAAGTTCAAGAATACCGAGCTGACCCAGATGGCCGAGTTCCAGCGCGTGCGGCTGGGTATCGGCCGCAAGTTCCAGACGCCGTCGATCTACGAAAACCTGAGCGTGTTCCAGAACCTGGAGGTGTCCTTCCCGAAGGGCCGCTCGGTGCTGGGTGCGTTGACCTTCAAGTGCGACGACGAGGTCAAGACCCGGGTGCGGGCCGTGGCCGAGGACATCCACTTGCCAGACAAGTTGGACACCGAGGCCGGCCTGCTCAGCCACGGTCAGAAGCAGTGGCTGGAGATCGGCATGCTGTTGATGCAAGACCCGGAGCTGCTGCTGCTGGATGAGCCGATCGCCGGCATGAGCGCCCGCGAACGGGAACTCACCGCCGAGTTGCTGCAGCGCATCAGCCAGAACCGCTCGGTGATCGTAATCGAGCACGACATGGACTTCGTCAAGCAGATCGCCCACAAGGTCACCGTGATGCACCAGGGAAAGATCCTGGCCGAGGGCTCGATGGACAAGATCCAGAACGACCCCAAGGTGATCGACGTGTACCTGGGCCACTGAGCGCTTGGCCCGATCACCGCGCAACACCCCAAGGAAATCACATGTTGAGCGTCAAGGACCTGTTTGTCGCCTACGGCCAAAGCGAGGCGCTGCACGGCATATCGTTCGAGGCTGCCAAGAAGGAGACCGTGGCCATCATGGGCCGCAACGGCATGGGCAAGACCACGCTGTTCAAAAGCCTGATGGGCGTGCTGCCCACGCGCAGCGGCTCGGTCAGCGTGGCCGGCCAGGACATCAGCCACGACGAGAGCTTCCGGCGGGTGGCCAAAGGCATTGCCTACGTGCCGCAGGGCCGGATGATCTTTCCGACGCTGTCGGTCGAAGAGAACATCCAGACCGGGCTGGAGAACGCCAAGACCCGGCGCATCCCCGAAGAGATCTACGCGCTGTTCCCGGTGCTGTGGGACATGCGCAGCCGAAAGGGCGGCAACCTGTCGGGCGGCCAGCAGCAGCAACTGGCGATTGCGCGTGCGCTGGTCACCGAGCCCAAGGTACTGCTGCTGGACGAGCCGACCGAGGGCATCCAGCCCTCGATCATCAAGGACATCGCCAAGGCCTTGAACGAGATCCGCAAGATGCGCGATATCACCATCATCGTCAGCGAACAGGTGCTGAGTTTTGCGCTGGACGTCGCCGACCGGTTGTTCGTGATCGAAGGCGGCCGGCTGGTGCACGAGACCCGGCGTGCCGACACCGATGTCGCCCATATCAAGCAATATTTATCCGTCTAGAAATTCAAGCCGCCACGCTGTTCGCTTGGCGCAGGCGCTGCCCCCTCACCCCAACCCCGAACCGCAGGAGATGCACCATGGCCGAGACCTTGATCAGCGTTGACCTCACCCAGTCCCCGCTGGACAACGAGAACATCCACAACCGCTGGCATCCGGACATCCCGATGGCCTGCTGGGTCAACCCGGGCGACGATTTCATCCTGGAGACCTTCGACTGGACCGGCGGCTTCATCAAGAACAACGACTCGGCCGACGATGTGCGCGACATCGACCTGACCACCGTGCACTACCTGTCGGGCCCGGTCGGCGTCAAGGGAGCCGAGCCGGGCGACCTGCTGGTCGTGGACCTGCTCGACATCGGCGCCAAGCAAGACAGCCTGTGGGGCTTCAACGGTTTTTTCAGCAAGAAAAACGGCGGCGGCTTTTTGACCGAGCACTTCCCGCTGGCGCAAAAGTCGATCTGGGACATCAAGGGCATGTTCACCAGCAGCCGCCACGTGCCGGGTGTGCAGTACGCCGGCCTGATCCATCCGGGGCTGATCGGCTGCCTGCCCGACCCCAAGATGCTGGAATTGTGGAACACGCGCGAGCAGGCGCTGATCGACACCGACCCGACCGGCAACCTGGCCAACCCGCCGTTTGCCGGCACCGCCCACATGGGCCGCCTGACCGGCGATGCCAAGGCCAAGGCCGCGGCCGAGGGCGCGCGCACCGTGCCGCCGCGCGAGCACGGCGGCAACTGCGATATCAAGGACTTGTCGCGCGGCGCCAAGGTCTACTTCCCGGTCTATGTCGACGGCGCCGGCCTGAGCGTGGGTGACCTGCACTTCAGCCAAGGCGACGGCGAGATCACTTTCTGCGGCGCGATCGAGATGGCCGGCTGGGTGCACATGAAGGTCACCCTGATCAAGGGCGGCATGGCGATGTACGGCATCAAGAACCCGATCTTCAAGCCCAGCCCGATCACGCCCACCTACAACGACTACCTGATCTTCGAGGGCATCTCGGTGGACGAGAGCGGCAAGCAGTACTACCTGGACGTCAACGTGGCCTACCGCCAGGCCTGCCTGAACGCCATCGAGTACCTGAAGAAGTTTGGCTACTCGGGTGCCCAGGCCTATTCGATCCTGGGCACGGCCCCGGTGCAGGGCCACATCAGCGGCGTGGTGGACGTGCCGAACGCCTGCGCCACGCTGTGGCTGCCGACGCAGATTTTCGACTTCGACATCAACCCGAATGCCGCCGGGCCGGTGAAGTACCTGGACGGCTCGGTGGTGATGCCGCTGTCGCAAGACGTGGTCTGAGCCAGGAGCCGCCGCCATGCCCACCTACGACTATGCCTGTGGCGACTGCGGCGGCTTCGATGCCTTCCGCAGCCTGACTGAGCGCAATGTGCCCGCCAGCTGCCCCGAATGCGGCGTGGCGTCGCCCCGTGTTTTTGCCACCGCGCCGCGGCTGGCGCTGATGGACGGTGGCACCCGCAACGCGATGGCAACCAACGAGCGTGCACGCCACGAGCCCAAACGCTCGGGCGACTACGCCCGGCTCAGCCACCCGGCCGGTTGCGGCTGTTGCAACAGCAGCCGCAATAACGCGACGGTGACAGCCGCCAACGGCGCCAAGGCTTTCCCCAGCAAACGGCCCTGGATGATCAGCCACTGACCGGGCACGGCGGGGGCCGGGGCCGTCGCCGAGAATACGGGTCCCTGCCCACTTGGCGCCCATGACCGCTGCCTGCCCTGCTGCCGATCCGGCGCCACTGAACCCTGCCAACTTGCTGACCCTGGCGCGCTTGTGTGCCGGTGGCCTGGCCGGCGCCACCCGGCTTGACCTGCGCGGCTGCGGCTTGCACACGCTGCCGCCCGAGGTGCTGGCGCTGGCCGACACACTCGAAGCGCTGGACCTGTCGGACAACACGCTGCACAGCCTGCCCGACGGCCTGGCCGGCCTGAAGCGGCTGCACACGCTGTTTGCGTCCAACAACCACTTCACTGTCCTGCCGGCAGTGCTGGGCCGCTGCCCGGCACTGGACACGCTGGGCTTCAAGGCCAACCAGATCGCCGAGCTGCCGGCCGACGCCCTGGCGCCCACGCTGCGCTGGCTGATCCTGACCGACAACCGCATCCCCGCGCTGCCCGACAGCCTGCTGCGCTGCACCCAGCTGCAAAAGTTGATGCTGGCCGGCAACCGGCTCAGCCACCTGCCGACCGGTCTGGGCGCCCTGCAGCGGCTGGAGTTGCTGCGCCTGTCGGCCAACCAGTTCGAGACCCCTGCCGCCGCACTGCCCCACGAGTTGCTGGCCCTGCCCCGGCTGGCCTGGCTGGCGCACGCTGGCAACCCGTTCAGCCAGGCGCAAGAGCAGGCGGCCCAAGCCAGCCAGGCCCTGCACGACATCCCGTGGCAGGCCCTGCAACTGGACGGCCTGTTGGGTGAGGGTGCGTCGGGCCAGATCCACGCGGCACATTGGCTGCGTGAGGCCGGCAGCCACCTGCCCGTGGCCGTCAAGCTGTTTAGGGGTGACATCACCAGCGACGGCTTGCCAAGCAGCGAGATGGCCGCTTGCCTGGCAGCCGGCAAGCATCGCCACATTGTCGGCGTCGAAGGGCGGCTGAGTGGCCACCCCGGTGGGCGCCAGGGGCTGGTGCTGCCGCGTATCGCGCCGCGCTACCAAGCCCTGGCCGGCCCGCCCAGCATGGCCAGCTGCAGCCGCGATGTCTACGCCGCAGGCCTGCGCCTGCCCGCCACCCAGGCCGTGGCCATCGCCCAAGGTGTCACCGCGGCGCTGGCCCACTTGCACCGGCAGGGCCTGATGCATGGCGACCTGTATGCCCACAACCTGCTGGTCGATGCGCAGGGCGACAGCCTGCTCAGCGATTTCGGCGCCGCCTCGTTCCTGCCGATGGACGACCCGCTGCGCAGCGCCGCGCTGCAATCGCTGGACCGTCGCGCGTTGGCCGTGCTGGTGGACGAGCTGGCGCGGCACTGCGACGACCCGCAGGCGTTGGCACCGTGGCGCTGCCCGACGTGAATCGCCCCTCGGTCACTGCGTCGAAGTAGGTTGGCCGCCGCGCACCAGCGCCACCACCGATGGCGTCGTTGAAGCGGCCACGGCTTGGCCGTTCTGCGCGCCGCGGCAAGCCGCGTCGCCAGCACCGGCTTGGGCGCTGCGTAGGGGCTGCGACCGCGTCCGAGGTCAGCAGCGGTTCGGGGCTTTTATCGCGGTGGGCAAACTGGATCGGCAGCCCGGCGCTGCGGCGTGCAGCCGCCTGTGTCGTCACCGCGGGAGCGGACCGCGACGTTCGCGCTCACTGGGGGCTGACGAGTCCGGGGATGTTGCCGCATCGGCAGGCGGTGCCAAGCGGATAGGCCCAGGTCTGGCACCAATTCTGGGGACTGACGCGGCAGGTCATGGACCAGCCCTGCGGTGCTTGGACGACCCGGCCCGGATCGTTGAAGCAGCGGCAGCCCGAATTGAACGGCGCCGGGGTGATCGGGCAGATGCCCCTGTTCGTCTGGCAGGCCGTGCTGTAGGGCTGCTGGGCGTTCGACTCGTCACCTGCCAGCATCGCGGCGAGACCCAGGCCCACCACGCCGGCGGTGGCTGCAATGCGGCTGATCATGGGCAATCCCTCCATGGCAAATGGCAATAGGCAATTGGCAATTGGCGGACGGCGGGCTTCCGACGCCGTGGCCCACCGCAGCGCTCGATGGCAACGGCAGAAGACTTCGCCGTCGGTCGACATGCCCTGCTCACGATCCTACTCGCTCGCACCGGCGACTTCTGGCAGGGCGTAGCGCGTCCGCTCGCCGGGTGTCAGAACACGGCCAACGCGCTTCTTCGCCTCGGCGGCCAGGTCTTTGACGGGCCGGCATTCCTGGCATCGCCACAGCCGGGCAGTGGTGTCCGCGCTGGCCGTGAGCAAACGGATACCGTCGGGGCCGACGGCGGAAAAGCGCGCGACGGTGACCGTGTCGTCATGCCCGCGCAGCGTGCGCAGTGACTTGCCGCTGGCGGTGTCCCACAACCTGGCGGTGTTGTCCGTGCTGGCCGTCAACACGGTCTGGCCGTCGGGCGAAAACACCGCTGAGGTCAGCGGCCCCTCGTGCCCGCTCAGCTTGCGCAGGTAACGGCCGCTTTCCACTTCCCAAAGTCGCGCCGTGAGGTCGTCGCTCGCCGTCAGTACCCACTTGCCATCGTTCGAAAATACGGCGCTGGTGATCTGGTCGCTGTGCCCGCTCAGCAGCCCCCGCGGCAGGGGTTGGCCGTCGTCCGCGCTCCACAGGCGCGCGGTTTTGTCCCAGCTGGCGGTCAGTACGCGTTTGTCGTCCGGGCGTAGAAATCTTGCCGACGAGACCGGGTTGGCGTGACCCTCAAAGGTGAACAGGGTCTTGCCGCTGGCCACGTCCCACAACCTGGCCGTGTTGTCCCAACTGGCGGTCAGGATCCGCCGGCCGTCGCTTGAGAATTGCGCACTGGCCACCTTGTCCTGGTGGCCGGTGAACGCGCCGTGCCGCTCCTGGCCGGTGGCCAGGTCCCAGAGCCGCGCGGTCATGTCCTCGCTGGCTGTCAGCAGGGATTGGCCGTCGGGCGAGAACTGCGCACCAACGATATTGCCCTGATGCCCCTGAAAGGTCTGCACGACACTGCCGTCGGCAACGCTCCACAGCCGCGCCGAAAAGTTTCGGCTCGCGGTCAGCACCCGTTGGCCGTCGGCCGTGAACTCGGCCACCGTCACCTCCCCATCGTGCCCGGCCAAGGTATGCAATGCCTTACCGCTGGTGGTATCCCACAACCGCGCGGTCAGGTCCGTTTTGGGCTGCACCGGCAAGCCGTTGGCATCGAAGGTCTTGCCCCGGTTCGGGTCACCGCCGGCCGTCAGCACCGTCTTGCCGTCCGGCGAGAACTCTGCCTTGGCCACCGGCTCCTTGTGGCCGCGCAGGACATGCAACAAAGTGGGGTCGGCCACCGACCAGAGCCGCGCGGTGCCATCGTCGCTGGTACTCAACACGGTCTGGCCATCGTGCGAGAAGACCGCGTCGAGCACGCCATTTTCGTGACCCCGCAGCGTGCGCAGCTCGTCGCCACTGGCGGCGTCCCACAAGCGTACCGCCTTGTCGGCGCCGGCCGTGAGCACGGTCTCGCCACCGCGCGAGAAGACGGCGCTGCGCAGCTGGCCCTCATGTCCCGTCAGCACCCGCAGGAGCTTGCCGCTGGCCACCTCCCACAGCCGCGCCTGGGCGCCGGTGCCGTGGGTCGTCAGCAGGGTCTGGCCATCGGGCGAAAACTGGGCACCGGTGACGGAATCGCTGCCAACCCCCGTCAGCCGCAGCGGGCTGCCTGTGGCGGCGTCCCCGTCCCACAGGATTGCCGACCTGTCGCCGCTGGCGGTGAAGAGCTTGTGGCCTTGGGGCGAGAACCGGGCCGTGAACAGCGCGTAGCTGTGGCCGCGCAGCACCGTCAGCTGCTGGCCGTCGCCCACGCTCCAGCGACGGGCGGTAGTGTCCGAGCCGGCGCTCAGCACCGTGCGGCCGTCGGGCGAGAACTGCAGGTCATTGACCAGACCGATGTGTCCGGGCAACTCGCGCCGCACCTTGCCGTCGGCCACGTTCCACAACCGCAACAGGCCGTCCGGGCTGGCGGTCAGCACGCTGGCGCCATCGGGTGACAGGCGTGCGCGGTTGATCAGCAGGTCGGCGCTGCCCAGCACCCACAAGGGCTTGGCGCTGGCAGCGTCCCACAGCCGGGCGGTCTGGTCCTCGCTGGTGGTCAGCACCGTCTTGCCGTCGGACGAGAACTCCGCGCTGAGCAGCGGCTTGGTGTGCCCACTCAGCAGGCCTGCCGATTGCCCGTCGGCCGCATTCCACAGGTGCGCGCTGGGGTCACGGCCCGCAGTGAGCACGGTGCGGTCGTCCGGCGAGAACACCGCGACGGTCAGCTTGGC
>JBBRZR010000150.1:0-10466 GCA_038236495.1 Burkholderiales bacterium
GCGAACTGAAAGGCGCGGGCCAGGTCATGGCGCGCTCACCAGGGGTCGTAGCTGCCCACGCTCCACAAATGCCCTTCCGGATCGCGGCAACTGAAGCTGCGACCGCCGTAGTCGTCGCTCTTGATGTCGATGGCGATAGGTGCGCCGGCGGCCACCGCGCGCTGGTAGACCACATCGGCATCCAATGCGACGAGATAGGGGCTTTGGGTCTCCATGCCGCCGTTTTCATCGGGCTGTCGGGTGAGTCGGCCAAACTCGGTGTCCACTTGGGCGACCGACGCCAGCATGACCATGCCGTTGCCGAAACTCAGCTGCGCATGGGCGACGGTGCCGTCGTCGCCCAGCACCACCAGGTGCTTTTCGAAGCCGAGCACCGAGCACAGCCATTCGATGGCTTTGGGCGCGTCGCGGTAGCGCAGGCACGGCATCACTGTGGCGCGGGTATTCATCGCAGTCATCGACATGTCACTCTCCCGGTATTTTGAACGTGTAGACCATCGACCTGAGGTTGCCGATGAAGTACGGCCTGCGTCCTTCCGGGCGCATCCAGGCGGCCTCACCCCGGGTCGGCACCATCATGCCGCTGCGCTTTTGGTAGTTGGATGCGCTGCACTCCCAGGGCCGCATGACCCTGTCCTTGCCCACCCCGGCGCCGCGCGAGTCGGCGTGCACCGAACTGATCAGCCCGGCATCGTCGAACCTGAACAGCAAGGTCAAGCTGATCGGGCCGTCCACCAGCGTGGCATTCGCCGATCGGTCGTCCACCGCCTGCCAACGCACGCCCTGGCTGGGCAGCAGCGCAGTCGGGTACCAGGGCATTTCGGCGAAGTAGCGCATCAGCTCACCTCGGGCGATCTCACCACCACCTTGCACCTCAGCTACCGTGAACAAGCCCAGCATCGCCGCGTGCAGCCTGCCCACACCGGCGATGTAGCCGTCGTGAACATGGGTGGCCAAGCCCGGCAGCATGGCCACCCGACCGTTCCACAAGAAGCCCGGGCGCTGGGTGACGGCGCGCTGTGTCGAGGTGAAGGGTTTCCACTGCGCGCCACCGGTGGCCGACAGGTTGAAGGTGCCGGCGAACTCGAAGGTGGCGGCGGCGATGAAGGCTTGGCCGTCCTTCAACACCGTGCGGAAGTAGCGCTGCACCGGCGCGGGCAGACCGTCGAGTTCGCGGGCGTCATAGACGCTTTTCAGGCCCGCTGGCGCCGGCACCCGGGCGGCTTCAAGCTTCGCCATCTGCACCCGGGTCGATGCCCGCCAGCGCCAGGCGCCAAAGACGATCAGCCCGACGCCAGCGGCCGCGGCGAGGCCAAAGCCGATTGCCGTCCCTGCCATGGCGTTGTTCATCAGACGTCCTATTGCGAAGGTTTTGAAGCCAGGTGGCGCAGGCCGACCCTCAGCACGACGGCAACGCCCCAGAGCGTGATGAGCGCGCCCGCCGTTAGCCACAGCGTCGCGATCATGGCTGAATGCCGCTGCTGCAGGCGCGACAGCGCAAATCCCCGCCAGCCCACTTTTTCGCCGAAACCGAACGTGGCAACGTTGTAGGCCAGGAACCCGATCGCCGAGCACTGCGGGAACTCGGCCGAACGGCCCAGGTTTGCCAACACGGGCGCGTGACCCTCGAACACCGCCGCTGCAAGCAATCCCGGCGCGAGGAGCAGACAAGGCCCCAGGAGCGCGATCAGCAGCCAGGCGACCCGTCCGCACCACAACACCATCCGGCGCAGCAGGTCGAGGGGCCCGGCGCGGCCTATCTCGGCAGCAGAGACGATGATCGCCGCGGTGATCGGCCCCAGTGCGCCGAGCGCATGGTGGTGGGTGGGCACCGGCAAGCCGTGCACACCCAGCGCAGGCAGCCAGAGCGGCGCCCAGAGCCGCCACGAGATGCCGTAGGCCAGGGCGAAGTAGCCGATCAGCGGGGGGCGCTTGGGGGCGGACATCCGGGCAGTCAGGCAGGGCCACCGTCAGACGAGGACCGTGTGCACCGGCCGCCGCATCGACAGCGGCATGCCCGGCCCGCGCCCGAAGCGCACCACCAGGTCAGGGCGTTCGCCGCCTGCAAGCCCCAGCCAGCTGGCGAACTGCGGCCGGATGGCGCCGACCTCGACGGGTTGGTTCAGAAAGGCATTGCGGATGCCCAAGGCGGTGGCCTGCAGCGCAAAGCGCTCGTAGCAGCGACCGGCCTCGACCCAATGCGCCCGGTCGTTGCGCGCGGACACGAAGACGGCGATGCCGGCCGAGCTGCGGGTCTGCCGCGCGTAGCGCTCGTTCTCGGATTTCGGCGTGAACAAAAGACCCATCATCCGGCTGCCCAGCCAGCGCGGCAGGGCCGGGCTGCCCGAAGCACCGGCATAGAGCCCGTCTCCGGTGCGCAACGCGTCGTCAGCGCTGAAACGGATCCAGGCCTTGAGCTCGGCGACGAAGGCCGGGTCGGCCATCTGTGCCGTGTTGCCGGCCACCACATAGGCCAGCACGCTTTCCAGATCGGGGCGCGCGGTCAGCAGCCGCACGCTGACGCCATCGCCGGTGCCGGCCTGTTCGAGCTGGCGCAACTCTGCCGGCGCTAGTGCATGGCCGTCGTAGTCGCCGCGCGTGCATTGACGCTGGGCGATAGCGTGGAACATCGGCGTTGCCGTTGGCCGTGCGGACGCCAAGCCGACAACGATGCGGCCGCCAGTGGTGTCATTGCTGTCGGTCTCGAAGCGGGCGTCGGCGTGCAGCCCGTTGGCCTGCGCAGCATGCACCAGGTTCTCCGTCGCGCAGCCCAGCGAGACGAAGAGGTGGTGGTCGTCCGGGTCCACGGCCGGGCACCGGCGCGAGAAGTCCGGCGCAATCGCGATCGATGCCGCCGCGATGTGGACGTGCCAGCATTGGGTGTTGTGGCTGGACGGCGCCAGCGTGGCGCAGCGCACCAGTTCACGCCTGATGGCGGCGAAGTCGTTGCTGGCAGGTGCGCTGCTGCGTCTCAAGGCCAACGCCGCGTCTTGCTCGCCGGCGCTGTTTGAACAGGCGGTCACGGCTGGCAGCGCCAGCGCGCCTGCGGCCGCGCCGAGCACCAGCGGCCGGCGCGTCAGCATGTGCTGCCTGGCTGAAGCGGCGCCTTTGGCAGGGCCTCGGCATGGCAGCCCGACCGGGTCGCCACCGCAGCGGTCCGCCGCGCGCTGCCGTCCCGGCCGCGCTGCGCCAGCGCCAAGGCGTTGTCGGCTCGCCGATGGGCATCCAACCTGCAATGCAGATCGGGCGGCTGGGTGTCTATTTTCACTGGTCTTGGGCTCCGCTGGACAGCCGGAACATAGGCCGCGCTGCGCGGGTGGTCTGTGCGTTGAACCACACGGTATTGGCCTGGCGCGGGCTGCCTCATGCCCGGGGCGACGAAGACCCAGTGCTTCTCCGCTACGACAATGGGTTCGTGCGTCCGCCGGGATCGTCCAGGGCCCCTGGACAACCTATTCGATGTTCTGCACCTGCTCGCGCATTTGCTCGATGGCCACCTTCATCTCGACGGCGATGTTGGTCAGCTCCAGCGCAGAGGACTTCGAGCCCAGCGTGTTGGCTTCGCGGTGCAACTCCTGGATCAGGAAGTCCAGCCGCTTGCCCAGTTCACCACCGGCGGTCAGCAGGCGGGTCAGCTCGTCGAGGTGGGCCGACAGGCGCGACAGCTCTTCGGCCACATCGATCCGCAACGCGTAGGCGGCCGCCTCGTTGAGTGCGCGGTCACGCAGCGCGTCGGCGCTGACGCTGGCGCCGGCACCCGAACTGACCGGCACGTTCGCCAGTGCTTCCTGCCAGCGCTCCAGAAAGCGCTGCTGCTGGCGCTTGACGACGGCCGGCACCAGGGGGGCGGCCTGCACCGCCAGGGCGCGAAGGTGGTCTATGCGCTCGGTCAGGATCGCCACCAGACGTGCACCCTCGCGTGCCCTGGCATCGCGCAGGCCCAGCACCGCGACGCGCGCGGCTGCCAGCGCCGCGTCGTCCAGCCGCTCGGCCACACCGCCTTGGCGGCACCATTGCAGCGCCTCGTTCACGCTCAAGGGCCGGGCCAGCGGCAGCCAGCCGGTGACGCTGGACTCCAGCAGCGACAGCCGGTTCAGCTGTTCAGGCAGCGGCTGGGGCCAGCTGTTTTCGGCATCACGCTGGCTGGCGATGCGCAACTCGATCTTGCCGCGCCGGCAGTGCGCGCCCACCAGTTCACGCAGCGCAGGCTCCAGGCCCCGCAGCTCATCGGGCAGGCGAAAAGCCACATCGAGGAACCGGCTGTTGACCGAGCGGGCCTCGACCGTCACCGCCGCGCCGGGCAGGCCTGGGGGACTGGCGGCGTCTGCACCCCGACCGGCGGCGCCCTCGGTGGCCTGGGCAAAACCGGTCATGCTGTAAACTGCCATGGAGATTACCAGTCAGGGAAAACGCGGATTATGTCAAAGCCCAAGCCAGCCCCGTTGCCTGCGGGCACCGTGGTTGGCGGCTACCAGATCATCAAGAAACTGGCGGCTGGCGGCTTTGGTGTGGTGTACCTGGCCGAGGACAGCGAGCGCCACAGCGTGGCGATCAAGGAGTACCTGCCGGCATCGTTGGCCGAGCGCTCGTCCGGTGAGTTGACGCCCCGCGTCAAGCCCGAAAAGCAGCCCTTGTACCGGCTGGGCCTGAAGAGTTTTTTCGAAGAAGGCCGCTCGCTGGCGCAGATCAGCCACCCCAGCGTGGTCAGTGTGCTCAACTTCTTCCGAGAGAACGAAACCGTCTACATGGTGATGAACTACCTGCAGGGCGACACCCTGCAGGACTTCATCGTCACCGCACGTGATCTCAAGCGCGACAAGGTGTTTCGCGAGTCCACCATCCGCAGCCTGTTCGACGAGATCTTGCGCGGCCTGCGCATCGTGCACCAGTACAAGATGCTGCACCTCGACATCAAGCCGGCCAACCTGTTTGTCACCAACGACAACAAGGCGGTGATGCTGGATTTTGGTGCGGCGCGCGAGGTGCTCTCCAAGGAGGGCAACTTCATCCGGCCGATGTACACGCCCGGTTTTGCCGCGCCCGAGATGTACCGCCGCGACGGCACGCTGGGGCCCTGGACCGACATCTACGCCATCGGCGCCTGCATCTACGCCTGCATGCAGGGCTATCCGCCCAACGAGGCGCCGCAACGCCTGGAGAAAGACCGGCTGGCGCTCAGCCTGTCAAGGCTGCGCAATGTCTACTCCGACAACCTGATCGAGGTGACCGAGTGGTGCATGGCGCTGGACCCGTTGTCGCGCCCGCAAAGCGTGTTTGCGTTGCAAAAAGAGCTGGCCCGCGAGACCGAGCGCCGCTACACCAAGCTGAGTTTTTCAGAGCGGCTCAAGCTGCAGATCGAAAGCCTGAAGACGGGGGCCAAGTCTTGATCGGGTGGCGGGCGATACCGGCCGTCCAGTCCCGCAGGGAGGGTGCGCGGTGAAGTTCTCGGTGTACCAGGTCAGCCGCCGCGGCGGGCGGCCCAAGAATGAAGACCGGATGGGCTATTGCTACACCCGTTCGTCGGGCTTGTTTGCGCTGGCCGACGGCATGGGCGGCCATCCCGAGGGCGAGGTGGCATCACAACTAGCGCTACAAACCTTGTCTGCACTGTTTCAGCGCGATGCCAAGCCGGCGCTGGACGACCCGCTGCGCTTTTTGCATGACGCGGTGCTGGCCGGCCACCACCAGTTGCTGCGCTATGCCACCGACCGTGCGCTGCTCGACACCCCGCGCACCACCATCGTGGCCTGTGTGATGCAGGGCAATGCAGCGTACTGGGCCCATTGCGGCGATTCGCGCCTGTACCTGGTGCGCGGCGACAAACTGGTGGCCCGCACCCGCGACCATTCCTACACCGAGCTGCACGAGGCCATGCTGCAGTCGGGCCAGGCCTTGCCGGCCGACGGCCAGCACTTCAACCGCAATGTGCTGTTCACCTGCCTGGGCAGCCCGGGCAAACCGGTGGTCGACACTGCGGGGCCGATGTTGTTGCAGCCGGGTGACCGGGTGATGTTGTGCAGTGATGGCCTGTGGGGGGCGGTCAGCGATGCGGTGATCGTCGAGCACCTGGCAAAGCGGCCAATCTCCGATGCGGTGCCCGAGCTGGCCGAGCAGGCCCTGCGCAATGCCGGCCCGCGCAGCGACAATGTCACCGTGCTGGCCGTGGAGTGGGAGGACGTCGAGGCGTCTGACAACACGGCGGCCGTGTCCACCCGGACGCTGGGCGACGAGGTGTTTGCCTCAACCATCCAGGCCAGCCTGGCGGCGGGCGACAACCCGACCGAAGAGCTGGACGAAGCCGAGATCGAACGCTCGATCCGCGAGATCAACGACGCGATCCGGCGCTCGGCACAAAAAAAACCTTGAGGATTGCCATGAGTACAGAACAAGCCGCCGTGCGCGCTGCACTGCGCGCCGACGGCCGCGCGGCCGATGCCTTGCGCCCGGTCACGATCCAGCGCGCCTTCACCCGCCATGCCGAGGGCTCGGTGCTGGTGAGCTTTGGCCACACCCGGGTGCTGTGCACCGCGTCGGTCGAAGAAAAAGTGCCGCCGCACAAGCGCGGCAGCGGCGAGGGCTGGGTCACGGCCGAATACGGCATGTTGCCGCGCGCCACCCACACCCGCGGCGACCGCGAAGCCGCCCGCGGCAAGCAAAGCGGCCGCACCCAGGAGATCCAGCGCCTGATCGGTCGCTCGCTGCGCTGCGTGTTCGATCTGCGCGCGTTGGGCGAGCGCAGCATCCTGATCGATTGCGATGTGCTGCAGGCCGACGGCGGCACCCGCACCGCCGCCATCACCGGTGCCTGGGTGGCGGCTCACGATGCGGTGACCTGGCTGCTGGCCCAGGGCAAGCTGACGGCCAGCCCGATCAAGAGCGGGCTGGCGGCGATCTCGGTGGGCATCGTCGGCGGTGTGCCGTTGCTGGACCTGGACTACAGCGAAGACGCCGGTTGCGACACCGACATGAACGTGGTGATGACGGCCGACGGTGGGTTTGTAGAGCTGCAGGGCACGGCAGAGGGCGCTGCGTTTTCGCGCGCCGAGATGGACGCGCTGTTGGCGCTGGCCGGCAAGGGCATCGGCGAGCTGGTGGCCGCGCAGCAAGCGGCCATCGCCGCGCCGCTGCCGCGCTGAGGTGCGCTGACGTGAGCGTGTCAAGCCGGGAGCCGATGCGGCTGGTGCTGGCGTCCAACAACGCCAAGAAACTCACCGAACTGCGGGCGTTGCTGGCGGGTTTGCCGCTGGACATCGTGGCCCAGGGCACGCTGGGCATTCCCGAAGCCGACGAGCCGCACCACACCTTCATCGAAAACGCGCTGGCCAAGGCCCGGCAGGCAGCGCGGGCCAGTGGCGGCGCTGCGCTGGCCGACGACTCCGGCCTGTGTGTGGGCGCTTTGGGCGGCGCACCGGGTGTGGTCTCGGCGCACTTTGCGGGTGAACTGGTGCTGGTCCAGGGTGACGACCGCGAGGCCCACCGCCGCCGGCAGGACGCCGCCAACAACGCCGCGCTGCTGTCCCGTCTGCAGGGTTTGACTGACCGGCGGGCGCACTTCATCAGCACGCTGGTAGCCATCCGCCACGCCGACGACCCCGAGCCGCTGGTGGCGGTGGGCCGCTGGCCGGGCGAGATCCTGACCGCAGCGCGGGGCGAGCAGGGCTTTGGCTATGACCCGATGATGTTCATCCCCACGCTGGGCGCGACGGTGGCCGAGCTGGACGCCGCCACCAAGAACCAGCACAGCCACCGCGCCCGGTCGGCTGCGCTGCTGCGGGCGATGCTGGGTGATGTTTGGCATGTCGGTTGAGCGCCCACGCGGGTCGCGCTGCCCCTGCGCTGCCCCCCGAGGGGGCGCTGCCTGGCTTGGGGCGGCCCGGCGCCAGGCCTGTCGGCTGTCGGGCTGCGCATGAACCTGGTTGAACGCTACCTGCGCCCCGGCACGCTGCGGCTGGGTGAATCGCCCCCGCTGGCGCTCTACGTGCACCTGCCCTGGTGCCTGGCCAAATGCCCGTACTGCGATTTCAACTCGCATGCCGTGCCAGACACCGCGGCCGGTGGCCTGCCCGAGGCGCGCTACATCGATGCGCTGATCGCCGACCTGGAGGCCGCGTTGCCCCAGGTCTGGGGCCGGCCTGTGCACAGCATCTTCATCGGCGGCGGCACCCCCAGCCTGTTTTCCGCCGACGCCATCAACCGGCTGCTGGCGGCGATCCGCGCCCGGCTGCCGCTGCTGCCGGGCTGCGAGATCACACTCGAGGCCAACCCGGGCAGCTTCGAGCGCGACCGCTTCAAGGCCTTCCGGGCTGCGGGTGTCACCCGGCTGTCGGTGGGCGTGCAGAGCTTCGATGACGCGATGCTGGCCAAGCTGGGCCGGGTGCACGACGGCGCCCAGGCTCGCGCCGCGCTGACCGAGGCAGCGCAAGCCTTCGAGACCTTCAACCTCGACCTGATGTACGCCTTGCCCGGCCAGACCTTGGCGCAATTGCACACCGACCTGGACACGGCTTTGAGTTTTGCGCCACCGCACTTGTCGATCTACCACCTGACGGTGGAGCCCAACACCCGCTTTGCGCTCAAGCCGCCGCCCGGTCTGCCCGACGACGACCTGGCCAGCGACATGCTGGACGCCATCGTGGCGCGCACAGGCACAGCCGGCTTGCAGCGCTACGAGGTGTCGGCCTTTGCCCGTGCCGGCCACCGCTGCCGCCACAACCTGAACTACTGGCAGTTTGGTGATTACCTTGGGATCGGCGCCGGCGCGCATGGCAAGCTGAGCTACCCGCACCGGGTAATCCGCCAGGTACGCTGGCGCGATCCCAAGACCTACACCGAGCAGGCGCTGGCCGGGCAGGCGATGAGCAATGACGACGAGGTGCCGCGGGCCGACCTGCCGTTCGAGTTCATGCTCAACGCGCTGCGGCTGCGAGACGGCTTTGCGCTGGCCGACTTCACGCAACGCACCGGGCTGGCGGTGACGGCGATTGCCGCGGCGTTGGAAAAAGGCGAGGCGCTGGGCTTGCTGGAGCGCGATTTCAGCCGGGTCTGGCCCAGCGCACGCGGCTTCGACTTCTTGTCGGACTTGCAGGCCTTGTTTCTGGCGCCGGGCTGAGGTAAGCCCGGCGGCGGATCACGCCAGGGCCTCCCGCAGCGCCGCCAGCAGCCCGTCCGGCACCTCGGTCATCAGGCTGTGCCCACTCGGCAACACCACCACCCGCGCCTTCAGCGCTGCCGCGATGTCGCGGGTGCTGCGTGGGGGCGTCATCTGGTCCATCGCGCCCAGCACCATCGTCACCGGGCAGGCCACGGCAGCAGCCGCCGCCAAGCCGTTGCTGTACTGATCACACACGCTGAAATCATGGTGGAACAGGTTGACGGCGCAGCCGGTGGCGTTGTCGCCCGCCAACACCCGCTGCATCAGCGCCTGGTTGCTGCCGTGCAGCCACATGCCCGGCCCGGGGAAGGACGGCTTGGCCGCCAGCGTGCCGATCGAAAACGCGTTGACCATGTCGATCGCCTTCAAAGGCGCGTCGCGCGCGGTGTCGAGCAAGGCGGCCGAGACCTTCATCGGGTAGGCCGCGCCCACCATCACCAGGCGGGTGATGCGCTCGGGCGCCCGGGCGGCGGCTTCGAGGGCGATCAGCGAGCCCATGCTGTGGCCGACCAGCGTTACCGGCACGGTCGCGGCCACGCCCGCAGCGTCCAGCACGGCCAACGCCCAGTCGCTCAGCGCCTCGACCGATCCCAACGCCGGCCCGGCGCTGCGGCCGTGGCCGGGCAGATCGACGGCCAGCACGCTGTAGCCGTGGTGGGCGCACCAGCGCGCCAGCAAGGTCCAGACACTGTGGTCGTGCAGTGCGCCGTGCAGGAAGACAACGCAGGGCAGGGCGGCGTCGAACGGCTTGCCGCCGGTGTAGGCATAGGCTGGCACCGCGCCGGACTGGCCTTGAACGGTTAGCTTCATGCCGCTTTCTCCGCCACTTTGAGCGCCCGTTTCAGGTCGTCGATCAGGTCGCAGGCGTCCTCCAGCCCGATCGACAGCCTGATGGTGCCCGGGCCGATGCCGGCGCGTTTCAATGCCGCGTCATCCATCCGGAAGTGCGTGGTCGAGGCCGGGTGGATCACCAGCGAGCGGCAGTCGCCCACATTGGCCAGGTGCGAAAAGATCTTCAGCGCCTCGATGAAGGCCACGCCCTGGGCCCGGCTGCCTTTCAGGTCGAAGCTGAACACCGCGCCGCAGCCGCGGGGCAGCAATCGCTGCGCCAGCGCATGGCTGGGGTGCGATTCAAGCTCGGGGTAGCCCACCCGCGACACCATCGGGTGCCCGGCCAGCATCGCCACCACCTTGCGGGTGTTCTCGACATGGCGCGCCATGCGCAGCGGCAGGGTCTCGATGCCTTGCAGGATCAGCCAGGCGGTGTGCGGGCTCATGCAGGCGCCAAAATCGCGCAGGCCCTCGCGGCGGGCGC
>JBBRZR010000151.1:0-10389 GCA_038236495.1 Burkholderiales bacterium
CAAGCCCAGCTTCTCGATGGTGCGCTTGAAGCGGCGCAGGGCTACATCGAAGGGCTCGTTTTCCTTGACGCGAATCGTGGTCATTTAACGGGGTGATCCTAAAGTGTTGACGCTCGGTGTTCCTGACTCAGCCTACCTGTTACCGCCCACTGTCTTGGCAGTGAAGCGGTGCACCGGATAAACCAGGCTGGGGAATCGACGCGCAGATGCCAGCAAAGACGGGATTCTACTTCGAATTTCAACGATTGAATAGTTGCGAGCCTGCCGCAGGCAGCGAGTATCTGCGCCAAATGCAAAAAACCCGTCAGGCGGCGGGTTCTGGGCGTGACGGCCAGGCTCAGACCTGGGTTTGGGCGGCCTGTTTGCGCTGGCGGCGCAGCACAGTGGCACCGGTCACCAGGCCCGCCAGCATCAGCGCCAGGCTCTGCGGCTCGGGCACGGCGGTGGTCATCGCGCCGACCGTGGCGCCGTAGTAGTTCTCGAAGTCCGGCGTGGTGAACCGGATGTCGGTGTACGTGCCCTTGAACTGCAGCAGGCCGTTGCCCTCGACACCCGACACCGTGAAAGGCGCACTCAGCACCAGCGAGCCGCCGGCCCAGTGGCCCGCGCCCTGGGCGCCGATGACAAAGCTGGGGCTGTCCAGAAAGACGAACCGTGCCGGCGTGCCAGCCTGGCCCACGCTGAACAGCGCGATCACCGGGTCGATCACCGCGCTGCTGAAATGAAAGCTGTTGACCGTGGCCGCACCGCCGACCATGCGAACGGTGCCCAGGTCCTGGGGCGTGTTGCTGACCACGGCGTTGGTGAACGAGCCGGGCACGTCGAAGTAGGACGCATCGAAGTCCAGGCCGGCCCGGTCGCCGGTGTAGCTGACGCCCACTTTGTTGCCGTTCTGGGTCAGGCTGCCGGTCAGGGCGGGCGTCCAGGCTGTCCAGCTGGCGGTGTCCGGCACCGGGACGGCCTGCACGGGCGCAGCAAGGCTGAACAGGGCGACGGTGGCGGTGGCAGCAGCAAGCAATTTCATGGGGCAGTCCGGTGTCTGGAGGGGAATGACCGCAGTGTGTTGCCGCACCCGCCTGCACGTCGCCCCGCGATCACGGGGCCGAAACCGCTGCCTGCGGCCTCAGCGTGTCAAACCACACGCCCGGTGGGCACCGGCACCGGGGTTGGCGGCGCACTGGCGGCCACACCACCTGCCGCACCGGCCTGCGCGCATGCCCGCGCACAGGCTGCCGCACTGGCCCAGGCCCATTGGAAGTTGTAGCCGCCCAGCCAGCCGGTCACGTCCACCACCTCGCCGATGAAGTACAGCCCGGCGCAGCGCTTGCTGGCCATGCTGCGCGAGTCCAGCTCGCGGGTGTCCACGCCGCCGGCGGTGACTTCGGCCTTGCGGTAGCCCTCGGTGCCGCTGGGGGTGACGGTCCAGCGCGACAGTGCGTCGGCCAGCTGCTGCAGGTCGCGGTCGCGCAACTCGGGCAGCGGTTTGGCGGCGTCCAGCCCCAGCCGCGCCAGCCAGGCGTCGGCCAGGCGTTGCGGCAGCAGGCCGGTCAGCGCATTGCCCAGCTGGCGGCGCGACTGCTGCTTGGCCTCGCGCAGCCAGGCCGCGGCGTCCAGCCCGGGCAGCAGGTCCAGCGTCAGGGCCTCGCCAGGCTGCCAGAAGCTCGATATCTGCAGCACCGCCGGACCGCTCAAGCCGCGGTGGGTGAACAGCAGGTCCTCGCGGAACCGGCCCTTGTGTCGGCCGCTGCCGGTGCTGATGTCCACTTCCAGCGACGCACCGGCCAGCGCCACCAGCGGTGCCCAGCTGGCGGCATCGAAGGTCAGCGGCACCAGTGCCGGGCGCGGCTCAATGACCTTGTGGCCAAACTGGCGCGCCAGCCGGTGGCCAAAATCGCTGGCGCCGATCTTGGGGATCGACAGCCCGCCGGTGGCCACCACCAACTGGCGGGCGCCGACCGTGCCGTTGTCGGTATCGAGCTCAAAACCGTCGGCAGTCTGGCGCACGGCGGCCACCGTGCAAGGCTGCCAGCGGGTGACACCGCCAGCGGCGGCTTCGTCCAGCAGCAGCGTGATGATCTGCTCGGCCGAGCCGTCGCAGAACAGCTGGCCCTTGTGCTTCTCGTGGAACTTGATGCCGTGGCGCTGTACCAGCAGGGTGAAGTCGGCCGGGGTGTAGCGCGCCAGCGCCGAGCGGCAGAAATCGGGATTGGCCGACAGAAACTGCGCCGGCGTGGTGTCGCGGTTGGTGAAGTTGCAGCGCCCCCCGCCCGAGATGCGGATTTTCTCGGCCACCTGGGCGGCGTGGTCGATCAACAGCACCCTTTGGCCAAGCTGGCCGGCCATGCCGGCACAGAACAGCCCGGCCGCACCTGCGCCCAGCACGATGGTGTCGAAGGTGGCGGGATGAGGCGATGACATGGCAACGGATTATCGGCGGCCACCTGGCTGCCGCCTCGACGCTTGACGGGGCGGGGCCAAGCCCGAAGTCCAGTGAAAAATCAGGCGGCGCGTCGCACGCCGACGTCAGCCGTCGGCGCCGATTGCAAGGCCAGCAGCCCGGCCACCAAGGCCGCGCAGCACCAACGCCGGCATCAGCGCCAGCACGGCGTCGCTGACCAGGTCATCGACCAGCAGCAGCGTGGCCCGGCGCATCAGGCGCAGCGCCTCGAGCGAGACCAGTTCCAGACCGTCCGGGCCGGCGCCCACCAACGCACACCACGGGGCTTGACGGCCGCTGCCAGTGCGGCGAGGCGTGAGGACTGGGGCCGATGGTGGTGCGCTGGCCGTGTTCATGCGGATTTTTGTCGCGGTGATGGGCTGTCCAGCCGCTGCAAGGCTTGCAGCAGCAGGTCGGTTTGCTTGTCCAGCGGCGCCGGGCCGGGCTTTTCGCCGGCCACCACGCCCTGGATGTAGACGGCCACCGTCGCGGCATCGATCTGGCGCGGCAACAGCGGCAGCTCGGTCAGCGCGCCCTCCTGGGCCGGGCAGGACAGCTCGGCCTGCCACTGGCCGCCCAGCCAGACATCGAGCTTGGGGCAGCGCCGAGGGTCGGCCACGGCCTCGCCCTCGGTGCCGCGCAGCAGCATCAGGTCGCTGTGCTCACGCTCGGCAAATTCGGCCATCAGCTTGCCGAACTCGGGATGGGTGTGGCTGGCCAAGCGCAGCGCGGGTGCGCCGTGCACCGGGTTGAGCAGCTTGGCGACGGTGTGACCCGAGTTGCGCAGGCCCACCACCCAGCGCACATCCAGCAGGCGCTGCAGCGGGGCGCTGAGGGTCTCGGTGGTGATGAAGGCCGGCTCATGGCGCTGCCAGCGCTCGTGCACGGCGGCGTTGCTCTCGACCGGCGGCAGGCCGAGGGCCTGGAATATCTCGGCGCTGGTCACGCGGGCCGGGTCATGGCGCGGGCCGTGCACCAGCACCCGTGCACCCTCTTGTGCCAGGCGCATCGCCAGCAGCGGGGTCAGGTTGGGCAGCCGACGCGCGCCGTTGTAGCTGGGGATGACGACCACCGGCCGGTCGCTGTGCACCACCAGGCAGCGCGCCTGGGCGGCCTGCACAAAGCCCAGCAATTCGTCCACCGTCTCGCCCTTGATGCGCATGGCCAGTGCAAAGGCGCCAATCTCCAGGTCCGTGACCAAGCCGTCCAGCACCTGGGACAGCAAATCGGCCGCCTGCTCGGCATTGAGCGCCCGGGCGCCTTCGCTGCCGCGGCCGATTTCCTTGATGTAGTGCTTGATGCCCATGGCGATGATCGGGTGGGTGAGGGTCAGGGAAACGCAAGTTTCGGGCCGTTGGCTGACGGGCGTTGGCGGCCACTCGACGGCGTGGCGCGCCGCAGGCCGTCAGGCCGTCAGGCCGGCACCGCGCTGCGTTGAACCAAGCGCTTCAACTCGGGGATGCACGATCCGCAGTGGGTGCCGCACTGCAGCTTGCCTTGCAACGTGGCCAGGCGCTGCGCTGGGTATGATTGTTCTTAGGGGGACCCGTCCGGATCAGCTTGTCGCTGCGCTGGAGGATCACCAGAATCCAAGCCAGACAAGTCATCCGGCGACCCAGCCCGCTAACCGACAGCACGCCGTGACCCCCTCCGCCATCTTCCCCAGCCCCGCCGGGTCCGATCCCGCCGCGTCGTCTCTGCCACCGGCATCGCCGGCAGCCGAAATGGCGACCGACGGGGCGATCGACGCGGTGATGGCGCAGACCTTGTTGGCACTGGCGGCTCAGCAGGGCCTGGGTCTTGGCATCAAGCAGGCCGACGATGGCAGGTACCGGCTGGCCAATCCGGCACTGGCCAGTTTGCTGGGTTACCCGGGCGATGACCTGGTCGGCCGCTGCGATGCCGACCTGTTCGATGCGACTGTCGCCACCTTGCTGCGCACCGCCGACCACACCGCACTGGCCCAGGGCAGCGCGCTGACCAGCGACCACCGTCTCGAGTTGCAGGGCGAGCGGCGTGAGTTTCAGGTGCTGCGCCTGGTCGAGCCTGCCTCGTCGTCCAGCGGCGAGCCGCGCCTGATCTGCAGCATCTGGCAGGACATGGCGCCCCAGCGCCAGCGCGACACCCAGTTGCGGGTGGCGCTGGACCAGCTGGAACAGCAGCAAAAAGCCAATGACGGCCTGCGCGCCGAACTGGCCGACCAAGGCCTGCGCGACCAGGCCAGCGGCTTGTACAGCCGCGCCCATTTCGATGACCAGATGCGGCGCGAGCTGGACCTGTCGGCCCGCGAACACCGCGAATTTGCCCTGGTCTACATGGTGCTGGACCCGTTTGGTGACAAAGTGGCCGCCGGTGGCAGCCGTGCCCACGACCGTATCTGCGAGGCCATGGGCCGGTTGCTGCGCGGCAATACCCGGGCGATGGACGCGTCCTGCCGCATCGACGACCGGCACTTTGCCGTGCTGCTGTCGGGCGTGGGGCTGGCCACCGCGCATTCGCGCATGGAGGGCCTGCGGCGCCAGTGTGCCACCCAGATCGTCATGCTCGACGGCGTCGAGCTCAGCTTCACCGTGGCGATGGGGGTGGCCAGCTTCCCGCATACCGCGCACAGCCATGACGAGCTGACCGCCGCCTGCATCACCGCGTTGGCCGAGGCCTGTCGCCGGGGCGGCAACACTGTGGCGCTGGCCAGCATCCGGTTCGACGCGGTTTGACGGGCTGACCGGCTGAGCGGCCGAGGGCTTGACCGGCTGATGGGCTGACCGGCACCTGGCACCGACGCTTGTCGGCCCGCTGCGACCGCTGGCCGCACGATGAAACCCCGGATAGGCAGGCGCCGCCGGCAAATGGCACACTGCGCGCCAGTGCCCATCAGGCACGACAGCCAGGTGGTCGCTGAAGTTGAGCACTTGGCCTTGCGGGGCCCACGATGGCCCGGCCTTCAACCTGAGATGTCGCTCGCCGCTGGCGCTTTACCCGCCACGTCAGGCCGCGACGCCTTGCCAAACACCTGACTGCTGCGGCTGTGCCGCATGGCCGCACGGCCTGCCGGGCTGCGCGCTGGGTGGCGGGTGGGTACCCGACCCGATCGACCTGTTTTGACCTCACTTTCCCAGGATGCCACCCGATGAGCCCGTCTTCCTTGATCGACCTGCTGGCCACCGGCGCCGACAACGCCCCCGCGCTTTCAGCGCCCGGCCACAGCGCCCTCGATTTCAAGGGCCTGCGCAGCCTGGTGGCCGACACACTGGCCTTTCTCAACGCCCAGGGCATAGGCCGCAACGACCGGGTGGCCATCGTGCTGGCCAACGGGCCCGAGATGGCCGCCTGTTTTGCCGCCTGTGCCTGCGGTGTGGCCAGCGCGCCGCTGAATCCGGCCTACCGCGCCGACGAGTTCGAGTTCTACCTGGCCGACCTGCACGCCAAGGCCTTGATCGTCGAGCAGGGCAGCCAGTCGCCCGCCGTGGCGGTGGCTGAAAAGCTGGGTGTGCGGGTGCTGGATCTGGTGGCCTTGACCGACGCCGGCGCGGGCAGCTTCAGGCTGCAGCCGCGGGCGGGTGGCACCGGTGTCGGGGCAACAACGCAGGCAACGACGGCCGGCGGCTACGCCCAACCCGACGACATCTCGATGGTGCTGCACACCTCCGGCACCACCTCGCGACCCAAGATCGTGCCGCTGTCGCAGCGCAACCTGTGTGCCTCGGCCGCCAACATCGGCCGCACCTTGCAGTTAACCCCCAGCGACTGCGGCCTCAACATCATGCCGCTGTTCCACATCCACGGCCTGATTGCCGGGGTGCTGGCGCCATTGGCGGCGGGCTCGCAGGTGTTTTGCACGCCCGGCTTCAATGCGCTGAAGTTCTTCGGCTGGATGGACGAGGCCAAACCCACCTGGTACACCGCCGTGCCCACCATGCACCAGGCCATCGTCGGCCGGGCCGGCAAGAGCGCGGCGGTGATTGCCCGTCATCCGCTGCGCTTCATGCGCTCGTCGTCGTCGTCGATGCCGCCACAGGTGATCCGCGAACTCGAAGCCGCCTTCGGCGCGCCGCTGATCGAGGCCTACGGCATGACCGAGGCCACCCACCAGATGACGTCCAACCCGCTGCCGCCCCAGGCCCGCAAGCCCGGCACCGTCGGCCGCGCGGCCGGCCCCGAGGTGGCGATCATGGGCCCGGGCGGCAGCCTGCTGGCGGCCGGTGGTGTTGGCGAGATCGTGATCCGCGGCGACAACGTCACCGCCGGCTACGAAAACAACCCCGCAGCCAATGCCGACGGTTTTTCCCACGGCTGGTTTCGCACCGGCGACCAGGGGACAGTGGACGACCAGGGCTACATCAGCATCACCGGGCGCCTCAAGGAGATCATCAACCGCGGCGGCGAAAAAATCAGCCCGCGCGAGGTGGATGAGTTGCTGATGGACCACCCGGCCGTGGCGCAGGTGGTGTGCTTTGGCATGCCGCACCCCAAGCTGGGGGAGGAGGTGGCCGCCGTGGTGGTGCTGCGTGAAGGCCAGGCGGCGACCGAGCGTGAGCTGCAGGCCTTTGTGGCCACCCGCGCCGCCGACTACAAGGTGCCCAAGAAGATCTTGTTCATGGACGAGATCCCTAAGGGTGCGACCGGCAAGCTGCAGCGCATCGGCCTGGCTGCCAAGCTGGGCCTGGGCTGAAGCCCGCCAGTCCTGATGGATTGCGCCCGGGCGACCCCGGCTGACCTCAGCATCTCTCACCCCCAGGAGTACCCGTGAGCCTTCGCCTTTGCCGTCCCAGTCCTCGTCTCCGTCCTCGTCCGTGTAACGCATCGACCCTTCGCGCCGCCTTGTTGTCGGGCCTGACCGGCCTGCTGACCCTGAGCACGCTGCCCGCACTGGCCGCCTGGGAGCCCACCAAGCCGATCGAGTTTGTGGTGCCCGCAGGCACCGGCGGTGGCGCCGACCAGATGGCGCGCTTCATCCAGGGGGTGGTGGCCAAGCACAAGCTCAGCAGCCAGCCGATCATCGTCGTCAACAAGGCGGGCGGCGCCGGCGCCGAGGGCTTTCTGGATGTCAAGGGTGACAAGGGCAATCCGCACAAGATCGTCATCACGCTGTCCAACCTGTTCACCACGCCGCTGGCCACGGGTGTGCCGTTCAACTGGCGTGACCTGACGCCGGTGCAGATGCTGGCGCTCGACCAGTTCATCCTGTGGGTGAATGAGGAGTCGCCGTACAAGACGGCCAAAGCCTACTTCGACGCCATCAAGGCGCAGCCGGCCAATACTTTCAAGATGGGCGGTACCGGCAGCAAGCAAGAGGACCAGATCATCACCGTGATGCTGGACAAGGCCGCCGGCAAGAAAATGACCTACATCCCCTACAAGGGCGGCGGCGAGGTGGCGGTGCAGCTGGTGGGCAAACATGTGGACTCGACCGTCAACAACCCGATCGAGGCTGAATCGCAGTGGCGCGCCGGCAAGCTGCGCCCGCTGTGCGTGATGGACAAGGACAAGCTGCCCTACACCGCCAAGCTCACCGCCACGCAGGGCTGGGCCGACATCCCCACTTGCCTGTCGGCGGGCATCCCGGTGGACTACCTGATGCTGCGCGGCATCTTCATGCCGCCGGGTGTCTCAGCGGATCAGGTGGCGTATTACCTGACGCTGTTCGGCAAGCTGCGGGCCTTGCCCGAGTGGAAGGAGTTCATGGACAAAGGCGCGTTCAAGCAGTCCACGCTGAGTGGACCTGAGTTTGTCGACTGGCTGGGCAAAAACGAGCAGCTGCACCGCAGCCTGATGAAAGAAGCCGGCTTCATCGCGAACTGAACCCCCCCCCGAAGCGCCTTTGGCGCTCCCCCCAGGGGGCCGAGCCCGGACGATAAGCAGTCCCTGCGGACTGCTTATCGCCTGCGAGGGCCAGCCGGCCTGCAAGCCGGCTGGCGCCGCCAGCGGCCCGGCAAAGCCGGTTCCGCGGCGTCCGCTGGGTGGCGGCGGCTCCATGGGTCATGTATCGCGTCTAGCGCGGCGGAGTAACTGAAATGATGCAGTCCAAAGATATTGTCGGCACCCGCTGGCCCGAGCTGGGTGCGGCGGCCTTTTTGATGCTGCTGGCCGGCTTGGTGATCGCCGACAGCTTGCGAGTCGGCATAGGCTGGGCCGACGACGGTCCGCGCTCGGGCTACTTTCCGTTCTACATCGGCTTGCTGCTGCTGGGCGCCAGCGGCTGGACATTCGGCGCGACGCTCTGGCGCTGGCGCCAGGCCGACCCGGAGTTCGCCAGCCGCGCCCAGCTGGCGCAAGTGGTGTCGGTTTTTGTGCCGATGCTGGTTTATGTGGCGATGATCTTTCCGCTGGGCATCTACCTGGCGTCGACGGTGCTGATCGCCTATTTCATGCGACGTTATGGCAAGTACGGCATCGCGCTCACGGCCGCGGTCTCGCTGGGGGTGCCGCTGCTGTTCTATGCGGTATTCGAGCGCTGGTTCCTGGTGCCCTTGCCCAAGGGCCCGATCGAGCACTGGCTCGGCCTGTAAATCACGGGTCGGCCCTGAACGGATAGACACCCCATGGACGAAATCACCAACCTGGCGCACGGCTTCGGCGTGGCGCTGACCCTGCCCAACCTGGGCTACATGCTGATCGGCATCACGCTGGGGGTGCTGATCGGCGTGCTGCCCGGGCTGGGCGGCGCCAACGGCATCGCCATCCTGCTGCCACTCACGTTCACGATGAACCCGACCTCGGCGATCATCATGCTGTCGTGCATCTACTGGGGCGCCCTGTTTGGCGGCGCGATCACCTCGATCCTGTTCAATATCCCGGGTGAGCCCTGGTCGGTGGCCACCACTTTCGACGGCCACCCGATGGCGCAGCAGGGCAAGGCGGCAGAGGCGCTGACAGCAGCCTTCACCTCGTCGTTTGTCGGCGCGCTGTTTGCGGTGCTGTTGATTACCTTCCTGGCGCCGCTGTTGGCGCGCTTTGCGCTCAAGTTCGGGCCGGCTGAGTTCTTCGCGGTGCAGCTGCTCACCTTTTGCAGCTTTGTCGGCATGAGCAAAGAGCCTGCGGCCAAGACCATTGCCTCGATGATGCTGGGCTTTGCGCTGGCGGCCGTCGGCATGGACTCGGTCACCGGCACGCTGCGCATGACCTACGGCTATCCGGAGCTGCTCAAGGGCTTCGACTTCCTGATCGCGGTGATCGGGCTGTTCGGTATCGGCGAGATCTTGCTGACGATGGAAGAGGGCCTGGCTTTCAAGGGCAAGAGTGCCCGTATCAGCCCGGCCGTGGTGTGGCAGACGTGGCGCGAGATTGCGCGCCACTGGCGCACCTTTTTGCGCTCGACGGCGATCGGCTGCTGGATGGGCATCACGCCGGGCGGCGCCACGCCCGCCTCGTTCATGAGCTACGGCATGGCGCGCCGATTTGCGCCCAACCCTGCCACCTTTGGCAAGGGCGACATCCAGGGTGTGATCGCGCCCGAGACCGCGGCGCATGCCGCTGGCACCGCAGCGCTGCTGCCGATGCTTACGCTGGGCATTCCGGGCTCACCCACCGCGGCCGTGCTGCTGGGCGGGCTGCTGATCTGGGGCCTGCAGCCCGGGCCGATGCTGTTTGTCGAGCAAAAAGATTTTGTCTGGGGCCTGATCGCGTCGATGTACCTGGGCAACCTGGTCGGCCTGGTGGTGGTGCTGACGACAGTACCCTGGTGGGCGGCGATCTTGCGCATCCCGTTTTCGGTGATCGCACCGGTGATCGTGGTGATTTGCGCCATCGGCGCCTACACCGTGCACAGCTCGATGTTCGACGTGGTGCTGATGATGGTCTTCGGCGTGATGGGTTATGTCTTCAAGAAGCTCAAATACCCGCTGGCGCCGCTGGTGCTGGCGTTGGTGCTGGGCGACATGGCCGAGGCCAGTTTCCGCCAGGCCATGCTGCTGTCCCAGGGCAGCCTGGGCATCTTTGTGTCCAACCCGCTGGTG
>JBBRZR010000152.1:0-10369 GCA_038236495.1 Burkholderiales bacterium
CCATCCACTCGCCGCCGCGCCATGAACACACCACAAGCCACCGCACATGCACCGCAGCCGGCAACAGCGCTGGCGGGCGGTCAGTACCGGGCGCGCCTGGCGCGTCTGCCGTCCGACATCGCGGCAGCGCAGGCACTGCGCTTCCAGGTCTTCAATATTGAACTCAACGAGGGCCTGGTGCACTCGTATGACAACGGTCTGGACGCTGACCCGTTTGACGGCGTGTGCGCCCACCTGATCGTGGAGGACACCTTGTCGGGCGCTGTCGTGGGCACCTACCGCATGCAGACCGGCGCCCAGGCCCGGCAAGGGCTGGGCTACTACAGTGAGCGTGAGTTCGATTTCGCGCCGTTCGAGGTCCAGCGCCCACTGATTCTTGAACTCGGCCGTGCCTGCATCCACCAGCAGCACCGCAACTTCGGCGTGCTGAACCTGCTGTGGAAGGGCATCGCCGCCTATGCGCGAGACCATGGCGCGCGCTACCTCATGGGCTGCAGTTCCCTGACCTCGCAAGACGAGTCGCTCGGCGCTGCAGCGTTCTCGCAGCTGGGCTGTCATCTTGCACCCGTTGCCTGGCAAACCCGGCCGCAGACGGCCTTTGCCTGTGAGATGGCGAGGCCGTCTCAAGACGCGGTGCACATTCCCCGCCTGTTGTCTGCCTACCTGGCACTGGGCGCGGCGATCTGTGGGCCGCCTGCCATCGACCGCGAGTTCATGACCATCGATTTCCTGACCTGGATCGACGTCGAGTCACCCCGGCTGGTGGCGATGCAGCAACGTGGCCGCTTCACGGCCTGACCGTTGGCCGGTCTTGGTCAGGCAGATCGCCGACTTGATGGCCAAGCGGTCAGTGCTGCTGCAAGGCACGACGCGTATCCAGACTGATCAGCGGTGGCCAGGACCTGACATTGCCGCCGGCCGAGCGCGCCTGTATGCGGTTGCGTTTTGTCGTCTGCGCAACCTGCCGCAGCGTCAACGAGCAGTGACCTTCTGCGCCGTGCGATGCGGCAGATTGATCGAAGCAAGGAGTCTGACGAACCGCCTGGGCGGTAGCGGCGCCGACGCCGTAGAGCGACGCAGTGGCACTCGATATCGAATGCCGTGAGGGCGATTGATGACTTGGCACAAGCGCACTCGCGTGGCAATGGCAATGGCAAGGGGAGTGGCAAGGGGAGTGGTAAGGGCAGGCAAGCGCTGCGGACGGGCGACGAAGCGCTCCGGAAGAAAAAAGGGCCGAGTTTCCTCGGCCCGGTCCCGATGCGCTGTAGCGCTTACTTCATGACTGCGGGTGCGGCGGTCACGGCAACGGGGGCGGCGGTATCCGCCTTCTTGGCATGATGGCGGTGGTGCTTCTTGTGCGCCGGCTTGACTGCCGCGTCAACCGGGGTGGTCGCCGCAGCAGCGGTCGCGGTGGTCGCGGGGACTTTGGCAGTAGCAGGCGCTGCCGGTGCTTGAGCGAACGACACCGCGGCGACGGTTGACAGCAGTGCGGCAACGAGGAGGGACTGGGTTGGGGTCATGTTCAGGCTTCCGATATCAGCGAGGCTCGCTTGTGCTCCGAGTCTCCTGAGCGGGCCAGGCATCTGCCGGGCTTGCGTCTACAACGAAGGGTTGAACCGGGCCGTTGACTGCCTTCACCTTCGCCTAATGCCGGGGCGCGGCTGGCTGTTCGCGCGCCGCCCGCCTACCCATTGGCCAGAGAAACGCGCCGGATCTCAGGCTCGGCTGCGGCAGGGCAGCGGCGCGCACCAGGGGCATAAGATGAACCTTGATATGCCCACCGCACACGCCAATCACCCGATGCCAACTGACCGATGGACCGCCGTCATGCTGCTCGCGAGCGCAGCAATCTTCTTGAGCGCTTGCCATGTGCCGCCGCCCGTTACCCACTTTGCTTTGCAAATTCGGGCAACAGGGGAATTTTTGCTGGACAACGTTTCGGTTTTGCCTGCGGACCTGACCGCCGCACTTTCAGCGCGGAAAGTGGCCGGCGCAGACCTCGAGGTCGAGGTCAGGGCATCGCCTGATGCGAGCATCCGCGTGGTGCGGGCGGCGATTGAGTCGACCCGATTGGCCCACGTCCGGGTCTCTTTCGCGGCCGAGGACGGAGCGCAATGAATTTCGGCATGCTGTTGGCCCTCGAGGTCGAGGAGCTCAACGTCGTCAGCTTGTGGTGAGCGCATCAAGATGCGGAGTTGGCCTGCGGGCGGCTCGACACGCTGCCTGATCGTGCGCCAGACCAAGGCGCTCGAGTGCGCTTCGCATTGCAGTACGCTTCAAGCTTCTCAAAAATACCAGGAGCCCATCAATGGCGACAAAGACACTCCAGAAGTTGAAGGCGAAAATTGCCGAGATGCAGCAAGAGGCCGCAGCACTTGAAGCCGAGCAAGCCAAAGAGGTTGCAGAAGTGGTTGCAAAGATAAAGGTCGCCATTGAGCATTACGGTCTGACCGCAGAGGATCTTGGCCTGGCGGGTCGCATCGCAAAGCGTGCCAAAGCACCCGTCAAAGCTGCTGCGAAGAAACCGCGAATGGCCGCTGTTGCCAAACGCCCCGCCGTGAAGAAGTCAGTGGGAGTGATCAAGTACCGCGACGACGCTGGCAACACCTGGACAGGGCACGGCAAGCGTCCAGGATGGTTCAAGGCGGCCATCGAGGGCGGCAAGGATTCAAGGGATTTTCTGGCAAAGGCCGAGGTCTTGCCCAGCTGAAGCTGGGCTCTGGGTGGTCGCCGATGTGCGCGTCGCGGCCCGGCGGGCATTGCCGATTGAGCTACAGCAACCTACATGCCCGGCAACTTCAGTCCCGATCGTCAAGCGCGGCCGCGCAGTTTCACTTCAACGCATCACTTCAGATCGAGCGCATCGAACAAGAAGGCAAAGACATCGGCCTGCTGTTCGATGGCTGAACCCAACGCCATGCCCTGGCCATGGCCGGCGTCTTCAGCAACGCGCAGCAGCACCGGCTTTCCGGACATGGCGCCCGCCACGGCCTGCAGACGTGCCGCCATCTTCATCGACTGGTAAGGCTCGACGCGACCGTCGTGCAGGCCCGTCAGCAGCAGCACCGTCGGGTAGGCTGTGCCGTCTGTGACATGGTGGTAGGGCGAGTAGGCCAGCAGCGCCTGAAACTGCGCCCGGTCCTTCACGCTGCCGAACTCGGTAACGTTGAACTCGCCGTTGGGCGAGAGCTCCACGCGCAGCATGTCGTAAATGCCGACATGGCTGACCACCGCCTTGAACAACTCGGGCCGCTGCACCAGCGCCGCGCCCATCAGCAGGCCGCCGTTGCTGCCCCCTTGGATGACCAGGCGGGCCGGTGAGGTGTACCGCTTGTCGATCAGGTATTGGGCGCTGGACAGGAAATCGTCGAACACGTTTTGCTTGCGCGTGAGGTTGCCGGCGGTGTGCCAGTCCTCGCCAAACTCACCGCCGCCGCGCAGATTGGCCAGCACGAAGACGCCGCCGTGCTTCAGCCAGAAGGCGTTGGTCGGCGCGTAATAGGGTTGCATCGAGACGCCGTAGCCACCGTAGCCGGTCAGCAGCGTCGCGCTGCTGCCGTCCAGTGGCGTGCCGCGGCGCCGCACGATGTTCAGCGGGACCTGTGTGCCGTCCTTGGAGGTGGCGAATTCGCGCAGCACCTCCACGTCGTCCAGCGTTGCCGTCGCGGGTGATTCACTGAGCCCCGTGGCCACCGGTGCCGGGTTGGGCTGCTGCCGACTGGGGCTGTACAGGTACCACGCAAAGGGCTGCACGAAGCTCTGGCTGCCGAACAGGATGCTGTCGCCACGCAGCGCGGTGCCGACATAGACCGTGGCGATGGCCGCGTTGCCGATGCGGCCAAGCGGCCGGCCGGCCAGCGTGAACGACCGCAATTCGGTCGGGCCGCCAGCCAGGTATTCGATGTACAGGCGGCTCTGGGTCGGTGTGAGGCTGGCCACCACCTGCTCAACCTCGGCCACCACCGTGTGGGCTTGGGCGAGCGCCGGCGAGTCCAGCGGGGCGGCCACCACCCGGCCGCGCGGCGAGCCCTTGAGCACCATCGCATACCAGCGGCCGTCGCGGCCCAGCACGATACTGCGCACGCCGTCGGAAAAATCAGCGATGCGCGTCCAGCGCCCTTTCGGGCTGCGCAGGTAAAAGGCGTGTTCACCACCGTCTCCGTTGGCCACGTCAGCCAGCAGGTAGCGGCCATCGAGGGTGCTGCTGAGCGCGATTTCGGCGATGCGTGGGAAGTCCTTGCCGATGACGTAGCGGTCTGCGCCGGCCGAGGTGCCGACCTTGTGGAACCACACCTGCTGGAAGAAGTTGGCATCGGCGGCGGTGCGCTCCTTGCCCTGCGGATAGCGTGTGTAGTACAGGCCGCGGTTGCCCGGCGCCCAGGCCACACTGCCACCGCCGGTGGCCGATTGCACACGCGGCACCACGTCGGGCAGTTTGCGCCCGCTGGCGACATCAAACAGGTGCAGCGTGCCCTCTTCGCTGCCGTTGTCGGACAGGCTCACCGCCACTGTCTTGCCGTCCAGCGACGGCAGGTACCAGTCGATGGCGGTCGTGCCTTTGGGGTTGAGCTGGTCAGGGTCGAGCAGCACGCGCTCGCTGGCCGGCTCGGTCGGGTTGGCCAGCACCACCAGCTTGAGCTGGTTGGCCGGCGGCTGCTTTTTCAGCGCGAACAGCTGACCGGCAACGAACTGCAGGCCTCGCCGGGTGACGGGCGCCTTGCCCATCAGTTCAGCCAGTTCTGCAGCGATGGCCGGACGTTGCGGCAGCTTGTCGAGCACGGATCGCGTCAACAGATTCTGCTGCTCGATCCAGTTGCGCACTGGCGGCGTGTCGACGGCCTCCAGCCAGCGGTAATCCTCCGATACCGCGGTGCCGTGAAAGACATCGGTGACGCTGCTGCGTGGGGTCACCGGGTAGCTCAGCCCCTGCGCACCGGCGGAACAGGCGATGGCGATCCATTCAAGAATCAGGCAAACACGGATGACGGGGCGAAATGCGCAGCGCATGCGGTACTCCAGGTTCGGGCCCAGATCGGTCGGTGTGAGCCGCCTGCGCCGATGTTGCATCAGTGCTGCCGGTATCGCCACCCCAAGAAGACACGCCTGCCCGTGTGCCAGGCCCGCCGTCGGCCCGCACCCGCAGTGCTTGCCCTGGCCCCTACAACACCATGGACGGCCGTGCCGCCATGCGCTCACGCCAGCGCAGCAGGTGGGGGTGCGCCTCGTCGGGCTTGACCCTGACCACGCGCGCAAAGTCCACGGTCACCACCGCGGTGATGTCGGCCAGGCTGAAACGTCCGGCGGCGACGAACTCGCGGCCCTCGAGCTGTTGGTTCAAAGCGACGAGCAGTTGCTGCACACGGGCCACGCCACGCCGCGCCAGCTCAGCGATCTGCGGGTAGTCTTGCGGCCCCGGCAGCGCCCGGTTGGCCATGGCCGGTGAGCTGTTGCGCAGGGCGTCGGCGATGGCCAGCAGGCCCTCGAACTCGATGCGCCAGTTCCAGCTGGCGATGTCGGCTTTTTCTGCGGGCGTGATGCCCATCAGCGCCGGGTCGGGAAAGCGTGCCTCCAGGTACGCGGCAATCGCGGCGTTGTCGGTCAACATCAAACCCTCATCGGTGCGCAAGGCCGGCACCGTGCATTGGGGGTTGATCAGCCGGTAGGCGGTGCCGAGCTGCTCGCCTTTGCGCAAGTCCACCTGAACGGTGTCGTGGGCGATACCTTTTTCGGCCAACAGGATGCGGGCGCGGCGCGGGCTGGGCGCGGTGGAACAGTCGTAGAGGGTGATCATGCCTAACTCGCCTTCGGTGATGACTTCTTGTCTTCGGTCTGGGTGTCGAAGTCGCTGGCCTCGTGGCGCTCGTGCAGTTGCGTGTCCAACGGGCCCCAGGCCCGGTTGACCATGCGGCCACGCTTGGCGGCCGGCCGCTGCGCGATCTGGTCGGCCCAGCGCACCACATGGGTGTAGCTGGCCACGTCCAAAAACTCGCCGGCGTCGTAGAGCTGGCCCTTGGCCAAGGCGCCGTACCAGGGCCACACGGCGATGTCGGCGATGCTGTAGTCGTCGCCCGCCAGGTAGTTGTGGTTGGCCAGGCGTTGGTCCAGCACGTCGAGCTGGCGTTTGACTTCCATCGCAAAACGGTCGATGGGGTATTCCATCTTGCTGGGGGCATAGGCGTAGAAGTGGCCGAAGCCACCGCCCAGGTAGGGCGCGCTGCCCATTTGCCAGAACAGCCAGCTCAGGGCCTCGGCCCGTGCGGCGCCGCTTGGCATGAGGACACCGAACTTTTCAGCCAGGTGCAGCAGGATCGCGCCGCTCTCGAACACCCGCAGCGGCTGCAGGCCGCTGCGGTCCACCAACGCGGGGATCTTCGAGTTGGGGTTGGCGGCCACAAAGCCGCTGCTGAATTGCTGGCCTTCGCTGATGCGGATGAGCCAGGCGTCGTACTCAGCGCCGCTGTGGCCCAGCGCCAGCAGTTCTTCCAGCATCACCGTCACCTTCACCCCGTTGGGCGTGGCCAGCGAGTACAGCTGCAGGGGGTGGCGGCCTACCGGCAGGTCTTTCTCGAAGGTTGCGCCCGACACCGGCCGGTTGATGTTGGCGAACTGGCCCCCACTGGCCTTTTGCCAGGTCCAGACCTTGGGGGGTGTGTAGGCGGTCGAATCGCTCATGCAGTCTCCATGCAAACCCCTGGGCGGGGCGATGGCGCGAGACTATCCTTGATCTGGGGCCGCCTGCTCACCTTTGTGCGCTGTGATTGCAACTTTCCCTTGGCTTGCCCTTGCAGGGGTGCCGTATCGAGGGCGGCAACTGGACAAGCCTGCACATTCTTCTATCCCGATCACTGGAGAACGCCACATGTTCGCCCGACGCCACCTGTTGACCGCCGCGCTGGCCAGTGCGGCCGTGCAGGCCTGGCCGGCCGACGGTGGGCTGGCCGCCTTGCTGCGCGATGGCGGCGTGGTGGTGGCCTTTCGTCATGCCGTTGCGCCGGGCACTTTCGACCCGCCTGGGTTCAAGCTGGACGTTTGCAGCACCCAGCGCAACCTCAGCGACGAGGGCCGCGCGCAGGCGCGGCGCATCGGCGACTGGTTCAAGGCCCGGTCGCTGCAGCCGGCGCAGGTGCGCTCCAGCCCTTGGTGCCGCTGCCTCGACACCGCCACGCTGGCCTTTGGCGCGGCACGGTCCTGGCCGGCACTGGGATCGCCGTTCGGTGCCAGCGAAAGCACCCAGGCCAGCCAGCTGGCCGAGTTGCGGCAAGCCCTGGTGGCCGCGGCGGCGCAGCCCGGTCGCTTCGAGGTCTGGGTGACGCACATGTTCGTGCTGTCTGATCTGGCAGGCACCAACACCGCCTCGGGCGAGGGCCTGGTGCTGCGCGCTGACGGCGCCGGCACGCTCCAGGTGCTGGCGCGGCTGGCCGCCTTCCAGCGCGTTGGGACGCGACGGCGCTGTCAGTCCAGCACGATCACGTCGGCCGCTGGCGGGTTGGCATACAGCCGCTCGACCAGCGCGGCGCGCCGGTCCAGCCCGGCGCGCTGGTTGATGTAGCCCTTGTCGGTCAGTTCGTTGCCGTCGATCGACGGCGGCTCGGTCATCAGCAGGGCGCGGGCCACGCGCAGGCTGCTGCTGCCGCCACTGGCCCGGTTGTGTGCCGCCAGGCCGCGCGTCAGGCAGGCCAGCACCTCGGGGTGGGCCACCACCTGGTCGTAGCCGGCGTCCGGGTCGTTGATCAGCTGCCGGCAGGCGTGCAGGTTGGGCCAGGCCAGCAGGCCGACAAACGGCCGGTCCTGCCCGGTGACCAACGCATCCAGCAGCACCGGCGTGGCCGCTGCGATGGCGTTGGTGCGCAGGTCGCCGACATGCACAAAGGTGCCGGTCATCAGCTTGAACTCCTCCGCCACCCGGCCTGCAAAGATCAGGCCCTGCGCCGGGTCGGCCGGATCGACAAACGTGCCGGCATCGCCAATGCAATAAAAACCCTCGTCGTCGAACGCGGCCCGGGTCAGCTCAGGCTGGCCGTAGTAGCCCGGCATGACGTTGATGCCGCGCAGCCGCAGTTCATACTTGGCGCCCGTGGGCGTGGGCACCAGCTTGAGCTCCACCCCCGGGAACGGCAGGCCGATCAGGCCGACCCGCTCGGTGTCCCAGTAGGTGCCGGTGGAGGTGGGGGCGGTCTCGGTCGATCCCCAGCCGGTGTAGAACACGATGCGCTGGCCGGTGGCCTGCACGGCCAGCGCCTGCATGCGCTCGTACAGGTCGTCGGGCAGGCGCGCGCCGCCGTAGGCCAGCAGGTTCATGTGCTTGAAAAAGCTGCTGCACAGCGCGGCGTCTTTTTCCATCGCGGCGGCCAGTGCGGCATAACCCGAGGGCACGTTGGCGTAGTAGGTGGGCGAGATCTCGCGCAGATTGCGCAGCGTCTCGTCGAACAAGCCCGGCGTGGGCCGGCCGTCGTCGATGTAGAGCGTGCCGCCGTCGTTCAGCAAGGCGTTGAACAGCGCATTGCCGCCCATGGTGTGGTTCCAGGGCATCCAGTCGAGGTAGACCGCCGCCTGGCCTTCGGGCTGGCGCCGCACCTGGCTGGCCATCGCCACGTTGGCGCACATCATCTGCTGGGTGTTGATGACCGCCTTGGGCATGCCGGTGGAGCCCGAGGTGAACAGCAGCTTGGCCGTGGTCTGTGGCGTGATCTGCGCGATCGAGGCCGCCACCTCGGCCGTGACCGGGGTGGCGGCGAGGTCGGCAAAGGCGAGGCTCGGCACACCCTCGGCCGGCCGGGCCACGTGCACCACGGTGACGCCGCTCAGGTCCAGTGCGGCCAAGGCGCGCGCAAAGGTCGGCCCGTCCTGCACCAGCACCACCGCGGGCTTGACCAGGCCGAACAGGTACTTGAGCTTGGCGTGGTCCTGGCTCATCAGCGAGTAGGCCGGCGATATCGGCGCCACCGGCAAACGGGCCTGCATCGCGGCCTGGGTCATCAGCGCGTGTTCTATCGAGTTGCCCGACAGGATGGCCACCGTGAAGCCCGGCGCCAGGCCCAGGTTCAGCAGGCCTTGGGTGAGCGCGTCAACCGTGTGCTTGGCTTCGGCGTAGGACAGATGGCGCCACTGCCGGTCCGGCCCGCTGCGCTGCGCCAGCCAGGTGCGGTCCGGGCGCTGCAGGGCCCACTTGGCCAACATGGCCGGCAGGTGCGGCGCGTAGGCCTGCAGCGCGAAGCGCGATTTCAGCACGATCACGCCCTCGGGGCGGCGCTCGACGGCGATGTCGCGCGCCAGCCAGTCGATCTTGCGGAAGGGCGGTTTCTGGGGCGCGGCAGCGTTGGGGGTCGTGGGAGAGTCGGGCATCAAAGTCCTCATGAAAATCAGTGCAGGGCGGGCCAGCCTGCGCCCGCGCAGGCGGCTACCTGCCAGGCCTCGGTAGGCCAGCTTAGGCCGGGGCCAGCGCACGCTGCATCGTCCGATCCGACGATGTTGCAGCCTGCGCTGAGGGTCCCGATTGACGCTGCCACTGGCCTGGCCTACCGTCGTCGATCAACTGCAGGAGCCGCCCCGCATGGACTTCAACCTTCCGCCCGACCTGATCGACTACCTGGCCCGGCTGGACGCCTTCATCGATGCCAAGATCAAGCCGCTGCAGGCCCAGGACGACAACGAGCGCTTCTTCGACCACCGCCGCGAGTGGGCGCGCACCGACTTCGACAACGGCGGCCTGCCACGCCCCGAATGGGAGGCGCTGCTGGAGCAGGCCAAGCTGCTGGCCGACGAGGCGGGTTTTTATCGTTTCTCGCTGCCCACCGAGTTTGGCGGTGACGGCGGCGGCAACCTGTGGATGGCCGTCATCCGCGAGCACCTGGCGGCCAAGGGCCTGGGCTTGTTCAACGACCTGCAGAACGAGCATTCGGTGGTGGGCAACTTTCCGCTGATCGTGATGCTGCGCGACTTTGGCACTACAGCACAAAAAGAGAAATTCATCCGCGGCTCGCTGGCCCGCAAGATCCGCATCACCTTCGGCCTGACCGAGCCCGAGCACGGCTCGGACGCCACCCACATGGAGACCCGCGCGGTGCCCGAGGTGCGCAACGGCCAGCCCGGCTGGCGGCTGGACGGCGAGAAGATGTGGACCACCGGCATGCACACCGCCAGCCACTGCTGCCTGTTTGCCCGCACCAGCGGCGAGCCGGGCGCGGCCAAGGGCATCAGCGCGTTTTTGGTGCCGGCCGACGCGCCGGGTGTGAAGATCGAGGAGTACCTCTGGACCTTCAACATGCCGACCGACCACCCGCGGGTCAGCTTCACCAACGTCTGGGTGCCGGACGACGCGCTGTTTGGTGCGCTCGACCATGGCCTGGCGCTGGCCCAGGCCTTTGTGCAC
>JBBRZR010000153.1:0-10368 GCA_038236495.1 Burkholderiales bacterium
CAACCACAGGTCGGCCCAGTCACTGGAGATCCAGCGCGGCGTGGTGTGGTGGTTCTGCAGCTTGGTGTTGGTCACCGAGATCAGCAGGCGTTCGATGGACATCCACAGTGGGATCTCGGTGTTCACCGCAGTGGCGAACTGGGCATAGGTTTGGCGGCGTTTGTTCGCATCGATCTCGAAGGCTGCGCTGTCGATCAGCTTGTCGATGGCGTCCGACGTCCAGCCCCATTGGTTGGTCCACGGCGCACCCTTGGGGCTGCCCGAGCGGTACCACACGGTGGTCGACACGGCCGGGTCACCGCGGTACTGGTGCCAGCCGGTGGCGAGGTCGAAGTTCCAGTCCTTGTAGACGTTGCTCAGGAAACCGGCCGCGTCGTAACGCACGATCTCGATGCCGATGCCGATCTGCTGCAGCGATTGCTGCATGAAGGTGGCCCACAGCGCAATGTCTTCGCCCCAGGGCGCGGGCACCAGGCGCAGGCTGAAGCGCTTGCCATCGCTGCCGCGCTTGTAGCCGGCCTCGTCGAGCAGGGCTTCGGCCTTTTTCTTGTCGAAGGGGTATTCAGGCAGCCCGGTCGGGAAGAACTTGGGCGACGAGCTGGGAATGGGGCCGGTGGCCGGCTTGGCAAAGCCGAACAGGAAGTTGTCGCAGAAGAACTTCACGTCCAGCGCGCGCACGATCGCCTCGCGGACCCGGTGGTCGGCAATGACCTTGTTGCGGAAGTTGAACTCGATGGTGTTCATCACCGCGTTGCCTTCATTGCCGCGGGTCGACACCTCGTAGCGCGGATCTTTTTTCAGCCGGTCCAGGTCCGCCAAGGCCAGGCCACCCTCGGGGCTGATCTGGATCTGGCCCGATTCAATCGCAGCTGCGGCAGCGCTCTTGTCGGGGATAAAACGCCACACCAGCTGGTCCAGGTACGGGAAGCCCTTGCGCCAATAGGCGTCGTTGCGCACCGCGGTGACGTACTGGCCACGCTCGTATTTGCTGAACTTGAACGGCCCGGTGCCGATAGGCGCGGCGTTGGCCGGGTTCTCCAGCACGTTGGTGCCGGCATAGATGTGCTTGGGCGCGACATAGCCCAGATCGGCTAACGCGCGCAGCAGCAGCGTCATGGGCATCGGGCGCGAATAACGAAACACCGCGGTGTGCGCGTCGGGGGTGTCGACGGCGTCCAGGTACAGCTGCAAGGTGGTGCCGTAGTTGAGATGCTTCTTCCACATCTCCATGGCCGTGTACTGCACATCGGCAGATGTGAACGGCTTGCCGTCGTGCCAATTCACGCCTTCACGCAACTTGAAGGTGATGGTCTTGCCGTCGGCAGACGATTGCCATGACGTGGCGAGCACCGGCGCTGCCTCGCCCTTGGCGTCCAGATCGACCAGCGCTTCCATGATCTTGCTGCCGATCACATAAACGCCGGTGGACGCGCGCAAGGCCGGGTTCAGGATGCGCTGCTCGCCCGTCATGTGCACGGTGACCGTGCCGCCGCGACGCGGCGTGGTCTGGGCCTGAAGCAGGCCGGGCAGGCTGGCGGCAAGCAGCGTGGCGGGCACAGTGGCGATGGCGTTGCGGCGGGTGATGGTCATGTTGATCTCAGGTTTGAGGTTGACAAGCGACTTTGGAATGCCGTGGTTCAGGCGGCTTCGAAAACAAGCATCACGCCGTTGGCGTGTTCGGCCGGCACGCTGACCGCCGTCGCACTGCGCTCACCCTGGGCCCCGGCGCAGCGCGCTGCGGCGTCCAGGTCGGTAACCGCACAGACCAGCGCGGCAACGCCCTCGGTGGCCGGCTGGGCTTGGCGCGCGGACGGATGGCGCGCCTGGAAGGCTTCGGGCGTCAGAAAAACAAAATCACCGCGCCCCGGCGCGCTGCGCACGCGGGCACCGTCGGCGATGGCCTCGGCCTGGGTTAGCAGCAGGGACGCCAGTTGCGCCGCAGCGTCGGCCGGTGCGGGTGTCACGATTTCCAGGCGCAAGATGCCCGTGGCCGTATTGGCATGCGACATCAACTCCGCCATCCAGACCGTGTCGCGGGTGTGGTGTTGGCAGGCGAACAAGCGCATGTCGCCCGGCCGCTGCTCGACCGGCCAATGGAACACGCTGAATGCCGCGGTACCTTGCTGGCCATTGGGCAGATCGACCGGGCGGCTGAAATCAACCGGCCCGGTGGCCGCGATACCGTGTGCCTGCAGCGCCGCCACGCCTTCGGCTGCATTGCGCGTGGTGAACGCCGCGCGTTCAATGCCCTCACCCCGCCGCTGCAAGAACGCACGGCTGGGCGCATTCAGCGCGGTACCCTGCAAGACGCCGAGCAGTTCAACATAGTCGGTGCCGAACATGATGGTGTAGTTGCCGGTACCCAGATGTGCGCTGTGGGTGCCGCGCGGCGACAGGGTGAAACCCAATGCACGCCAGCGGTCGGCTGCGGCATCCAGGTCATGCACCATCACGACGACGTGGTCCAGGCCTTCAAGACTGGCAAGCATGTTGTTACTCCTTAGAACGGCGGGTTTCAGATCTCGCGGCGGTCCATCCGCCGGTAGCGGACCAGCATCAGCGGCGCCACCTTGCGCGCGATGCCGTGCAGCGGCAGCGGTGCCGGGTCGGTGAAGGGCATGGCCAATTGTGAATCCGGTGTGCCGCAGACCGCCTTGGCGAACTCAGCGCCCAGCGCCACCGACAAGCCCACCGCGCGGCCATTGCAGCCCACCCAACCCCAGGCGTTGGGGCCAAGCCGGTGAAACCGTGGCATGAAGTCGTTGGTCATGCCGACGTAGCCGTTCCACACCGGATCGATACGCACCTGGCCCAGCTGTGGCCACAGGCGCAGCAAGCGCGCCGCGATGGCCACACGCAGCCGATCTGGGCGGTTGAAGGGCAACAAAATGGCGCCGCCCGTGATCAGCCGCTGGCGCGCATCAAACCGCGCGAAATACAACTCACCATGGGTATCCGACAAGGCCTGGCGGCCCGGGATCACGGTTTGGCGGATCGCCTCGGACACCGGCTGCGTGGCCATCTGCCAGGACAGCACAGGTACCACCTCATGCGCGAGGCGAGGCGCCAGCGTGGTCGAAAACTCACCGGTGTAGCTGCCGGTGGCCAGCACCAGCGCCCGGGCCCGCACCGTGCCGCCGCGGGTGCGCACATGCCAGCGACCGTCCACATGGGCATAGTCGAGTGCGGGGGTATGGGCGTAGAGGGTGGCACCGGCGTTGACCGCCGAGCGCGCCATGCCGCGGGCCAGGGCCAACGGGTTGATATGGCCGCCGCTGCGGTTCCAAAAGCCGCCGTGCCAGGCGTCGGAGCCGGTCATCAACCGGGCTTGCGCGGCATCGAACAATTCGACGGGTGCACCCCGCTGTGACCACTGCCTGACACGGCGCTCGGCAATGGCCATGCGGCCCGGGGAATGCACCGGTTGCATCCAGCCGGCCTGCTCGGCCTCGGCGTCGATGCCGTAGGCACGAACCATGTCGAACAGGGTCTGTGCACAGTCACGCAACAGCAGCACAAAGCGTGCACCGGCATCACCAAATCGCGCCTCGATGTCATCGGGGTCGGGGCGCGACAAGGTGGGAATGACCTGGCCGTTGTTGCGCCCCGATGCACCCCAGCCTGGAACGGCCGCCTCGACAACGGCAACCTCTACCCCGGCCTTGCGCAAGTTCAGCGCCGTGGACAGACCAGTGAAGCCGGCACCGATGACCACGGTATCGACGTCGATGTCGGTGTCGAGCGACGGGCAGGCCACGCCGGGCGGCGTCACGGCAGCCCACAGGGAACCTGCTTCGGCGGGCGTAGAAACACGGTTCATCGGGTCCCCTGGACGTCGGTCAAGGCCGCCGCCATGGTTAGGTTGAAGGATTCAGGCCTGGCGGCGATTGGACGCCGCCAGATGGGGATGCAGCTTTGCACTCGTGCTGGAGCGATGTTAAGACAGGCGAAATTTTCACCCGCCCACTACAACCCCGGCCTGATTCGCAACGAGGCCAAGGCTGGCCCTGCACTCTGAAAAATCGCTGCAAAAAACGCTCAACCTCCGAACGTGGACCAACGGGTCGCGTTGACCGGCTTCATGCCTTGCCAGCGTTGGGCGGCTTGGCGCTGAGAGGCCGGCCGGCGGCCGACCAGGCGGCGATACCCCCACGCAGAAAGCGGGCCGGCACGCCCGCCGCGCACAACAGCAGCGCCACCGACCGACTGACCTCATGGCCGTGCACGCAGTACACCAGCGCGCTGCACTGCGGTGGCAAAGCACCGGCCCAGTCCGCCACGGCCACCGGATTGCGCCACTGCGCGCCAGGGATCAGGTCACCGGCGGCGTCGAACACTGCGTTGCGCCGCACGTCGAGCAGCAGCGCACCGGCCGCGTCGTCAGGTCCAGCGCCCATGGCCTCGCTGGCGCGGTTGATGCTGTCCAGCAAGGGCTGGTCGGCCGCCGGGCCGGCGTCGAGGCCGGCCAGAAAGGCGCGGGCAGCATGTTGTGTGGCGGCGTCGGGTACGGTCGGTGCGGGGTTGATCATCGGGATCCTCAAGAGATGTGAGGCAGCAGTGGGCGCGCCAGCAAACCCACCAGCGCACAGGCGCCCAGCAACGGCAGCACGCCGGCCTTGAAACGCATCAGCGCCACCGCGGCTGCCACGGCGATCAGCGCCGAGACCACGTCGAAGCGCCCGCCCCAGCCCTGCGGCCACAGCACATGCCAAGCAAAAAACAGCGCCAGGTTCAGGATCACGCCGACCACCGCGGCCGTGATGGCCGACAGCGGCGCGGTGAAGCCCAGCTTGCCGTGGGTGGCCTCGACCAACGGGCCGCCGGCCAGGATGAAGACAAACGACGGCAGGAAGGTGAAAAACGTGACGACGGTGGCGGCCAGCGCAGCGCCCGGCAACAGCATGTCCGGCCCCAGCACCTGGCGCGCCCAGCCGCCGACAAAACCGACAAACGCCACCACCATGATCAGCGGGCCGGGCGTGGTCTCGCCCAGCGCCAGGCCATCGATCATTTGCGGGCCGGTCAGCCAGTGGTGCTGCTCGACGGCGCCCTGGTAGACGTAAGGCAACACCGCGTAGGCGCCGCCAAAAGTCAGCAGCGCGGCCTTGGTGAAAAACCAGCCCATCGCCGTCAGCGTGCCGGCCCAGCCCTGGCTGGCCACCAGTGCGGCCATCACCCCCGCCCACAGCACCAGGCCTACCCCCAGCACTTTCAGCAACTGGGCGCGTGAAAAGCGGGCATGGGCCGGCGTGGGTGTGTGGTCGTCGATCAGCGCCGGGCCGTAACCCGCCTTGGCGGCGCCGTGACCACCGCCGAGTGCAAACACCTGGGGCGCATGGCGTGCGCCGACCCCGCCGATCAGCGCCGCCGCCACCACGATCACCGGAAACGGCGTATCAAAGGCAAAGATGGCGATGAACGATGCGGCGGCGATGCCCCACATCCAGCGGTTTTTCAGCGCCCGGCCGCCGATGCGGTGGGCCGCCTGCAGCACCAGCGCGGTGACCGCCGGCTTGATGCCGTAAAAGACGCCGGCCACCAGCGGCAAATCGCCAAAACGCAGGTAGACCCACGACAGCGCGATCAGGATGCCCAGCGACGGCAGCACAAACAGCGCGCCGGCGACGATGCCGCCCCAGGTCCGGTGCATCAGCCAGCCGATGTAGGTGGCCAGTTGCTGGGCCTCGGGGCCGGGCAGCAGCATGCAGTAGTTGAGCGCATGCAAAAAGCGCTGCTCGCTGATCCAGCGCCGGCGCTCGACCAGCTCGGTGTGCATGATCGCGATCTGCCCGGCCGGCCCGCCAAAGCTGATGAAGCCCAGTTTGAGCCAGAAGCGCAGCGCCTCGGCAAAGCTGACGGCGGCGGGCGCGGCAGTGGGCAAGGCGGTGGACTTGGCTGGGCTTGTCACGGTGGTCACGGTGTGGCGGTGGGGGCAGGGGCAGGTGCGGCGTACAGCGCATCAAACAAGGTGGCGGCAGCAGCGGCCAGGGCGTCGTCGTCGGTGTGCAGCGCACGCAGGCCGGCCAACAGGCCCTCCAGCCCGGCGGCCTCGGGCACCGGGATGCCACCGGCATCGAGGCAGTGCACAACGCCGGCAATGCGGTGCAGCGGGGCGTCGTCGGCCAGGCCGAACTGGGCAATCAACACCTCGAAGGTGACCCGTGCGCCGACATGGCTGAAGCGTGCGCCGTCGTAGTCGTAACCCAAGGCGCCGGGCGGCGTCGCGGGCGGCGGGAGGGGCGGGCTGCCCGACGCACCGTCCGGTGGCGTGGTGGTGGTGTCCGCCAGCCAGATGAACTCGGGCCGCCGGTCGATGAACCGGCGAATCAGCCAGGCACAGGCCAGCCGGTCCGCCCAAGGCCGGGCACGGGTGGCCCAGCGCTGGCCCTGAAACTGTTCGCGGTCCAGCCGGGGCAAGGCCATGGCGGCCATGGGCTGGGGCTCGCCGCGTGAAAAGCGGCCATTCAGCGCAGCACGCAGACCGGCCAGATCGGCAGCAGCCCGCTGGGCGGCGGTGCCCGCACAGTAGTCGATGGCCTGCAGCGTCGCCAGGGTGTCGGCCACACCCCGCAGCCGCCGGCGGGCCTCGGTCTCGGTCAGTGCGGGCAGGGCTTGCTGCAGCGCAGCGGCGGTCTCGCGCCAGGCGGCGTAGCCGTCGCTGCGGTCGAACAGCGCCAGCCATTCGGCGCTTTGAGCCTCGTCACGCGGCGCCAGACACAGCACCGACGCCGTGCCGCCGTGGCTGCGCACCTCGGCGGCCAGGGCGTCCAGCGCGGCCACCTGGCTGGCGGGCAGCAGGTAGGCGCCATCGCGCAATGCCGCACAGCCCAGCGCCTTGAGCGCTCGCCAGATGCGCAGCCGCACGGCGTTGGGCTGGCTGGGCAGGGTGACGAGCAGCAGAGACCACATGAGCAATAGCATATGCTACAAATACAGTAGCAATCAATACAAGACTGCGGTGACGCACGGCACACCAGCCGCCAAGCCTGGCCGCCGGGTGCCAACAATTTTGCCAATGTGCCCTTGCCAGCAGTCCGAAGGCCCGCCTCAAAGTGGACTTCAGCAACCGGTGCCTCTAAGCTCGCGCCCGGAGTCAGCCCATCAATCAATTCAACGGATCCGACATGCTCAAGACCACCCAGTTCGTGCTGATTGCGGCCTTGTTCGCCGCCGCCACCGGCAGCAGCCGTGCCGCGCCGGACGACATGAACCCGCAAGTGCGCGCCAAGGCGCAGCAGGCCATCGATACCGGCATCAAGTACTTGCGCAGCCGGCAGGCACCCAACGGCTCGGTGCTGGGCTCCAGCGGTCTGAGCGCGCTGTCGCTGACGGCGATCCTGAACAACCCGTCTGGCAGCGTGGACCCTGCAGTGGTAGGCAAATACGCCAGCTTCATCGCATCGAAGGCCAACGCGGACGGTTCGATCGTCGAGCAAGCGCATGACGCGAGCTACAACACCGCCGTGTCGATCAGCGCGCTGGCCGCCACCAAGGACCCGAAGTACGCGCCCGTCATCGCCGCCGGCCAAAAGTTCATCGTGGGCACGCAAATCGGCGAGTCGCGCGGTTTTGCGGCAGTAGACAACTGGTACGGTGGGCTTGGCTACGGCGGCGACGAGCGGCCGGACATCTCCAACGTCTACGTCGCACTCGACGCGCTGCGCGCGACTTCGTTCAACCCCAAGGACCCGGTGTGGCAGAAGGCACTGCTCTTTGTCAGCCGGCAGCAGAACCGCAGCGAGAGCAACGACCAGAAATGGGCCGGCAATGACGGCGGCTTCGCCTACTCGCCCGGGGGCCTGAACCCGCCCGAAGCCAACAACGGCTCGGGCTCCTACGCGTCGGTCACGGCCGCCGGCATGTACAGCCTGCTGCTGATCGGCGCAGACAAGACCGACCCGCGGGTGCAGGCTGCCTACAAGTGGCTGACGACGAACTACACGCTGGACAGCAACTTCGGCACGAACTCCAAGATGACGCTCTTCTACTTCTACCGGGCGTTCTCGAAAGTCATGAGCGCCTATGGCGAAAAGGAGTTTGTTGACGGACGCGGGCAGCGCCACAACTGGCGCAACGCGCTGGCCGAGAAGCTGATCTCACTGCAAGGCGCTGATGGTTCGTGGGCCAATCGCGACTCCAACGTGTACTGGGAGGACAAGCCCGAGCTCGCCAGCGCGTGGGCGGTGCTGGCGCTGGAGCAGGCGCTGAGGTAGCCGCAGACCGGCCCCGCAAGAGCCCACCACAGAACCCGCCGGGCCCACCGGCGCAGCGTTTGCACCGGCCGGCCCAGGCGGCCGGCTCAACCCGCCGGATCGCCGTCGGCAGGGAACTTCAGCGCGGCGGCTACCAGTGCAAACGCTGACTTGAGCTGCGCTGCGGCCACCGGGTCCAGCTGCCTGGGCCGGCGCACCGGCCCGCGCCGGAACCGCGCGAACCCATCGTCCTTGAGCGCAAACGCGATGCTGTTGCTCAGCTCGCCGTCGTTGACCACCAGCAGCTCGCCAAAACTGCGGCGCAGCCGGTCGAGAAAAATCTCGTAGCGCGCATGGCCGTGGTGCAGGTTGACCACCAGCACCCCACCCGGCTGCAGCGCGGCATGGCAGTCGTCGTAAAACCGCTGCGAGCACAGCCGCGCCGGCTGGCCCTGGCTGTCGAAACCATCGACCAGCAGCACGTCGAACGGGTTGACGCTGTGGCGCACGGCCAGCGCACCATCGGCGCAGACCACCGTCAGCCGCTCATCGTCGGGCGGCACCAAAAACTCATCGCGCAGCGCGATGACATGCGGGTTGATCTCGGCCACCAGCATGGCCGCGCCCGGCAGGTAGCGGTGACAGAACTTGGCCAGCGACCCGCCGCCCAGTCCGACCATCATCAGGCGCGCCGGCCGGGGGCGGAACAGCAAGAAGCCCATCATCGTGCGGGTGTAGCCCAGGTCCAGCGCCAGCGGATCGTCAGCCGCCATGCGGCTCTGGATCTCGCTGATTGAAAAATACAGGCCCAGACCGCCGCCGTTGGCGCTGGTGGCGCGGTGCACAAACGGCTTGACGTGGGCTGACCCGCCGGCAGCGCTGGCCGGACGCACCGGGCCCAAGTCCTCGGGCCAGTCCACGCTAGGCCGGTGTCTCGGCGCTGGCGGCGTCCAGCGCCGCGACAGTCGTCGCATCCAGCGTCAAACGGGCAGCGCCAGCCAGCTCGTCCCACTGCGCCGTGCTGGTGGCGCTGCAGATCGGCGCGGTCAGGCCGGGGCGGGCGATCTGCCAGGCCAGCGCCACCTGGGCCGGCGTGGCGCCCAAGGTCTGGGCTGCGGCGTCCAGCGCAGCCAGCACGCGGTAACCCCGGTCATTCAAGTAGCCCTTGATGCCCGCGCCCCGGGTGCTCTTGCCCAGGTCGGCCTCGCTGCGGTATTTGCCGGTCAAAAAGCCGCGCGCCAGGCCAAAGAAGTTGATCACGCCCAGCTGCTGCGCCCGGCACAGCGGCTCCAGCTCGGCCTCGTAGGCAGCGCGGTCCATCAGGTTGTAGAGCGGCTGCAGGCTCTGGTAGCGCGGCAGGCCCAGGCGGGCACTGGTGGCCAGCGCCTCGGCCAGTCGGGGTGCGGTGAAGTTGCTGGCGCCAATGGCGCGCACCTTGCCCTCCTGGATCAGCTCGGCAAACGCGCCCAGGGTTTCTTCCAGCGGCGTGCTGGGGTCGTCGTCGTGGGATTGGTAGAGGTCGATGCGGTCGGTCTGCAGTCGCGCCAGCGAGTCGTGCACCGCCTGCCGGATCCAGCGCCGCGACAGGCCGGTGTTGACATGGCCAGGGGTGTCGGGCATGGGCTTGCCGACCTTGGTGGCAATCAGCACCTGGTCGCGACGGGCGGCACCACCGGCGGCCAGCCACTGGCCGATCACCGTCTCTGACTCACCGCCGGTGTGGCCCGGCACCCAGCGCGAGTAGACGTCGGCGGTGTCGATCAGGTTGAAGCCGCCGGCCACAAACGCGTCGAGCAGGTCAAACGAGGTGGCGCGGTCGGCGGTCCAGCCAAACACGTTGCCGCCGAATACCAGAGGGGCGATGTGCAGGCCGGACCGGCCGAGTTCACGCAAGGGCAACGGGGAATTGGAGGTCATGTGCGGGCTTTCGGGGAGGGGTTACGCGCTGTGCACGATGGTAAGGCGCGGCAATCGCGCACTGGGGCATCGCGGCCCAGGCCCACTCACTCGATCGTCAGGCGCTCGAACCGGCGCGCAGCGTGAAGGCGCTGCGGCCGTTGTCTGCCGGACCAAAAGTGACGGTGCCCAGCTGCAGCCGGCTGCCGTCGCGGGCCTGCAGCAGCACGGCGTGCGGGCCGGCCAGGTCCCAGGCCTGCGCCGACAGCGGGGCCAGGGC
>JBBRZR010000154.1:0-10186 GCA_038236495.1 Burkholderiales bacterium
CTTTCACCTCGACAAGGGCGGCGAGCGCGAGGCGCGCATGGTGCAACGGGTGGCGGCGTCAGGCCTGCCGTTGCTGTATGCCCACCTGGTCGGCGGCCAGGACGAGGTGGTGTTCGACGGCGCCTCGTTTGCGCTCGACGCCCAAGGCCGGGTTGCCGCGCGCGGCGCCTGCTTTGAGGAAGGTCTGGTAACGCTGGATTGGCTGCCCGACGGCCAGATCGCCGGCACGGTGCACCCAGTGCCCGAGCTAGAAGCCCAGGCCTGGGCCGCGCTGGTGATCGGGGTGCGCGACTACGTCAACAAAAACGGCTTCCCCGGCATCATCATCGGCCTGTCGGGCGGCGTGGACTCGGCCCTGGTGCTGGCGATTGCTGTCGACGCGCTGGGCGCTGACCGGGTGCGCACGGTGATGATGCCCTCGCCCTACACCGCCGACATCTCCTGGATCGACGCCCGCGAGATGGCCGAGCGGCTGGGCGTGCGCTACGACGAGATCTCGATCCTGCCGATGTTCGAGGCTTTCCGCGTCAGCCTGGCGGCCGAGTTTGCCGGGCTGGCCGAGGACGCCACCGAGGAAAACATCCAGGCCCGCATCCGCGGCACGCTGCTGATGGCCTTGTCCAACAAGTTTGGCTCCATCGTGCTGACCACCGGCAACAAGAGCGAGATGGCCACCGGCTATTGCACGCTGTACGGCGACATGGCCGGCGGCTTTGCGGTGATCAAGGACGTGGCCAAGACCCTGGTGTACCGCCTGTGCGAGTGGAAGAACCAGCAGCCCAGCCTGCGCGCCGACGGCAGCACCGGCCCGGTGATCCCCGAGCGCATCATCACCCGCCCGCCCTCGGCCGAGCTTCGCCCCGACCAGACCGACCAGGACAGCCTGCCGCCCTACGCCGTGCTGGACGCCATCCTGGCGCGCTACATGGAGGATGACCAGTCCATCGCGGAGATCGTGGCCGCGGGCTTTGCCCCCGCCGATGTCGAACGGGTCACCCGGCTGATCAAGATCAACGAGTACAAGCGGCGCCAGTCGCCGGTGGGCATACGCATCACGCACCGGGCTTTCGGGCGCGACTGGCGCTACCCCATCACCTCGAAGTTCCGTGCTTAAATTAAGGCACTTGTACAGTCGCCTTCGGAGCCCGCCATGAAACAGATCACCGCCATCATCAAGCCGTTCAAGCTCGAAGAGGTGCGCGAGGCGCTGGCCGACGTGGGCGTGTCGGGCCTGACCGTCACCGAAGTCAAAGGTTTCGGCCGGCAAAAGGGTCACACCGAGCTGTACCGCGGCGCCGAGTACGTGGTGGATTTCTTGCCCAAGGTCAAGGTCGAGGTGGTGGTCAAGGACAGCGACGTAGACCGTTGCCTGGAGGCCATCGTCAAGGCTGCCAAGACCGGCAAGATCGGCGACGGCAAGATTTTTGTCACCCCGGTCGAGCAGGTGGTGCGTATCCGCACTGGCGAGACCGACGAATCGGCAGTTTGAACCCAAGTCCGCCAGCGGCCTGCATGGCCGGCTTGGTTTGACACGGACAAGCGGCCCCGGAGGCCGCTTTGTGTTTTTCGGGGGGGGGGGGGCAGCGCCGGGCTCAGATGCGACCGAAATCGTCGCCCGCCGGGTCGCCGCGGTCCCGTCGCAAGGTGCTCAGCAAGCGCTCGGCATCGTCATCGACATGCAGCATCGCTAGCTGGTCATCACCCATGAAACCCTCGGCCACCGCGTGGGTCAGGAAGGCCACCATCGGCGCCCAGTAAGCTTCGGCATCGAGCAAGCCCATCGGGCTGTGGTGGTAGCCCAGGTGTCGCCAGGTCCAGACCTCGAACAACTCCTCGAAGGTGCCGATGCCGCCTGGCATCGCCACGAACGCGTCTGAGCGCTCGGCCATCATCTGTTTGCGCTCGTGCATCGTCTTGACCACATGCAGTTCGGACAGCCCGGCATGGCCAACCTCCAGCGTCATCAGCGACTCGGGGATCACACCCACCACCCGGCCGCCGGCCGCCAGTGTGGCATTGGCCACGGTGCCCATCAAACCGGCCCGACCGCCGCCGTAGACCAGTTGCCAGCCACGCCTGCCGATGGCGGTGCCCAACGCCTGGGCCAGCGCGGCGTAGCCCGGCCTGGTGCCCGGGCGTGAACCACAATAGACGCAGACCGAAAACGGTGAATCTACCGGCGAGCCGGTGGCCGGTTTGGCAACGTTCAGGGGTTTGGGCAACATCGATGCGGGGCGGTCTTTGTTCAAATCGTTCATGCTTTTGATATTGGCTTGATGGGCAAGTCGGGCCGCCAATGCACCAGGCGCGTACCGCACACGCCGTCGTGCCAAAACTGTCGGTCGGGCCGCAACCACACCAAGCCGGCGTAAACCCCGACGCCGAGCAGCGTCAGGCCACTGATGGCTGCCGCGCCCTGCACATGCAGCGCATAGGCCGTGGCCCAGGCGGGCAAAAACCACAGCCAGCTGAGCAGGTACCGCAGCAGGGCGCGGGACTGCCGGACTGGTGAGCCGTCGGCCGCTACCAGCCGGATATGCCAGGCCTTCATCGCCACCGTCTGGCCACTGCGCGACCAGAACCAGCTGAAATAGATGGCCAGCACGACAAACAGGAAGGCCTGCAAACCGGCCTTGCCCTCCAAGGCATTGTGCTGCCCGGTCAGGACGCCATAAACATAGCCGGCCGCCATGGTTACGCCAAAAAGCAGCACGCCTTCATAGACAAAGGCCACCAGGCGGCGCTTCAGCGTCGGGGTGTCAGCCGAGGTGGGGGCGTGTGGCAAGCCGGCCGGCGATCGCCCAGTCAGCGAGTCTGGCGCCGCTGTGCGCCCCGTCACGGCAAGCGGGCGCTGGAGGCGGCCGACTGCGGTCCGCTTTGCGGCAGCAGGGTGCTGCGGTCCACCTGTCCGGGCTTGGCGGCGATCCTGGGTTCACCGGGCCGGTTGTGGGCAGGCGGTTCGACGGGCGTTGTCATCAATGTGGTAGTCGCGCCAGGCTTGCCCTGCACCATTGTGGGTGGCACTGGCCGCGGGGCGAGCACGGTTGCCGTGCTGCGGGACGCGGTTGCCGGGCTGCTTGCCGCGGGTTTCGGCGCCGAACCGCTGCTGGCCCCGGCGGGCAGCGGCCGCAAAGCGGCAGGCTTGGGCTGATGCTTGTTGGCCAAGGCACGGCGTTCGTCATCGGGCAAGGCCTGGTAGGCCTCCCAACGGGCTTGTTTTTGCTCGGGCGAGAACTGCTTGGACTCCTGGAACGACAGGCGCGCCCGGCCACGTTCGTTGGGCGTCATGCGCGCCCATTCGGCCATGCGTTCCTGGACACGCTGCTGGTCTGCCGCTGGCATGGCGGGGAAGCGCGCGGCAACCTCCAGCCATTTGGTCTTGCGTGCCGCGTCGATGCTGGACCAATCGCGCTCCAGCGGACCCAGTGCTTTGCGTTGATCAGGACTCAGGCTGTGCCAGGCGGGTCTGCTGGTGTTGGTGATCGCGCTCGGCCTGGCGGTGGCAGCCGGAGCCGACGCAGCGGCGGTTTTGCCTGTTTGCGACCAGGCAGGCAACCCTGCGGTCATGAGTATTGCTAATGCAATGGCAAGCATCTGGCCCAGGCCAAAAGGGGTAGTCACTGCCTGGCCCGCGTTCAGGGTGCTTCGACGCTGTGCAGAAACTCCGAGAAACCCGGATCACCGTAGGCCGCAGGCGGCAATTCGTCGGCCAGCAAGGCGCTATCGATCTCGGCGGCGGCCGAAATCTGCTCAAAATCATGGTGTTGCTGAATCAGCATCAAGCCGGCCACCAACACCACCAGCGGCAGTGCCGAGGCCAGGCGCAACCAGATTGACGGCGGCCCGCCCAATACGGCCGAGCGCCCCGACATCATCACGGGCTGGGCCACCACCACCGCTGCGGCACGGCGCTGCTGAAGCGCCATCGCCAGAGCGCGCTCACGCCCAAAGCGCAAGCGCTCGGTGATGTCGTATGGCAGCGATTCAGCACCGCTGCTCAGCTTGGCGGTGACACGAAGGGCAAATTGACCCTCCAACGCATCGATGTGCAATGCTGCGGGTTGCGCGCGAAGGCTTGGGTTGATGGTGTTCACAGCGAGATTCCCTTGGATCGAAGTGCCTTGGCCAAGGCGTGCACTGCCCTCGAGCAGTGGGTTTTCACACTGCCTTCGGAACAGCCCATGACTGAAGCCGTCTCAGCAACGTCAAGCTCCTCCCAGTAACGCAGCAGGAAGGCCTCCCGTTGACGCGCAGGCAGCTCACCCACCTGTACTTCGATCGCTAGCAAGATCTGTGACCGGGACACCGTGTCCGCCGCACTTTCGGCACCGAGCATGCCCTCGGCCGATTCCAGGCTCTCGAGCAGATCAAAATCGCCCTCGCTGGCATCGACATCGAAGTCGGACATGTTCTTGAGCACGGCGTTCCGCACCTTTTTGCGGCGAAACCAGTCCATCGTGGCGTTTGACAGGATGCGCTGGAACAGCAACGGCAACTCGGCGGGTGGCCGGTCGGCGTACTTTTCGGCCAGCCGGATCATCGAATCCTGAACGACATCGAGTGCGGCATCATCGTCACGCACCGCGTACACGGTGCGCTTGAAGGCGCGTTTCTCGACGCTCTTGAGGAAATCCGAAAGTTCTTTGTCGCTCGCCAAGGTTGAGCCGCAACATTTGGAATGTGTCACGGTCCGGAACAGCCTTTGATTATTGCACCTGCCGACCCGCGCACCAACCCGGGTTCGGGTGGTGGCTCAAGGGGTGCGATAATCCGCCCTCGCTCAAAGCGTCACTGGTCTGAAGCAGGCTCGCCCACCCGAGGGAGCCTCTTGTTTTTGATCTCCCAGGTTCTGATCCCGCCTCACAAGGGCGAGGGGAGGAGCACCGATGGATTTTCGTCAGAGAAATTCACAAAGGTTCTTCATGGACATTTCTACCGCGGACAACAAGCGCGTCTCCTCGCTGCTTGCGCAAACCCAAACCCCTCCCGCTGCCCCGGCACCTGAGCTCAACGGCTCCGAGATCCTGGTGCGCTGCCTGCAAGCCGAGAACGTCAAGTTCATGTGGGGCTACCCCGGCGGGGCGGTGCTCTACATCTACGACGCGCTGTACAAGCAGCAGACGATCGAACACGTGTTGGTGCGTCATGAGCAGGCCGCCGTGCATGCGGCCGACGGTTACGCCCGCGCCACTGGCGAGGTCGGCGTCGCGCTGGTCACCAGCGGCCCGGGCGTGACCAATGCCATCACCGGCATCGCCACCGCGTACATGGACTCGATCCCGATGGTGATCATCACCGGGCAGGTTCCAACGCCGGCGATCGGGCTCGATGCTTTCCAGGAGTGCGACACCGTCGGCATCACCCGCCCCATCGTCAAGCACAACTTCCTGGTCAAGGACGTGCGCGACCTGGCGTTGACGCTCAAGAAAGCGTTCCACATCGCCCGCACCGGCCGGCCCGGCCCCGTGGTGGTGGACGTGCCCAAGGATGTGTCGCTCAAGACCTGTGCCTTCGTCTACCCCGACAAGGTGGAGATGCGCTCGTACAACCCGGTCAAGAAAGGCCATGGCGGCCAGATCCGCAAGGCCATGCAGTTGCTGCTGGCGGCCAAGCGGCCCTATATCTACACCGGCGGCGGCGTGATCCTGGGCAATGCCTCGGCCGAGTTGCGGGAGCTTGCCCACCTGCTGGGCTTCCCCTGCACCAACACGCTGATGGGCTTGGGCGCGATGCCGGCCAGTGACCCCAAGTTTCTGGGCATGCTGGGCATGCACGGCACCTACGAGGCCAACATGACGATGCAGCACTGCGATGTGCTGCTGGCGGTGGGCGCGCGGTTCGATGACCGGGTGATCGGCAACCCCAAACACTTTGCGTCGGTCGAGCGCAAGATCATCCACGTCGATATCGACCCGTCGTCGATCTCCAAGCGGGTCAAGGTCGACATCCCCATCGTCGGCGACACCCGGGACGTGTTGCTGGAGATGATCGCCTATGTCAAAGAGTCGCAGACCCGGCCCGACGCACCCGCGCTGTCATCCTGGTGGGGCCAGATCAACGAGTGGCGCAAGCGAGAGTGCTTAGCCTACAAGAACAGCGACGACGTGATCAAGCCGCAGTTTGTGGTGCAGACCTTGTGCGAGCTGACCAAGGACATCGACACCTATATCACCAGCGATGTCGGCCAGCACCAGATGTGGGCGGCGCAGTACTACCGCTTCGAAGAACCCCGGCGCTGGATCAACTCGGGCGGCCTGGGCACGATGGGCGTGGGACTGCCGTATGCGATGGGCATCAAGCTGGCCAAGCCTGACTCGGAGGTGTTTTGCATCACCGGTGAGGGCTCGATCCAGATGTGCATCCAGGAGCTGTCGACCTGCCAGCAGTACAAGACCCCGGTCAAGATCGTGGCGCTGAACAACCGCTACCTCGGCATGGTGCGGCAGTGGCAGCAGATCGACTACGGCGGCCGCTACTCGCACAGTTATATGGACGCGCTGCCCGACTTCGTCAAGCTGGCCGAGGCCTACGGCCACATCGGCCTGAAGATCGAGCGGCCGTCCGAGGTTGAGCCCGCGCTGAAGGAAATGATCCGCCTGAAGGACCGCACCGTCTTTCTGGACGTGCGCACCGACCAGACCGAAAACGTCTGGCCAATGGTGCAGGCGGGCAAAGGCATCAGCGAGATGCTGCTGGGGTCTGAAGACCTGTGACCGGCGCGAAGGTGGCTTGGGCGTTTGCCGTCACCGCGGCAAGCGCAGCAAACCACCGGATGCCTTTCACCGCTTCCAAACCCTCTGTTCAATAGTTTGTTGATCGGCGCGGCCAAGCGCCGGCGGTTACCGCCGCCGAGCGTGAAGAACCCCGCCAACCCAGGATAGACATGAGACACATCATTGCCGTGCTGCTCGAAAACGAGCCCGGAGCCTTGTCCCGCGTGGTGGCGCTGTTTTCTGCCCGCGGCTACAACATCGAGAGCCTGACGGTGGCGCCCACCGAGGACGCATCGCTGTCGCGCATGACCATTGTCACCACCGGCTCGGACGAGGTGATCGAGCAGATCACCAAGCACCTGAACCGGCTGATCGAGGTGGTCAAGGTGGTGGACCTGACCGAAGGCAGCTTCACCGAGCGTGAGCTGATGCTCATCAAGGTGCGCGCCGTCGGCAAGGAGCGCGAGGAGATGAAGCGCATGGCCGACATCTTTCGCGGCCGCATCATCGACGTGACCGAAAAGAGCTACACGCTGGAGCTGACCGGCGACGCCAGCAAGCTCGACGCCTTCATCGAAGGCATCGACCGCAGCGCGATCCTGGAGACTGTGCGCACCGGCGCCAGCGGCATCGGCCGCGGCGAGCGCATCCTCCGCGTTTGAGTTTCCGTTTTGAACGTATTCACCCCCAACAACCGACCCTGAGCCTGGAGAACCCCATGAAAGTTTTTTACGACAAAGACGCCGACCTGAGCCTGATCAAGGGCAAAAACGTCACCATCATCGGCTACGGATCGCAAGGACACGCCCACGCGCAAAACCTGAACGACTCGGGCGTCAAGGTTACCGTGGCGCTGCGCAAGGGTGGCGCGTCCTGGTCCAAGGCCGAGAAGGCCGGCTTGAAGGTCGCCGAGATCGCCGACGCGGTCAAGACCGCCGATGTCGTGATGATGCTGTTGCCCGACGAGCAGATCGCTGCCGTCTACAACGCCGACGTCGCTGCCAACATGAAAGCCGGCGCCTCGCTGGCCTTTGCGCACGGCTTCAACGTGCACTACGGCCAGGTTGTGCCGCGCGAGGACATCGACGTCTGGATGGTCGCGCCCAAGGCCCCCGGCCACACGGTGCGCAACACCTATACCCAGGGTGGCGGCGTGCCGCACCTGATTGCCGTGCATGCCGACAAGACGGGCAAGGCGCGTGATCTGGCGCTGTCCTACGCCGCAGCCAACGGCGGCGGCAAGGCCGGCATCATCGAGACCAACTTCCGCGAAGAGACCGAAACCGACCTGTTCGGCGAGCAGGCCGTGCTGTGCGGCGGCACGGTCGAGCTGATCAAGGCGGGTTTCGAGACCCTGGTCGAAGCCGGCTACGCGCCCGAGATGGCCTACTTCGAGTGCCTGCATGAGCTCAAGCTGATCGTTGACCTGATTTATGAGGGCGGCATCGCCAACATGAACTACTCGATCTCGAACAATGCCGAGTACGGCGAGTACGTGACCGGGCCCAAGATCGTCAACGCCGAGACCAAGCTGGCGATGAAGCAGGCCTTGAAGGACATCCAGACCGGCGAGTACGCCAAGAGCTTCATTCTGGAGAACAAGGCCGGCGCGCCGACCCTGATCAGCCGCCGCCGCCTGACCGAAGAGCACCAGATCGAAGTGGTGGGCGAAAAGCTGCGCGCGATGATGCCCTGGATCAAGGCCAACAAGCTGGTGGACAAGTCGCGCAACTGATCGTTGCGTGCGGTTGAAGGGCTGCGCCACCCGGCGCCGGCCCACTGCTGAGGGCCGCCGCGTGCGGCCCATTTTCATGGGCAGTTTTAATGGGTTCGCTGCGGTATGCTCGCGCCCATGAACGAACCCCTGGATTCCGCCGACGACATCGACGCCGCTGAAGCCCCGCCCCGACCGCGCCGCAAGGGCATCTACGTGCTGCCCAACCTGTTCACGCTGGCAGCCTTGTTTGGCGGCTTCTACGCGGTGGTGATGGCGATGAACGGCCGGTTCGACAATGCCGCCATCGGGGTGTTTTGCGCGATGGTGCTCGACAGTCTGGACGGGCGCGTGGCCCGCATGACCAATACCCAGAGCGCGTTTGGCGAGCAGATGGACAGCTTGTCGGACATGGTGAGCTTTGGCGCAGCCCCTGCGCTGATCGTCTACGAGTGGGCGCTGAAGGGCTTGGGCAAGGCGGGTTGGGCAGCGGCCTTTGTGTACTGTGCCTGCGCGGCGTTGCGGCTGGCGCGCTTCAACACCAACATCGGCGTGGTGGACAAGCGGTTCTTTCAGGGCCTGCCCAGCCCGGCGGGCGCAGCGCTGGTGGCCGGGTTCATCTGGATCATGGACGATGCGGGTTTTCGCGAGGGCGTCAAAGACATTCCGTGGCTGGTCTGGACCACCTGGGGCCTGACGTTGTTTGCCGGCCTGACGATGGTCACCAACGTGCCGTACTACAGCTTCAAGGACTTTGGCCTGAAGAAGTCGGTGCCCTTCGTCACGCTGGTGGCCATTGCACTGGGCATGGCCTTGATCAGCCAGCATGTGCCGGGCATGTTGTTCGGCTTGTTCCTGCTGTACGGCCTGTCGGGCTACGGCATGTACATCTACCGCCGCATGAAGGGCACGCCGGTGAGCGTGATTTCAACCTCGACCGATGAGCCGGATGAGCGCGGCATGCACCGCTGATTTCCAGATTGCACGGTTACCAAGCTGCAGACCGTGCTACATTTTGAGCCCATGACGATCCGTTCAGCCACCGCCGCGCTACTACTAGAGGTGTCTCAGGCGCGCTGATCATCCTCGTCTCACTGTTTTGGATCGACGGCCCGCCCAGCGCAACGCAGCGGGCCGTTTTCATTCCAGACCCCATTTCTGGATCCCCCAAAGAGCTGCGGTGCAAACCCACCCCCACGGAGTGTTCCATGCCCATGCTCGACCAGCCCGCCACCAAGTACCGCGCCAGCCCCCGGGTTGACCTGCCCGACCGCCGCTGGCCCGACGTGGTGCTGAGCCGCCCGCCCATCTGGTGCAGCGTGGATCTGCGCGACGGCAACCAGGCGCTGATCGAGCCGATGGACCCGGCGCGCAAGCTGCGGATGTTCGAGACCCTGGTGCAGATCGGCTTCAAGCAGATCGAGATCGGCTTCCCTTCAGCCTCGCAGGCGGATTTCGACTTTGTGCGGCTGCTGATCGAGCAGCGGTTGATCCCTGACGATGTGACAGTGCAGGTGCTGACTCCCGCCCGCGACGCGCTGATCCATCGCACTTTCGAGGCCTTGGTGGGTGTGCCACGCGCCATCGTGCACCTCTACAACGCCACCGCGCCGGTGATGCGGCGGGTGGTGCTGGGGCTGGACGAGGACGGCATCGTCGAGTTGGCCAGCAGCCACGCCCGCTTGGTCAAGGACCTGGCCGCCACCCAGCCCGCCACCGCCTGGACCTTCCAGTACTCACCAGAAATGTTCTCGGGCAC
>JBBRZR010000155.1:0-10102 GCA_038236495.1 Burkholderiales bacterium
ACCTGCCGACACGCTGCACAGCGTTGCCGGCCCGGCCGATGTGCTGCGCATCACGCAGCTGTGCCGCACGGTGTTGCTGGCCGAGCGCTGCAAGGACGCTGCGGTCGGGCTGATCCTTGCCACCCAGCCGGACGCTGGCGGCGCCGATTCGCCGCTGCGGCGGCACATTCGCTATGGCGCCAGCCCGCGGGCGCTGCAGGCGGTGGTGCGCGCGGCACGCGTGCGGGCGTTGATGGCCGGGCGCGCGCATGTCGATGTCGACGACCTCGAAGCGCTGGCCCTGCCGGTGCTGCGCCACCGCATCCTGCTGCGGCTGGAGAGCGAGCTCGACGGCATGGACGCGGACGCCACGCTGACCGCGATCATCAACGCATGGCGAGCGAGACTCTGATCCACGCCGCGCTGCCGAGCGAGCCGGAGCTGCGCTGCTTCGCGGCTGCGGCCGCGCAGCTGCTGATCGCGCGGCTGCCGCGTGCCAGCGGCTCGCGCGCCGGCTCCCGCCGCGCCGGCATCGGCCTGCAGCACTTCGATCACCGCGACTATGCCCCCGGCGACGAAGTCCGCCACATCGACTGGCGTCAGACGGCACGGCGGCAGCGGCCTGTCGTGCGCCGCTTCGAGTCGGAGTCCGTGTCCGACTGGACGTTGGTGCTCGACGCCAGTTCGTCGATGGTGGTGCAGGACGCGGCCAAGTGGCGCTCGGCGGTGCACATGGCGGCGGCACTGGCTTACGCGCTGCTGCAGCTTGGCCACCGGGTGGGCTTGCTGGTCTATGGCGAGCGTGTCTTGGCGGAACTTGCCCGCGGGCGCGGACAACATCACTACGCGGCCATCGCCCGGGTGCTGGCCGCACTGCAGCCGGCGCGCCGGGGCGAACGCTCCGAGCTCGGCGTGTGCGCGCGGCACCTGCACGGCGCCGCGTCGGTGTTTGTGATCGGCGATTGCCTGGCCGATGACGAGATGCGACGCGACCTGGGCGCCATGGCCCAGCGCTGCACGGCCTTGCACGTCATGCAGCTGCGCGATGCCGCCGAGACCGATCTGCGCGGGGTGGGCGACTTCGATCTCGAAGACGTCGAAACCGGTGCCCGCATGCCCGTGCGCGCCGACACGCACGCCAACCGGCTCGCCGCCGGCGAACGTGCGGCGATGACACAGCGCTTGCGCAGTTTCTGCAGCCGCAGCGGTGTGGCTTTCACCGACTGGGACATCGCGCAGCCGTGGCAGCACACGTTGCTGGCGCACCTGGTCCAGGCGCGATCACGTTGTTGAGCTGGGTCACACCGGTCTGGCTGGTCGGGCTGGGGCTGCTGCCGGTGATTCGCTGGCTGCACCGTGGCGGTCGCCACCGGCGCACGGTGCCCGTGTCGCGCCTGGGGCTGTGGCGCGGCGCGGCATCCAGCCCGGCCGCAGCGGGCGACCGCCGCCCGCCCGACCCGGCCTGGCGGCGCCGCGCGCTGTTGACCGCCCTGCTGTTGATCGCGCTGGCCGAACCGCAACTGCCCGGTCAGCGGCCGGACATCACGCTGTGGGTCGATGACTCACTCAGCCTGCTGACGCGCGAAGCCCAAGGCACGCGGTTGGTCGATGGCTTGGCGCAGGCCCGGTCGATGCTGGCCGGGAGGTCGGGCGCCGAGGTCGAGGTGCGCGCGCTGAGCGACCCGTGGCACAGCCTCGGCCCCCTCGGCGAGGCGACCACCGCAACGCTTGCCGCCGCTGCCGGGCGCAACCCGCCGAAGCCACCGCCGGCCGGCCTGCTGCGCAGCGACAAGCTGCAGTGGCTGCTGACCGACGGCACCCAGGCGACCTGGCTCGCCTGGCCCGGCGGCCGACGCCCGGACCGCATCGTCGCCGTCGGCAGCGTGACACGCAACGTCGCTATCGAGCGCTTGTCGGCGCGTCGAAACCTGGACCAACCGGCAAAGCTGGACCTGCTGCTCAAACTCACGAACGGCGGCGACAGCGTCGAAACCCGCACGGTCGCCATCACCAGCGAGGCGGGAGAGCTGGCCAGCTCGACGCACCAACTCCAGCCCGGCGCCTCGGTGCTGGTGCAGGCGACGATTGCGGCGGCCACACAAGTCCGCGCCACGCTGCAGCCGGGCGACGCGCTGGCCGAAGACGATGAAATCGCCCTGGATCTCGCACCGCTGCGCGCCCGCCGGGTGGCCACCGATCCCGGCTGCCCCGCTGCGCTGATCGTCGCCCTGGGCGCCCACCCCGGTCTTGAGACGGCCGCCTTTGCCGCCACCGACGTGGCCGCCGTGCTGGACTGCGGCACCGGTCGCCGCGACGACAAGCTGCCCACGGTCCGCGTGCTGGCGCAGCGCACGCCGTCATGGCCGGCCGGCGCGGCGCGGTGGTCAAGCCGCGTGGCCCCAGCCAGCCGCATCCGGCTCGATGCCGACAGTCTGCCGGTGGCGGCACGGCTGCAGGCCGGGCCCGCGGACGCGGTGTTGCTGGCCGTCGGCGACGAGCCGGTGATCGTCAGCCGGGCCGGGCCCGCGAAGCGTCTGGAGACCTCACTGGACTTCGCGGCGCTGGCCAACCCGCCTGGCCCGCAAATCCCGTTGTTGGTGAACCTGATGTTCGAGCAGCTGCTCGGGCCTGGCTTGCTCGACGGCATCGCGATCGCGCAGCGCCCTCCGACGGCTGCGAGGGTCGTGCCGTCGCGGCCTGCGGCCGACGCGTCGGGCGACGGCCTGTCGCGCGAATCGCACTTGCTGCGTGACGCCACGCGGCCGCTTCTTGCCCTGGCCGCGCTGGTGCTGCTGTGGGAGATCGGCGCGCTGGCGCGTCAATGCTGGCAGCTGGGGCGCCCGGGGGCGAGCAAGCCTGCAGGGGACCCGGTCGAGTGAGCGCCAGGGGCGCCCGCACCTGGATCGCGCTGGCGCTGCAAACCGCCGCGCTGGGGGTGCTTTGCTTGTCGCTGTTCGGCCGCCCGTGGCTGGACCCGCGCAGCCAGCCGCGTGTGCTGGTGCTGGTCGATCGATCGCAAAGCGTGCCGCACGCGGACGCCGACAAGGCGCTTGCGGCGGTCGTTCAGGCAGCAAAAGCCGCCGGGGTGGGTGAGGTGCAACTGATCGAGTTCGCCGGCAGGCCGGTCACTGCCGTCGCTGCCGCCGCGCCGGCCGCCGCTCCGGTGGACGCGCTGCAGCCGGCCGCGACGAACATCGAAGCGGCGCTCGACGCGGCCTTGGCCGCCCATGCGCAGTCAGCCTTGACCAGCCTCGTCATCATTTCGGACGGTCTCGAGAACGTGGGCGATGCGGCACGGGCGCTGGATGCCGTGCGCGCGGCCGGGCTGCCGCTGCAGTGGCTGGCGGTCGGCCGTGCGCCGCCGCCCACGCGCATCGCGCAGGTGCTGGCGCCGCAGCGCGCACTGGCCGGCCAGCGGATCGACATCGGCGTGCAACTTGCAGGGCAGTTGGCTGGACAACTGGGCGGGCAGCCGGACCGGCCACTGCAGGTCAAAGCCACCGCCCACCGCCCGGGCGGCGAGACGTGGGTGAGCCGCAGCCCGGCGGACAAGGCCGGCCGGGCAACGATCACCATCGATGCCCGCCGCACCGGCGCCGTACGGGTGGACCTGGCGCTGGAGGACCCGGCAACAGGGCGTGTTCTCGATGCCTTGCCCGATGCCGCGCTCATCGACATCGCCCCGCGCGCGGCCATCCTGTACGTGCAGGGTTCGCCCGGGCCGCTGGCGCGCAGCTTGGTGGACGGTGGCTGGGCGCTGAAGGTGGTTGCCGCAGCGCAGCTCGATGCCCAGGCCGATGCGCTGGCCGGCTACCAGGCGGTTGTGCTCGACGACGTGGCCGTCTCAGCGGCCAGCCCGCGGTTCTGGCAGGTGCTCGCAGCGGCGGTGCGGCAGCGCGGCCTTGGCCTGCTGGTGCTGGGCGGCGAACACGCTTTCACGGCCGGCGGCTATCGCGAATCGACGCTCGAGTCGGTGTTGCCGGTGCTGTCGGAGCCGGCCGCCCTCGACCAGCCGGCGGCCATCGTCTTTGCGGTGGACAAGTCGGGCAGCATGGGCCAGGGCAGTGGCGGCGTCGATCGCTTTGCGCTGGCGCAGCGCGCGGTGCTGGAGACCGCACGCGGCCTGACCGAACGTGATTCGCTGGGCCTTGTGGTCTTCGATGTGCTGCCCCGTGTGCTGATCCCGCTTGGGCCCGCCGCTGCCGGCACCTTGGCTCTGGCGCGTGATTGGCAAGCCAGCCCGAATGGCGGAACAAAACTTGCACCGGCGCTTGATGTGGCGATCAGCCAGCTCGAGCGCTCGGCTGCCGCCCGGCGTTTGCTGGTCCTCGTTACCGACGGCTTTGTCGATGACGCGCCGCTGGCCGGGCTGCGCGAGCGGCTCGAACGCTCGCACATCGAGACGATCGCGCTGGCCGTCGGGCCCGACGCCGACGTCGTTGCGCTGCAGCGGCTGGTCGGCGCGGCAACGGGCGCGGGGCAGGTACTGCGTGTGGACCAGGCCGCCGGGCTGCCGCTGGCCATGCGCTCGGGCGTCGAGCGCCGCCGCTCAAAGGTGGAGCGCGGCGCCATCGCCGTGCAGCAGCGTCAGCCGCTGCCGTTTCCGCCCGGGACGTGGGCCGACTGGCCCACTGTTGCGGCCTACGCCGTCACCCGCGCCCGACCCGAGGCTGTTGTGGCGGTGCAAAGCCAACGCGGCGACCCGCTGATCGCGTTCCAGACCTTCGGTCTGGGCCGTGTGGTGGTGGTGACCCCCGGCTTGGGGCGCGGTACGCCGTTGTGGTTGCCCTGGACCCAATGGCCACGGCTGGCCGGTGGGCTGGCCGAGTGGATCGGCGGCACGGACGGGGCGGTTTCATTGACGGTGGCGGATCTGCCCGGTGCGCTGCAGGTCGAGGCGGAAGTCCGCTCCGGCCTGGGCCTGGGCCAGGGCCCGGGAGACACCGCTGGCGTGTCCGTCTCGGTGGACACACCGGTGTCGCAAGGGCAAATGCTGACCCCAGAAGCTGTCGCGCCGGGGCGGCTGCGCGCGACCTTGCCCAACGCAGGGCCCGGCCTGTACACCTTCGTGGTCTCGGATTCGCACGGCTTTCGTCGGCAGCTGCACTTGCGGCGCGACCGGGCCGAGAGCGAGGCCTGGGGCATCAATCCGGCCTGGGACGCCTGGGTGGCCAGCGGCGTCGTCAGCCGGTGGGATGCCGACAACTTCGCCCGACACCGCGATGACACGCGCCGGCCGGCCGACCGGTCGTGGATAACGCTGGCGCTTGCGCTCTTTGTTTCAGGCGTCGCGGTCGACCGGACGAGGCTGGACAAGACGGCCATCGCGCAGGCTGTGCGGCGGTGGCGCCGGCGCGCCTGATGGGCCGTGCCGGCGCCAAGGCCGCATCGGGCGCAGCGGTTGGATGGCGACGTGGAAAATGCCCGGAAATCGCACCCAAGAAGCCGCCAAACCCCCCGACCTGGTGTGTGCCCGGGCCCAGGACGGCCCGCTACACTCAAGTCAAGATCAGCCCCGCGGTCGGGAGAGGACTCAGCTTGCACCAGGTATCCAACGCCGCTTTGCCGGGCCCGCGCGCGGTGTCGCAACCGGTAGTCGCCGATACCGCATCGGCTTGCAGCCGCACGCAGACTCTGTTGGCTGGGCCACGCCAAATCGGCGCCTGCATGCGCACGCCGTGTGTGGTGGCAGGCCAGTGGGCGCCGGTGTGACGCCGACCATCGTCCTCAATGTCGTGGGGCTCACGCCTGCCCTGCTGCAACATGCGCCCAACCTGCAGGCACTGGCCAACGCAGGCGCGATGCGCCCGCTCACCACCGTGTTGCCGGCCGTCACCACCACGGTGCAGTCCACCCTGCTCACCGGCTTGCTGCCGCGCGACCACGGCATCGTGGCCAATGGCTGGTACTTCCGGGACTTGTCGGAGATTTGGCTGTGGCGCCAGTCGAACCGGCTGGTGGCGGGCGAGAAGGTATGGGAGGCCGCCAAAAAGCGCGACCCGACGTTTACCTGCGCCAAGCTGTTCTGGTGGTACAACATGTACGCCAACGTCGACTTCGCGGTCACGCCCAGGCCGATGTATTTGGCAGATGGCCGCAAGATGCCGGACATCCACACCCACCCGGCCGGGCTTCGCGATGACCTGCAGGGCAGCCTGGGTGAGTTCCCGTTGTTCCGCTTCTGGGGCCCGGGCGCCGACATCGCATCGAGCCGATGGATCGCGCGCAGCGCGCTGCATGTGCTGAACGCGCACCAGCCTACGCTCACGCTGGTCTACCTGCCGCATCTGGATTACGACCTGCAGCGTTTCGGCCCGCGTCACCCGGGCATCCCCGCCCAGGTCGCGGCCGTCGATGCGCTGTGCGCGCCGCTGATCGAAAAAGCCCGCAAGATCGGCGCCCACGTGGTGGTGCTGTCCGAGTACGGCATGACCGAGGTCTCGCGCCCGGTCCACATCAACCGCGCGCTGCGCCAGGCTGGCTGGCTCAAGGTGCGGCTAGAACGCGGCCGCGAGCAACTCGATGCCGGGGCCAGCGAGGCCTTCGCCGTGGCCGACCACCAGCTCGCGCATGTCTATGTGGCCCGGCCGGAGTTGGTTGGCGAGGTCGCGGCCTGCCTGAAGGGCTTGCCCGGCGTGGAAACGGTGCTGGACGAAGACGGCAAACGGGCCGCCGGTCTGGACCATGCCAGGTCGGGTGAACTGGTGGCCATTGCCCAGGCCGACAGCTGGTTCACCTACTACCACTTTCTCGATGACGCGCGCGCACCGGACTACGCCCGCACCGTCGAGATCCACCGCAAGCCCGGCTATGACCCCGCCGAGTTGCTGTTCGACCGCAATATTGCGTTGCCGAAATTGGCCGTGGCTGCGCGCCTGGCGCGCAAAGCCCTCGGCATGCGCTACCTGATGGATGTGATCGGTCTGGACGCGACGGTGGTGCGTGGCTCGCACGGCCGCCCCACCGACAGCGATCAGGACGGGCCGTTGTTCATCACCAGCGCGCCCGATCTGCTCGCCCCGGGGCCGGTGAACGCGGTCGCGGTCAAGCAGCTGTTGCTGGATCACCTCTTCCCTGCCGCGGCTGGCACGAATTTTTGAGAATGGCTGCTGACATGGCGCAAGGCGTGGTGATGACCCCGGAGCAGGCACTGCAGCATTGGCTGGACGCCCGGCTCGACCCGGCCGCCTCGCAGTGGTTGCAGGCCGCCGTGGCCAGTCTGGCGCTAGCGGCGACGGACCGTGACCTGTACCGCAGCATCAGCCTGGTCTCGCGCAAGCTCGGCAAGGCGCCGCTCGCGCTGGATGCCGCGGCGCTGGCCAGTGCCCAGCTGGCCAGGCCTGGCTGGGATCCGTCGTCATGGACGCTCGACCAGGCCGGGCGGGTGCGGCTGCTGCTGGCCACCGCGGGTGACAGCGACACCTTCGTGCGGCGGCTCGACCAGCTTTGCGCCACGGCGGACGTGGACGAGCTGGTGGCGTTCTACCGCGGCCTGCCGCTCTACCCCGATCCGCCGAGGCATCGCCTGCGCGCGGCCGAAGGCCTGCGCACGAACATGAAAGTGGTGTTCGAGGCGGTGGCCCACGGCAACCCCTACCCGGCCGAGCAGTTGGCGCAGGACGCCTGGAACCAGATGGTGCTCAAGGCACTTTTTGTGGGCAGCGCGCTCAACCCGATCATCGGTCTGGACCAGCGCGCCAATGCGACGCTGGCACGCATGCTCGGTGACTATGCGCACGAGCGTTGGGCGGCTGCCCGGCCGGTCAGTCCGGAGCTGTGGCGCTGCATCGGCCCGTTTGCGACCGGGCCGCTGCTCGCCGATCTGGCCCGGGTGCTCGAGTCCGGCACCGCGCCGGAGCGCGCTGCCGCCGTGCTCGCGCTGCACAGCGCCAAGGACGCGGAAGCGCGCAGACTGCTAGAAAATCACGCTGGCCTGCGCGATGCCGTGGCGGCGGCTGGCACCGACTGGAGATCGGTGCTCGAATTCAATTGACCCCATTGGAGAAAGCCATGCGCTTCATCGACCCCCACATCCACATGATGTCGCGCACCACTGACGACTACGAACGCATGAAGGCGGCCGGCATCGTCGCCGTCATCGAGCCGGCGTTCTGGATGGGCCAGCCGCGCACCAACGTCGGCAGCTTTGTTGACTACCTGTCGGGCATCGTCGGCTGGGAGCGCTTCCGCGCCTCGCAGTTCGGCATCCGCCACTATTGCACCATCGGCCTGAACAGCAAGGAAGCCAACAACGAGGCGCTTGCCGAGGCCGTGATGGACGTGTTGCCGCGCTTCCTGTCGAAGGAAGGCGTGGTGGCCATTGGCGAGATAGGCTACGACGACATGTCCGCGTTGGAGGACAAGTACTACCGGGCGCAGCTTGAACTCGCACGCGAGTACGACATGTTGGTGATGGTGCACACGCCGCACCGCGACAAGAAGTCGGGCACGTCCCGCAGCATGGATGTCGCGCTCGAGATGGGCTTGTCGCCCAGCAAGGTGATCATCGATCACAACAACGAAGAGACTGTTCGCGAGGTGCTGGACCGCGGCTTCTGGGCCGGGTTCACGCTGTATCCGCAAACCAAGATGGGCAACGAGCGCATGGTCGAGGTCGTGCGCCAGTACGGCAGCGACCGCATCTTCGTCGACTCCAGCGCCGATTGGGGCGTGTCCGATCCGCTGGCCGTGCCCAAGACCGCGCGCTTGATGCTGGAGCGTGGCATCGCGGCGAAAGACGTTGAAGCGACCTGTTATGGCAACGCGCTGGCCGCCTATGGCCAGAGCGGCCAGATGCTCGAATCGCATTGGCTGACGCCCGAGTCGGTCGATCAGCGCAGCTTGTTCGAAGGCAACTCGGTGCTGCGCGGGCAAACACCGCGGGTGGGTGAATTGCCTGAAGCGGCGCCATCCGCCCAGACGACGGTGCTCAAGTAGGCGAGCCCAAGCAGCTGCGCCCAAGCAGGTGCGTTAATCGCGAACTGCACCTATCCCGACCGCACAGGAGCCCGCCACCATGAGCGCCCAGATCACCCCGCTGCCGCGTCGCGACGACGAGCGCTCGGCCGTCTATCTGCAATCGTTTTCGGTTCGCTACGAGTACCCGGTGTGCTTCACCGAACGCCTGTTCGCGCACGACAACCCGGTCTTGCGCGACACGATGTTGCGGCGTGAGCCAAACCGGCGCCATCGCTTCGTGGTTTTCATCGACGCCAACGTCGCGGCCTCGTTTCCGTCGCTGGCCCATGACATCGCCAGTTATGCGGACAGGCACGCCGACGCGATGGAGCTGTTGGCCCATCCGCAGGTGGTTCCGGGTGGCGAGCATGTCAAGAACGATCCGGCGCTGCTCACACGCCTGCAGCACCGGCTGGTGGAACTGGGCGTCGATCGGCATGCCTTCATCGTGGGCATCGGCGGTGGTGCGTTTCTCGACCTGGTCGGCTATGTCGCCTCGTCCACCCACCGCGGCATTCGCCATATCCGGGTACCCACCACCGTGCTGGCGCAAAACGATTCCGGCGTGGGCGTCAAGAACGGTGTCAACGCCTTCGGCGTGAAGAACCTGCTGGGCAGCTTTGCGCCACCGTTCGCGGTGCTCAATGATTTCGACTTTCTGCGCACGCTGCAGCCGCGCGACAAGATCGCCGGCATCGCCGAAGCGGTCAAGGTGGCGCTGATCCGCGACCGCCTGTTCTTCGAATGGCTGGAGGCCAGCGCCACTGCGCTGCGTGACTGCGAGGCCGGCGCGATGAGCCGCATGATCCGGCACTGCGCCGAGCTGCACATGCGGCAGATTGCGCTGGGCGGCGATCCCTTCGAGTCCGGCAGCGCCCGGCCGCTGGACTACGGCCACTGGTCGGCGCACAAGCTTGAATCGCTGACCGACCACGAGCTGCGCCACGGTGAGGCGGTGGCCATCGGCCTGGCGCTCGACGCACGCTACTCGGTGCAGATCGGCATGCTGGCGGCGGGTGGCGAAGACCGGGTGTACGCGCTGCTCAAACGCCTGGGCTTTCATTTGTGGCACCCGGCGCTGGAGTCGCGCGACGCCAGCGGCCAATGGCTGCTGCTGCGCGGGTTGCAAGAGTTCCGTGAGCATCTCGGCGGCGAGCTGACCATC
>JBBRZR010000156.1:0-10028 GCA_038236495.1 Burkholderiales bacterium
GCTGCCGGCGCTGCTGCAGTGGCGGGCTGAGCGCCAGCGCAGCCTGAACCCCAACCGGCCCGCCCTGCCGGCCTGGCCCGCCCGCCCCGGCGCGCCGTACCTGGCGCGTGCGCCACCGCGCCGGTCACCCCTGACCTGAGCGCGCAGGCCGGCCGCCCACCCCGGCTGGCGGCCTGCACCCAAGGGACGTGGCCCGGCTGCCGTTGCCCGCCAGCATGGCCGCACCGCCGCACCGCCAAACCGCCAAACCGCCATACCGCCCCATGGGGCGGCCTGCGGCTGGCGCGGCCCGCACCGACCACGGCCCGCTACTGCACCCCGAGAGTTTGCCCATGACGTCAAAAACAATCCCGACGCGCCGCCGTGCGCGCTGGTGCCTGAGCCCGCTTGCCGCTGCCCTGCTGGCGGCCGGCGCAGCACATGCCGGTGCCCAGCCCGCCAACCCGGCGGTGCAGCCCGCTGCTGCTGCCACACCCGAACCGGCCGCAACGGCCAACCCGCCCGCAGCGGCCGGTGCAACCCTGACCGCCACAGCTGCCACAGCTGCCACGGTCGCCGCTGCCGCTGCCGCCGCTGCCGACGCGCCCGCCGACCGGGTGGTCATCACCGGCAATCCGCTGGGCAGCGACAGCCTGGCCCAAGCCAGCGCGGTGCTGACCGGCGAGGCGCTGGCGCTGCGCCGCGCCGGCACGCTGGGCGACACGCTGAGCGGCCTGGTCGGCGTGTCGGCCACCGGCTTTGGCCCGCAGGCCAGCCGCCCGGTGATCCGCGGTCTGGACGGCGACCGCATCCGCCTGCTGGACAACGGTGGTGCGTCGGCCGACGCGTCCAATCTGAGCTTCGACCACGCCGTCGCCATCGACCCGCTGGTGGTCGAGCGCATCGAGGTGCTGCGCGGCCCAGCCGCCCTGCTGTATGGCGGCAACGCCACCGGCGGTGTGGTCAACACCCAAGACAACCGCATCCCGCGCGAGCTGATGGGCGGCCTGGGCGGCCGGGCCGAGCTGCGGCTGGGCGGCGCGGCACAAGAGCGTGCCGCCGCCGTCGTGCTGGAAGGTGGCCAGGGTGCCGCGGACGGCGCTGCCACGACAGCACGCAGCAGCGGCCTGAGCTGGCATGTGGACGCCGCCCAGCGCGACAGCAGCGACTTGCGCAGCCCGCGTTTCGTACCGCAGCGCGACGGTCAGGCCCTGCCCGAGGCCACCCGCGTGGCCAACAGCGCGGGCAAGAGCCAGGCCGCGGCGCTGGGCGGCTCGTGGGCCGACGCGCAGGGCTTTGTCGGCGCCGCGCTGGACAGCTACCGCAACGACTACGGCGTCACGGTCGAGCCCGACGTCACGGTCCGCATGCAGCGCCAGCGCCTGCAACTGGCCGGAGAGCGCCGCCAGCTGGGCGGGCCGGTGCAGGAGCTGAGCTTCCAGGCCAGCCAGACCCGCTACCAGCACCAGGAGGTCGAGGGCAGTGGCGCCATCGGCACCACCTTCAAGAGCGAGGGCAGCGAGCTGCGGCTGCAGGCCCGCCAGGCGCCGCTGGCGCTGTGGGGCGGCAAGCTGGGCGGTGTGCTGGGGCTGCAGTTGGAGCGGCTGGACTTTTCGGCACTGGGCGCTGAGGCTTTTGTGCCGACCTCGCACACCCGGTCCAACGGCGTCTTCGTGCTGCAGGAGCTGGCGCTGCCAGGCGCAACCCTGTCGGCCGGCGCCCGGCTGGAGCAGGCCGAGCTGCAGTCGGAGGGCGACGCCGCCGGGGCGGGCCCGCACTTCGGCGCCGCCACGTCGCGCCGTTTCAAGCCGCACAGCCTGTCGCTGGGCGCAGTGCTGCCACTGGCTGCGGACTGGCGCGCCAGCGCCACGCTGGGCAGCACCGAGCGCACCCCCGCCTACTACGAGCTGTTTGCCGACGGCGTACACGTGGCCACCGGCACCTACGAGCGGGGCGACGTCAACCAGCAACTCGAGCGCAGCCGCCATGTCGAGCTGGGCCTGCAGTGGCATCACGGTGCCAACCACCTGCACCTCTCGCTGTTCCAGACCCGCTTTGCCAACTACATCGCGCTCGATGCCAGCGGTGTCGACGTGCAGGTACCGAACGGCGCCGGCGGCAGCACTGCGGTGCCCGAGTACCGCTTTACCGGCGTGCCGGCCCGGCTCTACGGCCTGGAGCTCGAAGGCCGGCAGCGCCTGCTGAACGGCCCCTGGCAGCTGGACGCCACCGCTGGCCTGGATTGGCTGCGCGGCGACAACCTGCGCAGCGGCGAGCCGCTGCCGCGCATCGCCCCGATGCGGCTGCAACTCGGGCTGGAGGCCTCGCAAGGCGCCTGGCGCGCAGGCGCCCAGGCCAAGATCACCGCGCGCCAGGACCGGGTGCCGGCCAACGATGTCGCCACCGACGGCGCCACGCTGGTAGACCTGTGGGCGGGCTGGCAGCAGCGCCTGTGCGGCGCCGATGCGGTGTGGACGCTCAAGCTCAGCAACCTGGGCAATGCGCTGGCCTACAACGCCAGCGCACTGCGCACCGCACGCGACCTGGCACCGGCCGGCGCACGGGCGCTGTCGGCGGGGCTGCGGCTGAGCTTTTGAACGGCTGGCCCGACAACCGCGACAAAACGGTGCGGGCGGTCACGAACTGGGCCGCCCGCACCGCCCAGTTCAGCGTATCCGTGCGGCTTGACCGCCCTCAAAATCAACGCACGATGATCCACCGACGCAGACCTACGGCCTACAACCCCAGCCCGGCTTCCGGCCGCGAGTGGCAGCCCACCGAAGCCGGTGCGCTGATGCCCGAGCCCGCCGGCCGCCGACAGCCGCCGCTGCGCGAGGTGCTCAAAGGCCTGGACGCGCGGGAGCTCGAAGGTGAAACCGTGTTCGACCAGCTTTTTGGCCCCGCCGCCGAAAACTGATCAGGCGCCGCCGAACGGCCGCACGCCGAACAACACGGCGTGGCCCCAGAAAGCCAGCGCCGCCCAGACCAGCGTGCCCACCAGCACCGTGCCCACGCCGGCTGCCGTGGTGCCGGCGGCATAGCGCACGGCGCCCACCCGGTCACGCTGGCGCGACGAGCGGAAGTCCAGCACCGCCCAGACCAGAAAACTGCCGAACAGCAGCACATCGGCCACCGTGTTGTTGGCCAGCAGGTGGGCCAGCGCCCAGACCTTGACCGCCAGCACCATCGGGTGGTGCACCTTGGCCTTGATCGGGTTGCGCGGGGTGTAGGCCGCCACCAGCAACACCATCGCGACCCACATCAGCAGCGCCGCCAGGTGCCGGGTCCAGACCGGGCTGGCCCACAGCACCTGCGGCGACAGCCGGGCCTGGCCATAACCCCAGACGATCAGGCCAAAGCCGACCAGCGACACCACCGTGTACAGGCCCTTCCAGACCCCTGGCCCGCGCTGTGCGATGACCTGGCTGCGCCAGCCCTCGGCAAAGATGCGTACCGAATGAATGCCCAGAAACAACAGCAAACCCAGGATCAGAGCGCCCATGGTGGAGTCCTTGCGGGGAGGAGAAACGTGCCTGGCACGACAGCGCCGCATTCTGCCCGGGTCACCGGCTTGACACCGGCCGCCGAGGCCGCGCCGCTATGCTGCTCGCAAGGGCTCGCGCTGTGCGCAGTCCGCATCAAGCCCCCGCCACCGCCTCGCCTGCCCATGACCTCAATCCCAAAAATTGCGCCCGCCACGCCCCCTGCCGAGCAGCGCTTCAAGCACTATTGGGAGGACTTTCATGTCGGGTCGGTGCGCGAGTTCGGCCAGATGCCGGTCAGCCGCGAGGCGGTGCTGGCCTTCGCCCGCCAGTTCGACCCGCAGCCCTTCCACCTGGACGACGACGCGGCCGAGGCCTCGCTGTTCGGCCAGTTGTCGGCCAGCGGCTGGCACACCTGCGCGATGACGATGCGCATGATGTGCGACGACTACCTGCTGGACGCCGCCAGCCTGGGCAGCCCGGGCATCGACCACCTGCGCTGGCTCAAGCCGGTCTGCCCCGGCGACACCCTCAGCGTGCGGCTGACCGTGCTCGAAGCCCGGCCGATGAACAGCCGGTCCGGCGTGGGCCTGGTGCGGTCGCTGTGGGAGGTGCTGAACCAGCACCGCGACCCGGTGCTGACGATGGAGGGCTGGGGCATGTTCCGGCGCCGCGCCGAGGCCGCGCCCGGGGGCCAGACCTCAGGCTGACGCGCCTATGCGGCGGGTGGCCTCGGCCGGCCGGGCCCCGTCCCGCTTGGCCGCGAAGCCTGCACTCACTTTCGTACCGGGCTGCCCAGGTACAAGGCCCACAGCCGCGCCAGATCGCCCACCCCGTCGGCACCCTTGGCCGCCGCGAAGCTGGCCTTGGCCTCGTCGATCTTGCCGGCGCGCCATTGCGCCAGGCCCAGGTGCAGCAGCGCGTCCTCGGGCCGGCGCAAGCCGCCCTTGGCCTGGCCCTGCGTCATCAGCGCCAGCGCCCGGTCGTGCGCGCCGGTGGCCGACAGCGCCAGCCCCAGGTTGACGGCGGCATTGCCGTCCTTGGCCTTGAGCGCACTGGCCTCGCCATCGGCCAGCCCGGCCTTGTCCTGCGTGGCCGCCTTGGTGGCGGTCTCCAGCAGCTTCTTGTCGGCCGCCGTGTTGGCGTCCTTGCCCAGCAGGCCGCTGGCAAAACCCTCGTTGAGCAGCGCCTGGGCCTCGGCCGGCAGGCCGGCTTGCTGGGCCCGCACCGCCATGTCGCCCAGCTCGCCGGCCTCCAGCGGCACGCCGGTGGCCCGGCGCAATCGGTAGACGTCGAGGCGCAAGCGCTCGTCGGCAAAACCGTCGCGGCGGCCGGCACGGGCGATCAGCTCGGCCCAGTATTCGGGTTTACCGGTGCTGGTGGCCAGCTTCTCCAGCGTGACGGTGTAGGCCGGCATGTCCTTCAACGCGCTCTGGCTGGCTGCCAGCAAACGCAGCGTGGCCTCGGGCGTGGCGCGCTTGGCGGCCTCGTCGGCGGCGACCAGCGGCGCCAGTTCACGCCGCACCCCGGCATGGTCACCCTGCACACTGAGCACCTGCGGGTAGAGCCGGCGCATCTCCGGATTGGCCCCGCCCTCGGCCAGGTAGGTCTTCATCCAGCCGGCGGCGCGGGCATATTCTTTTTGTTGCAGCAGCAGCTTGACCGTGGTCTCGGTGATCGGTACCCGGTCGGCGGCCGGCAGCAGTGGCGACCCGAGCGATGCCTCGAAACTGGCAATGGCCAGCGCTACCTCACCCGCACCAAACGCGGCCGGCCCCTTGATGCGCTGGGTGATGAACAGCTCGTAGGGCGTCAGGCCGGGCATGGCCTCGGCCTCGGCCACCCGGGCCAACGCCTCTTTGTAGTTGCCCGCCTTGGCGGCGTCCTGCGCGGCCTGCAGCGGTTTGCCCACCTCGGGCCGCACCGACGGTGCAGACGCGGCCGAGGCGGGTGCCGCGGCGGCCGCGGGTGACGCCTGAGCCGCCACGCCGCCGGCCATCGTGGCCAGCGCGGCGGCCAGCGCGCCGGCGAGCAGCCAACGGGCTGCGGGTGCGCGGTCGGCCTGGCCGGCCTGGCCGGGGAACGGGTGCTTGCAGAAAGTACGGTTCACGAGCAGTGCCTGAAATGTCAGCCCAATGAGCGAGACGGCGAGTGTAGTCAGCCCGGGCCAGACGTGAAAACGGCGGCCCGGGCCGCCGTTGCGCACACCGGGCCCGCAGGCCCGGCACAAACCCGATTTACTGCACCGGCGTGATGCCGGCAATCGCCCAGTCGCCGTGGCCATCGGCCGCGCGCACCAGGTGCCACAACTCGTTGAAGGGCTCGGCGCCAGCCTCGGCCGCCTCGCGGATCAGGCCGGTGAAGCGCACGGTCACGATGTCCTGGCCGTTTTCACGGGCGGTCTCCACCACCTTGGCGTCGATCTGCACCACGTCGGTCTGCTGCTTGGCGCCGGCGCGGTCCTGCAGATCCACCCGAAGCGAGGCAAACAACTCGGGCGTGGTGAACTTGCGCAGGTCGTCGAGGTTGCTGGCATCGTTGGCGGCCTGCAGGCGGATGAACACCATCTTGGCCAGGCGCTCGAAGTCCGCAGCGTCCATGCCGCCGGGCAGGGCCGGCGCGGTGGCGACGGCCGCCACGGCGCCCGCACCCGCCAGCGCCGTGGCGGCGGGCAGGGCCGGCGTGCTGTCCAGGGTGCTGCGCTGCAGGTTGATCGGCGTGGCCGCCGGCTGCGGCTGCCAGCCGCCCGACGACCCACCGGCGCCAGCGCCTGCCAACTGTGGGCCGGACGACAAGCCGCCCCGCATGCGGCCCATGACGAAGCGCACCGCCACCACCGCCAGCACGGCCAGCAGCGCGATCATCACGAAGTTGCCCAGCCCGGCGCCCATGCCGAGGTGGCTGAACAGCGCGGCAATGCCGAGCCCGGCCGCCAGACCGGCCAGCGGGCCCATCCAGTTGCGCTTGGGCGCCGTGGCTGCACCGGCAGCGGCCGGTGCGGCCGCGTTGCTGGGCGCCGTGGCCGTGTTGGCCGGTGCGTTTTGCGGTGTGGCATTGCTCGGGGCCGCGCGTTGCATGCCCGCAGGCTTGCCGGCGCCCAGGCGCTTGGCGTCGGCATCCACGGGCGCCAAGCCCAGGGTGAGCGCCGCCACGGTCATCGAAATCGCAATCAGCAGGTGTTTCATCAGGGGTGTCTCCAGTAAACCAAGTCGGCAGACGCGAGACGCGGCGCCGGCCATGTGCCCTCTATGAGCCCGCGAACGGTAACTCAGTTCCGCAAACGCTCACAAAGACCTTCCGAACTTGGCGCTGGTGTGACATTTCTCAAGACTGGCAGGCACGGCCCGGGGCGATCCCCTGGGTCGACCTGTCCGCGGCCGGCGCCCACTGCTGCTCGTCGCACGGTGTCAACTGCCGCGGCGGGTGGCCCGACCAGTGCCTGGCCCAGGTGATCGCCCGCGGCGTGTGCAACGAGGCCGCGTAGCCGTACCCGTCGGCGTTTCCGGCCAACAACATCGTCGGCCGGACGCATGATGCGACCGACAGCCCATCCTGCCGACCCACCTGCCGCCCCCACCGCTTACCGGAGGTCCCCCATGCCCGCCATCGACCATGCCCCCCTGCACCTGCAGGCCAACGCCGGCCAGGCGTTGACCATCGCGCTCGAATCCATGCCGGGCGCCGGCGTGACCTGGCAGGCGCCGGCCGCGCCCGCAGGCTGCAGCCTGACGGCCGCCGACAGCCTGCCGACCGGCACCGGCGTGGGCGGCCCGGCGCTGCAACGCTTTGTGCTGACCTGCGACCAGCCCGGCGAGCGCCAGCTGCGCTTCGAGTTGAAACGTCCGTGGGAGGCCGAGGTGCGTGCGGTGCAGCCGGTGGTCGTCAACGTCAAATAAGTCGGCCCGGCAATAAGTCGGCCCGGCGCGGCCGCCCCTGCCGGGTCAGGCCTGTTCGAAGTAGCGCGTCACGCAGCGTGCCAGTTGCTGCCGCGGTGTGCGCTGCATGGCGCACAGCAGGCCAAACGGCACGCTCGCGGCAAAGCGCTTTTGCACATCGTCGGTGATGCGCAGCCACAGCTCGGCGGCCATTTCGGCGTCGGCCAGTGCCCGGTGGGCGCGGCCGGTGGCGGTGATGCCATGCCAGCGCGCCAGCGTGCCCAGCTTGTGGTTGGGCACCTCGGGCCAGAGCCGGCGCGACAGCAGCAGGGTGCAGCCGAACTCGGGCGCGCCGCCGCTGCCGCCCCCATCCAGCTCGGGCAGCCGACCCACGGCGCGGGCCAGTGCCATCTCGTGCTGCCAGAAGCCCCGGTCGAAGCTGGCGTTGTGTGCCACCAGTGCCGCGCCGCGGCAAAAGTCGGCCACCTGGGCCATCACCTCGGCCGCCGGCGGCGCGGTGGCCAGCATCCGGTTGCTGATGCCGGTGAGCTGCTCGATGAAGGGCGGCACCCAGGTGCCGCTGCGCATCAGGCTGGCGTAGCGGTCCACGGCTCGGCCGCCTTGCACCAGCACCACCGCGATCTCGGTGGCGCGTGCGCCCATCGCCGGGCTCATGCCGGTGGTTTCGAAGTCGATGACGGCAATGGTCTGGGTGTCGCTCACAGCGGCATTGTCGGTGGCCGGCAGGGCCGCACGAACTGGCCGCACACACGGGTGACAGCGCGCCGCAGCCGGCTTGCGTAGACTGCCGCGCCGGCCCAGCCCGAGCCACCCCAGGAGATTCAAGCCCCATGACCCACCCCAAGCCCGCCCGCCACAGCCCCACCCGCCGCCGCCTGCTCACGGCCGCCGCCCTGGCCGCCGCGGGCCCCGCGCTGCGCGCCCAACCGGCGGGCTGGCCGGCACGCCCGATCACGCTGATCGTGCCTTGGCCGGCCGGCGGCAGCACCGACCGCCACCTGCGTGCGCTGGCCGAGATCGCCAGCAAGACGCTGGGCCAGAACGTCATCATCCAGAACCAGCCCGGCGGCGGCGGCACCACCGGCCCGGGCACGATGGCGCTGACGGCCAAGCCCGACGGCTACACCATCGCCCAGTTTCCGATGGGCATGTTGCGCATCCCGCACATGCAAAAAACCGCCTGGAACCCGCTGACCGACTTCAGCTTCATCCTGGGCGTGACCGGCTACACCTTCGGCTTTGTGGTGCGCAGCGATTCGCCCTACAAGACCCTGGCCGACTACCTGGACGCGGCGCGCAAGCAGCCCGGCAAGATCGACTTCGGCTCGACCGGCATCGGCACCAGCCCGCATTTGCTGATCGAGGAGGTGGCCGACGCCGCCAAGGTGCAGCTCAACCACATCCCGTTCAAGGGCAACGCCGACCTGATGCAGGCGCTGCTGGGCGGCCACGTGATGGCCGCCAGCGACGCCACCGGCTGGGACAAGTTTGTCGAGTCCGGCCAGATGCGCCTGCTGGTGACTTTTGGCGATGTGCGCACCAAGCGCTGGCCCAGCGTGCCCACCGCCCGCGAGCTGGGCTACAACGTGGTGGGCAACTCGCCCTACGGCCTGGTCGGCCCCAAGGGCATGGACCCGGCGGTGGTCAAGGCGCTGCACGACGGCTTCAAGCGGGCGATGGACGACCCCAAGCACCTGGAGGTGCTGGACCAGCTGAACCAGCCGGTCTGGTACAAAAACAGCGCCGACTACGCCGCGTGGGTGCGCGAGACCTTTGGCAAGGAAAAGGGGCTGATCGAGCGGCTGGGGCTGGCCGCCAAGTAACGTCAGCGCGGGGCGGCTGCCGCAAGGCGGCGGCTTTTGGGGGCTCTGGACAACACCGATGCCGGCAAGCGCCGGCTCAAGCATCATGCGCGGGCCGCCAACCCGGAGTTCGCCCCCATGCCCACGATCAACGTCAATGGCCGCGCCTACACGCACGATGCCGAGCCCGATACCCCGCTGCTGTGGGTGCTGCGCGAGCAGCTGGGCCTGACCGGCACCAAGTACGGCTGCGGCATCGCCCAGTGCGGCGCCTGCACCGTGCACATCGACGGCGTGGCCACCCGGTCCTGTGTGCGGCCGGTCTCGTCGGTGACGTCTGGCGACAAGGTGGTGACGATCGAGGGACTGTCGCCCGATGGCCAGCACCCGCTGCAAAAAGCCTGGGTCAAGCTGGACGTGCCGCAGTGCGGCTTTTGCCAGTCCGGCATGCTGATGGCGGCCGCGGCGCTGCTCAAGAGCAAGCCCCGGCCCAGCGAGACCGAGGTTCGCGAGGCCATCACCAACATCTGCCGCTGCGGCACCTACAACCGGGTGCAGGCCGCGATCCAACTGGTGGCCACGGCCCGGGGCTGAAGGAGCGGACGATGAATACCCCCTCCCCCAAGAATCCCGACGCAGCCGCCGCCCTCGCGGTGGTCGCCTTGAGCCGCCGCGGCTTCATCGCCGGGTCCACCGCCAGCGCCGTCAGCCTGGCCGCGCCGGCCGGCGGGCTGGTGCTGGGCTTTTTTGCGCCGCTGGGCACAGCGAATGCCCAAAACGCGGCCCAAAACGCGGCCAAAAGTCCGGCCCAAACCCCGGCCAACATCCCGCCCGAGATCAACTGCTGGGTGGTGGTGCAGCCCGACGAC
>JBBRZR010000157.1:0-10016 GCA_038236495.1 Burkholderiales bacterium
CGTCGCCCGGGAAGTCGTACTTGTCGAGCAGCTCACGCACTTCCATCTCGACCAGCTCAAGCAACTCGGCGTCGTCCACCATGTCGCACTTGTTCAAGAAGACGATGATGTACGGCACACCGACCTGGCGCGCCAGCAGGATGTGCTCACGGGTCTGCGGCATCGGGCCGTCAGCGGCCGAGCACACCAGGATCGCACCGTCCATCTGCGCGGCACCGGTGATCATGTTCTTGACGTAGTCGGCGTGGCCCGGGCAGTCAACGTGCGCGTAGTGGCGGTTGGCGGTCTCGTACTCGACGTGGGCGGTGTTGATCGTGATGCCACGCGCTTTTTCTTCCGGCGCTGCGTCGATCTGGTCGTAGGCCTTGGCCTCGCCGCCGAACTTCTTGGCGAGCACGCTGGTAATCGCTGCGGTCAGCGTGGTCTTGCCGTGGTCGACGTGACCAATCGTGCCCACGTTGACGTGAGGCTTGGTCCGCTCGAATTTACCCTTTGCCATGTTGCGCGCTCCTCGCGATCAAACAGGAATTGACACCAATAAGGTTGGTGCCCACGGCGCGGATCGAACGCGCGACCTCCCCCTTACCAAGGGGGTGCTCTACCACTGAGCCACGTGGGCATCGACACAGGATTGGAGTCAATCACAAACCCAAACCTGTACCGACGGCAACAAATCAATTTAAACAACTGAGCTGGAGCGGGAAGCGGGAATCGAACCCGCATCATTAGCTTGGAAGGCTAAGGTTCTACCATTGAACTACTCCCGCCTCACCTGCCCACCGCAAACCCGCCGGTGCACTTGTTGTGCAACTTCGGCTCTGCCATGAACCCCCAATAGTTTCGCCGTGGTGGAGGAGGCTGGATTCGAACCAGCGTAGGCGTAAGCCAACAGATTTACAGTCTGCCCCCTTTAGCCACTCGGGCACCCCTCCGCGGCGAACTAAGGACTATAGCAGAGATTTTGAGCCCGGCCTGGGCCGACCAAGCCGCTGCAGCAGCGGAAACGCCCCGGTCAGGCCGACCAGTCGATCAGCGACGCGCCTTGCGCAGTCAGGAAGGCTTGAACCGCCTTGAAGTGGCCGCAGCCGATGAAAGGCACCGGTGGGCGACGGGCCGAAAGTGGTGAGGGGTGGTTGGCCAGCAGCACAAGGTGGCGGCCATCACCCGCTGCCTCGATCAGCGGCGCCTTGGCCTGGGCGTGGGCACCCCACAGCAGGTAGGCCTTGGCGCCCGCGTCGCTGGCGCTGGCCTGGATCAGCGTATCGGTCAGGGACTCCCAACCACGCTTGGCGTGCGCCGCCGGGCTGTCGTCTTCCACTGTCAGCACGCTGTTGAGCAAGAGCACACCCTGCCGGGCCCAGCCGCCCAGGTGGCCGCTGGGCGGCCGGCTCACCCCCAGGCTGCGCGAGATTTCATCCAGGATGTTGCGCAGGCTGGGCGGCGGTTTGATGGCGGCCGGCACCGAAAACGCCAGCCCTTCGGCCTGACCGGCACCGTGGTACGGGTCCTGGCCCAGGATCACCACCCGCACGCGGGCGCGCGGCGTGAGTTCAAGCGCCCGCAGCACCTGGGCCGGGTAGATCACCGCGCCAGCGGCCTGGCGCTCGGCCACAAACTGCAGCAGGGCCTGGCCGTCAGCGCTGGCCCGCCACGCACGCACCAAGGGCGCCCAATCGGCGGGCGCAGAGTCAAGGAGGTCCGCGAGCGGCTCAATCAGCTGGTTGGGCGCTGCCGCGCCCGGCAGCAGCGAGGCCTGGGCGCTCAAGCAAACAAGGCCGCCAGCGCCTCGCCCGGCTCATCTGCCCGCATGAAGGCCTCTCCGACCAGGAAGGCATTGACCCCGGCGGCACGCATGCGTTGCACGTCGCCCCGGTTGACGATGCCGGACTCGGTGACCAGCAGCCGGTCCGCCGGCACCTGGTCCAGCAGGCCCAGCGTGGTGTCCAACGTGACCTCGAAACTGCGCAGGTTGCGGTTGTTGATGCCCAGCAGCGGGGTCTTCAAGGCCAGCGCCCGCGTCAGCTCGGCGCCGTCGTGCACCTCGACCAGCACATCCAGCCCTTGCTCGATCGCGCAGGCCTCCAGTTCGGCCATTTGCGTGTCGGACAGGCAGGCGGCGATCAGCAGGATGCAGTCAGCGCCCATCGCCCGGGCCTCCAGCACCTGATACGGGTCGATCATGAAGTCCTTGCGCAGCACAGGCAGCGCACAGGCGGCGCGGGCCTGGCGCAGGCAGTCGGCATGGCCCTGGAAAAAACTGACGTCGGTCAGCACGCTCAAGCAGGCCGCGCCGTGTGCGGCGTAGCTGGCGGCGATCTCGGCCGGCACAAAGTGCTCGCGGATCACGCCCTTGCTGGGGCTGGCCTTCTTGATCTCGGCGATCACCGCCGGCAAGCTGGCGGCCAGCTTGGCCCGCAATGCGGCGGCAAAACCACGCGGTACGGATTGCGCCGCAGCAGCCTCGCGCAGCGCGGCTTCGCTGTATGCCGCGCGGGCGACCACCAGTTCTTCGCGTTTGACGGCGACGATGCGTTGCAGGATGTCGGACATGGTGGGCCCCGCCCTCAGACCGGCTTGAAGCGCTGGGTCAGCGCCACAAACTGGCTCAGCTTGGCCTGCGCCGCACCCGAGGCCACCGCCTCGCGGGCCCGCTTGACACCCTCGACGATGCTGGCCGCCACGCCCGCCGCATACAGCGCGGCGCCAGCGTTGAGCAGCACGATGTCGCGCACCGGGCCGTCCTCGTTGGCCAGGGCGCGGGCGATGCACTGCACCGACTCGGCGGCGTTGGCCACCCGCAGCACCCGGGAGTCGTAGACCGGCAGGCCGAAGTCGCTGGGGTGCACCACGTACTCGCGCACCTCGCCGTTCAGCAGCTCACCGACCTGGGTTTCGCCGGACAGCGAGATCTCGTCCATGCCATTGGCGCCGTGCACCACCAGCACATGCTCGCTGCCCAGGCGCTGCAACACCCGCACCAGGATGCCGACCAGGTCGGGGTGGAACACCCCCAGCAACTGGTTGGCGGCACCCGCCGGGTTGGTCAACGGGCCCAGGATGTTGAAGATGGTGCGCACGCCCAGCTCCTTGCGCACCGGTGCGGCATGGCGCATCGAGGCATGGTGATTCGGCGCAAACATGAAGCCGATGCCGGTGTCAGTCAGGCAGGCGGCGACCTGGGCGGGGGTCAGCGCGATGTAGGCACCCAGCGCCTCCATCACATCGGCCGAGCCCGAGGTGGACGACACACTGCGCCCGCCGTGCTTGGCCACCCGCGCACCGGCCGCGGCGGCAACAAAGGTCGCGGCGGTCGAGATATTGAAGGTGTGCGAGTTGTCACCACCGGTGCCGACGATGTCGACCAGGTGAGTGCGGTCGGCCACCTCGACCGGGGTGGCAAATTCACGCATCACCTGGGCCGCAGCAGCGATCTCGCCGATGGTTTCCTTCTTGACCCTTAGGCCGATCGCAAACGCCGCGATCATCACCGGCGACATCTCGCCGCCCATGATGCGGCGCATCAGCGCCAGCATCTCGTCGTGGAAGATCTCGCGGTGGTCGATGACGCGGGTCAGCGCCTCGGTGTTGCTCATCGGGCTGGGCATGGGGGTCCTCGGTGCGGGGTCTGGCGGTCAGGCGGTCAAGAATTCGGCGGCGGCGGCAATGGCACGGTCAATGCCGGCCGCGTCCACGTCCAGATGGGTAACAAAGCGCAGGCCGATCAGGCCGGTGGCCAGCACACCGTGGGCTTGCAGATGCGCCAGCAGCGCCGGGCCGCGACCGTCGGCCACCTGGGCAAAGACGATATTGGTGTGCGGCGCGGTGGCGGTGATGCCCGGTAGCGCGACCAGGCCGTCGTACAGGCGCCGGGCCAGCGCATGGTCGTCGGCCAGGCGGTTGATGTGGTGGTCCAGCGCATACAGCGCCGCCGCTGCCAGCAGGCCGACCTGGCGCATGCCGCCACCGGTCTGTTTGCGGATGCGGTGCGCGCGGGTGATGAACTCACGCGAGCCACACAGTGCCGAGCCGACCGGCGCGCCCAGGCCTTTGCTGAAGCAGACCGAGACACTGTCGAACTGGCCGGCGATCTGGCCGGCGGGCACGCCACTGGCCACCGCCGCGTTGAACAATCGCGCACCGTCGAGGTGAGTCGCCAGGCCGCGCCGCCGCGCCAGCGCCACGGCCTGCTCGATGTAGCCGGCCGGCAGCACATTGCCGTTCCAGGTGTTTTCCAGCGCCAGCAAGCGGCTGCGGGCAAAGTGCGGGTCGTCAGGCTTGATCGCGGCCTCGACCTCGGCCAGCGCCAGCGTGCCGTCGGGTTGCTGGGTGATCGGCTGCGGCTGGATACCGCCCAGCGCGGCCGCGCCGCCGCCCTCGTAGCGGTAGGTGTGAGCAAGCTGGCCGACCAGGTATTCGTCGCCCCGGCCGCAATGCGCCAGCAGCGCGCACAGGTTGCTGGCGGTGCCGCTGGGCATGAACAGCGCGGCCTCGAAGCCCAGCATCTCGGCAATGCGGGCCTGCAACGCGTTGACGGTGGGGTCGTCACCAAACACATCGTCGCCGACCGGTGCAGCGGCAATCGCCTCGCGCATCGCCGCCGTGGGCCGGGTGACGGTGTCACTGCGCAGATCAACCGGCGGCGGGCCGCCTGCCGGTCTGGCTGTGCCAGCGGCGCCATAAGAAACGGTACTGGCACTCATCGTGTGGCCCCCAAGGTCAAGAAGTTGCGCAGCAGGGCGTGGCCGTGCTCGGACAGGATCGATTCGGGGTGGAACTGCACGCCCTCCAGCGGCGCGGCGGTGGCGGCCAGCTCGCGGTGGCGCACGCCCATGATCTCGCCGTCTTCGGAGGTGGCGGTGACGACAAGCTCCTTCGGGCAGGTTTCACGCTCGATCACCAGCGAGTGGTAGCGGATCACGCTGAATGCCTTGGGCAATCCCAGATAGACGCCCTGCTGATCCGTCGAAAGCGTGCTGGCCTTGCCGTGCATCTGCTGCTGTGCCCGCACGATCTTGCCGCCCAGTGCCGCGCCGATGCTCTGGTGGCCCAGGCAGACGCCCAGGATGGGCAGGGTGCCGATCAGCGCCTGGATCGCCGGCACACACACCCCCGCCTCCGCCGGCGAGCAGGGGCCGGGCGACAGCACCAGGTGCGCGGGCTTGAGCGCGGCAATCTCGGCGACGCTGATCTCGTCGTTGCGCACCACTTTGACGTCCTGGCCCAGCTCAGCAAAGTACTGCACCAGGTTGAAGGTGAAGCTGTCGTAGTTGTCGATCATGAGCAGCATTTAAAAGCCCTCCTCGACCAGCTCGGCCGCGCGGATCAGCGCACGCGCCTTGTGCTCGGTCTCGCGCCATTCCATCTCGGGGATCGAGTCGGCCACCACGCCCGCGGCTGCCTGCACGTACAAGGTGTTGTTCTGCACGATGCCGGTGCGGATGGCAATGGCCACGTCCATGTCGCCGGCAAAGCTCAGGTAGCCGCAGGCGCCGCCGTAGATGCCGCGCTTGACGGGTTCGAGCTCGTCGATGATCTGCATGGCCCGGATTTTGGGCGCGCCGGTCAGCGTGCCGGCCGGAAAGGTGGCGCGCAGCACGTCCATGTTGCTCATGCCGTCTTTCAGCAGCCCCTCGACGTTGCTGACGATGTGCATCACATGCGAGTAGCGCTCGACCACAAAGGCCTCGGTCACCTTGACCGTGCCGGTCTTGGCGATGCGGCCAATGTCGTTGCGCGCCAGGTCGATCAGCATCAGGTGCTCGGCACGCTCTTTCGGGTCGCTCAACAAGTCGGCCTCGGTCGCCTTGTCGGCCTCGGGTGAGGTGCCGCGCGGCCGGGTGCCGGCCAGCGGGCGGATCGTGATCTTGTCGCCGTCGGGGGTGGACTCATGCCGCACCAGGATCTCGGGCGAGGCGCCGACGATCTGGAAGTCGCCCATGTCGTAAAAATACATGTACGGGCTGGGGTTGAGCGAGCGCAGCGCGCGGTACAGGCTGAGCGGGCTCTCGGTGTAGCGTTTCTTGAGCCGCTGGCCGATCTGCACCTGCATCATGTCGCCAGCGGCGATGTACTCCTTGGCGGTCAGCACGGCGGCGATGTAGGCGTCCTTGCCAAACTCGCGCTCCACCGCGTAGGACGGGCCGCGTTTGACCGGCGGCGCGGTGACCGAGTAGCGCAGCTTGTCACCCAGCTCGGCCAGCCGCCGCTTGGCCTTGAAGTAGGCCTCGGGCTGGGCCGGGTCGGCGTAGACGATCAGGTACAGCCGGCCCGACAGGTTGTCGATCACCGCCAGTTCTTCGGTTTGCAGCAGCAGGATGTCGGGTGTGTCCAGGCCACCGGGCTTGTGGGTGGCCGCCAGCTTGGGCTCCATGAAACGCACCGCGTCGTAGCCGAAGTAGCCCGCCAGGCCACCGCAAAAGCGCGGCAGGCCGGGCCGCAGTGCCACTTTGAAGCGCGCCTGGTAGGCCTCGATGAAGTCGAGTGGGTTGCCGGTGTGGCGCTCGACCACCTCGCCGTCGGTGACGATCTCGGTCACAAACCCGGCGGGCGAGGTGCTGGCACGCAACTGGGTGCGCGCCGGCAAGCCGATGAAGGAGTAGCGGCCAAAACGCTCACCGCCCACCACCGACTCCAGCAAGAAGCTGTGCTTGGCGCCACCCGCCAGCTTGAGGTAGAGCGACAGCGGGGTTTCGAGGTCGGCAAAGGCCTCGCTGAGCAGGGGGATACGGTTGAAGCCTTGGGCGGCCAGGCTTTTGAATTCAAGTTCGGTGATCACGGTAGCCACTCCTGGGGTCAACCCGAGGCACAGTTGTGCGCAACCAGGGCCGACGGTGCAAGGGATCAGCGGTGCGGAGGGTGTCGGGGAACATGCCCCATCTGCCTCATCCGCCCCATCCAAGGGGGCCAGTGCGGCGGGCCGGCGACGGGTGGGTACCCGGCAAGCCCCGCGGCGCACGGCCCTTCAGACCAATGCGGGCGAGGGTCGCCAGGGCCAGGCCCCCCGGTCGGCGGACCCTTTGGTCTGTTTGCGCGTGATGAACATGGCGTTCAGTCTAGCAGCGCGGCTCAGTTGCACGCTGCGGCTGCGAGCCAAGCTTCAGTTGCTGCGCGCCGCAGGCACGGCGGGCGGTGCAGACCACCGCCCCAAGTCCAGCTGGTCCAGCCGATCAATCACCGCATCGGCACCCACCTCGCTGACCGGCTGGCCGTGGTTGTAGCCGTAGCTCACCAGTACCACCGGGCAACCGGCGGCGCGCGCAGCCTGGGCATCGTTGGCCGAGTCGCCAATCATCAGCGTGCAGGCCGGCAGGCTGCCCAGCGCCCGGCAGGTTTCCAGCAGCGGCAGCGGGTCGGGCTTCTTGCGGGCAAACGCATCGCCGCCAAACACCTGCGCAAAAAAGCCGTCCAGGCCCTTGGCAGCCAGCAGCGGACGGGCAAATGCGGTGGGCTTGTTGGTCAGGCAGGCCAAGGGCAAGCCTGCGGCGGCCAGACGCTGCAAACCGGCCACCACGCCAGGGTAGACCGCCGAAAACCGGCCATTGATCGCCAGATAGTGGCGCTGGTAGCTTTGCCACGCCGGCTCGAACAGATCGCCATCGGCGCCAACCTGGGCCAAGGTGCTGCGGATCAAGTGCTCGCTACCCTTGCCTACAGTGCGGGCGATGAAGCCCCGGTCCACCGACAACAGGCCCAGCTCAGCCAGCATGGTGTTGAGCGCCACATCGAAATCACCGACGGTGTCGATCATCGTGCCGTCGAGATCGACGATGGCGGCGTGCAGTGGCGCAGGGTGACGGTTGAGGTGAAGGTGAAGAGCGTCCAAGTGATGAGGCTCAAAGCAAAGAAAGACAGTCTACCGGGCCGGCCAGGCGCTGGTGCACCCACCCGCCTGGCGGCAGAGCCGGGTGAACAAACCCGCCAAACCGCCGGCCTTGCCCGAAAATACGCCCATGCCGATCCGCGCAGCGCACCTGATCCTCCCCATTCTGCTGGGTTTGCTGATGGCCGGCGCCACCGCACAAACCACTGCCCCCGACCGGGCGCTGGTACCGCTGAGCACCACCAGCATCGAGGCCGCACTGGCACGGCCGATCGGCCAGGCGGTGCGCGCGCCGCGCACCAGCGGTGCGATCGACTTGAGGGGCAAGCGTGTCTACATCGCCGAGTACCTGCTGCTGTTCGACCAGTCCGGGGAGCTGGCCACCCAGACCCGTGACGGCAGGCTGCTGGGCCAGGCCGCGGGCACACGGTTGGACGACGGCCCCGCCACACTGGCCTACCGCGGCCAACCCGACATCGCCGCGCTGCAAGCCCTGACCGACCGCGGCTGGGCCGACCTGCAGGCCCGGCTGGCAGCAGCCGGCGTGGTGCTGGCCGACGCCGGCACGGTGGTGCGCGAGTACGGCGCCGTCTACCCCAGCACCGAGCCCGCCAGCCGGCCGGGCGCGCCGGTGCTGATCGAGGGCAAGTCAGGCGAGACCACCCGGCGCTACCTGGCGCTGGCACCCACCGGCATGAAGCTGGTGCAGCGCACCGCCGCCGGCATCGGCCCGGGCAACCTGAGCGCCCGGCTGGCCTACCCGACCCAGGGTGTGGAGGGGCTGTCGCTGGCGATGGCGCTCAACTTCAGCGCGCTGGATGCGGGCGGACAACGGGTGTCGGGCTACAACGATGCCGGCGGTACCCCTCTGGCGCCGGCGGCCACGCTGTCGCCGCTGATGGAGCTGGCGCCCGCCCCGGCCGCGGCGCTGGTGCACGCCCACGCACAGCTGGCCCTGGTCAACCTGGACGAAGCCCTGCTGCTGGCCGGTGAATTTGCGCGCCTGCGGGCGTCGCCAGCGCCTGCGCCGGCCGCGGCGGCAGGCGCGGATCCGCTGCTGCCGCTGCTGCCGCTGCTGTCGTTGGGGCGGCGCCTGGTCAGCGGCCCGGCGGTGCCCCGGGTCGATGCGCTGCTGGAACTGGACGGCCCGGCCAGTGCCCGCCTGATGCTGTATGCCATCGCCGCCGCCAACCAGGCGATCGCGGACGCGCTGAAAGCCGCGCGCTAGACCGGTCCGAACCAGCCGCCCTGGCAGGGGATGGCCCGGCCCGGACACCGCGCCGGTCCGCCTCGCCACCCACCCGGAGCGGGGGTGTTACCGGGGCTGCGCGGGCCGGGGCCGCTGCTATCCTGCACCCCGCATGATCAACCTCGACGAAGATCCGCCCAGCGCCTTGCCCCGTGGCACGCGGCTGGGCGAATTTGAACTCAAGCGGGTATTGGGCGTTGGCGGCTTCGGCATCGTCTACCTGGCGTTCGACCACGCGCTGGAACGTGAGGTGGCGATCAAGGAGTACATGCCGGCGCAACTGGCGGGCCGCAGCGCGTCGTTCCAGGTCTCGCTGCTGTCGCAGTCCCACGCCGAGTCGTTTTCGCTGGGGCTGAAGTCCTTTGTCAACGAGGCCCGGCTGTTGGCGCGCTTCGACCACCCGTCGCTGGTCAAGGTGCACCGCTACTGGGAGGGCAACAACACCGCCTACATGGCGATGCCCTACTACACCGGCCACAACCTGCACGCAGTGCGCCGGCAACTGGCGCGCAACCCGGACCAAGCCTGGTTGCTGGACATCCTGCGTCCCCTGCTGGGCGCGGTCGAGCGGCTGCACCTTGAGGGCGTGTACCACCGCGACATCTCGCCCGACAACATCATCCTGGCGCCCGATGGCCGACCGGTGCTGCTGGACTTCGGCGCCGCACGCCGGGTGCTGGCGGACAAGAGCGTGGCACTGACCGCCATCCTGAAGCCGGCCTACGCACCGATCGAGCAGTACGGCGAATCCAGCTCGGTCAAGCAAGGGCCGTGGACCGACCTGTACTCGATGGGCGCCACGCTGCACTACCTGTTGCTGGGTCGTGCGCCGCTGCCGTCCACCTCGCGCGCGCTGGACGACGAGATGCCGCCGCTGGCGGCCATGGCGCTGGACGGCTGCGCGCCCGACTTTCTGCTGTGCCTGGACTGGATGCTCAAGCCCAGGCC
>JBBRZR010000158.1:0-10013 GCA_038236495.1 Burkholderiales bacterium
AGCGGGCCTGCTCGATCAGCGCGTACGCGGTGTTGGACTGCCGGCGCTCGAAGCGCGGCTGCATCATCCAGATCTCGCGCATGTCGGCGCCCAGCTTGCCACGGCCCGAGATGTCGCCGATGCGGGCATCGAACACCGCGTCCACCGCCTGCTGCAGGGCCTGGACGGCGTGTTCACCCTCGGCCTGGCGCTGGGTCCAACCGGCCAGCACGTCGTGCCACAGCAGGCAGGCCAGCAAGAAGCTGGGCGCCACCGGCTTGCCCTCGCCGACCCGACGGTCGGTGTCGGCCAGCGCCTGGCGGATGAATTCCTGCTTCTGGCCATGGTCAAGCGTTGAGCCGCGCGACTCGTCGAACACCGCGTCCAGCACCGGAAACACACTGCGGTGCAGGTCGTAGCGCTTGAGCGTGGCGATGCTGGCCAGCGCGTGGCCGGTCTGCAGCAGCTTGACCATCTCGTCGAACATGCGCGAGATCGGCACGTTGGCCAGCAGCGGCGCGGTCTCGGCAATCGGCGCGCCGGTGCTGGGCTCGAACTCGAAACCCAGCTTGGCGGCAAAACGCATCGCCCGGATGATGCGCACCGGGTCTTCGCGGTAACGCGTGGCCGGGTCGCCGATCATGCGCAGCAGCTTGGCCGCCACGTCGGCGATGCCACCGTGGTAGTCGATCACCAGCTGGGTGGCGGGGTCGTAGTACATCGCGTTGATGCTGAAGTCGCGGCGCGCCGCGTCCTCGATCTGCGGGCCCCAGACGTTGTCGCGCAGCACCCGGCCGCTGGCGTCCACCGCATGGGCCGAGCCGGCCAGCGCGGCCTTGCTGGTCTTCTCGTTACCGGCGACCTGCGTGGCCTCGCTGTTGTCCATGTAGGCGCGGAAGGTCGAGACCTCGATCACCTCATGGTCGCGGCCGCGGCCGTGGATGACATGCACGATGCGAAAGCGCCGGCCGATGATGAAGGCGCGCCGGAACAGCGCTTTCACCTGCTCGGGCGTGGCGTCGGTGGCGACGTCGAAGTCCTTGGGCCGCAAGCCCACCAGCAGGTCACGCACAGCGCCGCCGACGATGTAGGCCTGGAAGCCGGCTTGCTGCAGCGTGCGCACCACCTTGACGGCGCGCTCGTCCACCAGCGACGGGTCGATGTGGTGCTGGGATACCGGCACCTCGACCCGCTTGCCAGCCGGCATGACGGGCGCGGCCGGGGCGGCTGGCACGGGCGCAGCCGCCGGGGCAGCCCCGGCAACAGCGCCGGCGGCTGGCTTGCCGAGCAGGCGGGAGATGAATTTTTTGATCATTCGAACAACCTCAAGATGCGCCAGCCGCGCTGCAAGGCAATCGCCTCAAGTGCCGGGCTGGGGTTGGTGGCCACCGGCTCATGCACGGTCTCGAGCAGCGGCAGGTCGTTGGTGGAGTCACTGTAGAACACGCTGTGCTCGAACCCCGACAGGCTGAGCCCCAAGCCGTGCAGCCAGTCGTGCACCCGGGCGATCTTGCCCTCGCGAAACGAGGGCACGCCGTGGATTCGGCCGGTGGCAGCGCCGCTGGCGTCGCGCTCCAGGTCCACCGCCAGAAGGTGCGCGATGCCCAGCGCATCGGCGATGGGCCGGGTGACGAAATCATTGGTGGCGGTGACGATGGCCACCAGATCGCCGGCGCTCTGGTGCCTGGCCAGCAGCGCACGCGCCGGCGCCATCAGCTGCGGCGCCATCACCTCGGCCATGAAGCGCGCACTCGCCGCCTGCTGCTCGGCCAGTGGGCGGTGGCGCCAGGCACTGGTCGAGAACTGCACGTACGCGTCGATGTCAAGGCAACCCGCCAGGTATTGGCGGTAAAAATCGTCGTTGCGGCGGCGGTAGGTTTCAGCGTCGGCCCAGCCCAGGGCGATCATGAAATCGCCAAAGGCGTGGTCGGAGTCGCCCGGGATCAGCGTGCCGTCCAGGTCGAACAAGGCAAGGTTCATGCGGTGCTGCCCTCCTCGGCCAGCATTTTCTTGAGCAGCGGCACGGTCACCGGGCGCTTCTCGGCCAGCGCAAAACCGTCCAGCCGGGCCAGCAAGTCCATCAGGTGGCTCATATCGCGCGGCAAATGGTTGAGCAGGTAGTCCATCACCTCGTCCGACAAGAAGATGCCGCGCCGGTCGGCCTCGCGGCGCAGCGCGGCGCGGGTCTCGGTCTCGGCCAGGGCTTGCAGCGCAAACACATGGCCCCAACCCAGGCGGCTGCGCAAATCATCCCGCAGCGCCAGGTCCACCGGCGGCAAACGGCCGGCCGCTGCCCACTGCACCCCGCGTGCTTCGGCCTCGATAAACAAGGCAAATGCCGCCCGGCTGTGTTCGGCGTCGAGCGCCTCGCAGCGGTCGACCACCACCAGGCGCCAGCCTTCGTCCAGCAGCCAGGGCAGCGGTTCATCGGCGTCGAACCAGCCGACCCGGTCGCCCTCGGCCTGAACCTGGGTTGCCAGCGCCCGCAGCAGCCGGGTCTTGCCGGTGCCCGCCTCGCCCCACAAATACACCGGTGCGGCCACCACCGGGCTGTTGCCCAGGCTGCGCAAATGCGCTACCGCAGCGGCGTTGCGGCCGACGACCAGACCATCGAAGCCATCGGCAGGACTCGGCAAAATCGGTAAGGGCAGCTGCCTCACGGGCTGCACCGGCCCACGCGGCCCGGGCCGGCCGGGGGCGGCGCTGGACAGTGCCGCGCGGACGATCTCGGCGCTGACGAGATCCGCGCTGGCGAGATCGGCGCTGACGAGATCGGCGCTGACGAGATCGGCGCTGAAACAACGCGGGAGTCCGGCAAGCTGCGCATTCCACATTGTAAGAGGCGGGTCAATGCAGCCCGGGCGCGCCGCCCGCCCTCAACTCGGCCTGCAGTTCGGCCAGGCGTTCTGCCAAAGGCCGGGCGTCGTCGGCGTCGGGCCGGGCGGCCAGGTAGGCGGCCAGGTCGTCGGCGGCCTCGGCCGGACGGCCCAGGTCGGCCCAGGCCAGGCCACGGTCGCGTCGCTCCTCCCAAGCCTGCGGCAGCAGCAGCACCAGGCGCTGTTGCACGGCCAGCAGGCGCGGCCAGTCCTCGCCGGTGCGGTGAATCTCCTTGAGATTGAACAGCAGCCGGGCCAGCACGTCACGCGGGGGCGCCGCCTGCAGGAACAGGCCGAGCGGGGTGTCGAAGTCGCCCTCCAGTCCGTGCCGGGCCCGGAACGGCCCGAGCCGCTCGTCCAGGTCGTCGCGCGACAGTGACCGGCCATTGACCGGGTCGATCACCACCTCGCCTTGCGGCATGCGCAGCTTGACCAGGAAGTGCCCCGGAAAGCTCACCCCGCGCGCTGTCAGGCCCAGCTGGGTGGCCAACTCGCAAAACAACAACGCCAGCGTGATCGGGATGCCGCGGCGCGAGGCCAGCACCTCGTGCAGGTGGCTGTTGCGCCGGTCGTAGTAGTTGTTGACATTGCCGGCAAAGGCCAGCTCGCCGTAGAAATACTGGCTCAGCGCCTTCAGGCGGCTCAGCGACGAGGCGTCCGCCGGCAGTCTGGCCTTCAATCGGCCAGCCAGGCGGTCGATGTCGGCCAGCACGGTCTGGGCATCGAGCGTCGGGTTGTCGTCATGGGCCACGCAGATCGCTGCCTCAAGCAGCGCAAAACCGGCGTCCTCGGCCACCAGCGTCGCAAAGTACGCCAGCGCACTGGGCGGTGCAATCAACAGGTGCTTCATGGTGTGCAGTCCCCGCAAGCCACCGTCAGGCCCGGCGCATGAAGCTGCGGCGGCGCAGACCCAGCAGCGCCAGCACGCCAAAGTACAGCACCGCCGCCGCGGTCAGTGTCAGGGCCATCGCGCCAGCGCGCAAGGCCTCGTGCCGGCCCAGCGCCAGCCAGTCGATCTGCCGCGCCGCCAGCGCCATCAAGCCACCCATCAGCGCGCTGGCCAGCGCCACGCGCCAGGCAAAAGCCAGCCAGCCCGGCTCGGGTTGGTACAGGCCGCGGCGCTTCAGGCCCCACAGCAGCAAGCCGGCATTGGCGTTGGCCGCCAGCCCGATCGACAGCGCCAGCGCCGACACCCCCAGGCCCAGGCCGCCGATCAGGCCGGCGTTGAGCACCTGCGTCAGCACCAGCGCAATGATGGCCACCCGCATCGGCGTTTGCATGTCCTGCTGGGCGTAGTACGCCGGCGCCGCGACCTTGACCGCCACCAGGCCGATCACGCCGGCGCCATAGCCCATCACCGCCAGCGTGGTCATGGCCACCGCGCGGCCGTCAAAAGCGCCGCGGTGGAACAGCACCGCCACCATCGGCTGTGCAAACACCAGCAGCGCCACGGCGCAGGGCAGCGCCAGCAGCAGCACCAGCCGAAGGCCCCAATCGAGCAGGCCCGAATAACCGGCCGCATCACCGCTGGCCTTGGCCGCCGACAACTGCGGCGTCAGCACCACGCCCAGCGCCACACCCAGCAACGCGGTGGGCAGCTCCATCAGCCGGTCGGCATAGACCAGGGTGGACACCGCGCCGGTGCCCAGGTGGCTGGCGATCTGCGAGTTGATCATCAACGAGATCTGCGCCACCGACACGCCCACCAGCGCCGGCGCCATGCGTGACAGCATGCGCTTGACTCCCGGATGCGCCCAGGCCGCCCGCAGCCGGCCCCAGCCCGCCCCCAGCCGCGGCAACATGCCGATGGCCGCAAGCGCGGGCAACTGCAGCGCCAGTTGCAGCACGCCGCCGACCATCACGCCCACGGCCAGCGCGTAGACCGGCTCGATGCCGCGGGCCCGAAACACCGGCACCAGCAACAGCGCCGCGCCGATCACGCTCAGGTTGAGCAACACCGGCGTGAACGCCGGCACCACGAAGCGCCGCCAGGTGTTGAGCACGCCCGAGGCCAGCGCCACCATCGACATGCAGCCGATGTACGGGAACATCCAGCGTGTCATCACCACCGCTGCGTCTTCGGTGGCCGGCGCAAACCCCGAGGCCAGCAACCAGACCAGCCACGGCGCGGCGACGATGCCCAGCACACAGGTCAGCAGCAGCGCCCAGGCCAGCACGGTGGCCACCGCATCGACCAGCGCGTGGGTGGCCTCGTCGCCGTCGGACGCGCGGGTGGCGGCGATCAGCGGCACGAAGGCCTGGGCAAAAGCGCCCTCGGCAAACAGCCGCCGCAGCAGGTTGGGGATTCGGAAGGCGATCTGGAACGCATCCATGGCCGCCGAGGTACCAAACAGCGCCGCACCGATCTGCTCACGCACCAGGCCGGTGATGCGGGACAACAGCGTGAGGGCAGATACCGAGAAAACGGCCTTGGACAGGTTCATGCGGGCAGGGTGGGGTGCGGCAGCGCGCACGATGAGGGCAGTCGGGCCCGGACCGGCCAGGTGCGCCGTCAGACTGAGCAGCATCCATTATAAGAAGCGGGTATGGACGGCTTTGCCGCTGGCCACACCCGATGCTATACTCATGGGCTCCATCCGGATCAAGCACCGCAGTTTTAGCCACAGTATTAGGACACGTAGCAGCATGGCCACCTCTTCCAAAGCCAAAAAGAAAACCGTCCGCCTGGCGTCAGGCCGCAAGCGCGCACGCCAGGACGTGGTCCTGAACGCCGCCAACACCTCGCTGCGCTCGAAGTTCCGCACCGTCGTCAAGAACGTGCAAAAAGCGCTGGACAAAGCCGCCACCGGTGGTGACAAGGCCGCCCCGGCCGAATTGTTCAAGAACGCACAGTCCGTGATCGACTCGATCGCCGACAAGGGCATCTTCCACAAGAACAAGGCCGCTCGCCACAAGAGCCGCCTGTCGGCCAAGATCAAGGCCCTGTCGGCCACTGCCGCAGCCTGATCGGCGCCCGGATGGCAGCAAAAAGCCCGCTTAGGCGGGCTTTTTTCATGGCGGGCTGAGACCTGTTCGACGGCCAGTGCACCAGCCGATCAGGCGGGTGGCGCCAGCGGTGGGTCGGGCAACAGGCAGGCTTCAACCACCTGCAATTCGTTGTCGCGCGCAAAGTGCATTACAAAATCCCAGGCCATGGGTTCGATGTCGCGCAGCGCCTCGTTGACGATCACGCACTTGATGCCCTCGATCACCCGCGGCACGCAGTAGGGCGAGTAACCGATGTGCGCGCCGATACCGCCCGTGCCCGACTTGGGCCGGAAACTCGACAGCGCCCCGGCCAGCCGTTCGGACCAATCACTGGGCCGGAAGGTCTTGCCCGCCAGGGTGATGCCCTGGATGAAAAACTCACGCGGTTTGGGGGCAGACATGCAGGCCGGGGATGGAAACACAGGCGCAGGCGGCACCTGCGATAAGGCCAGCGGCTGCATCAGCCGTGGCGCCAACATCGGGAAAACCGCTATTGTGTCGCGGAAGTGCTGCGCTGCAGCATTCATGGGGTGCTCCGTGCCTGATCGATTGGCCTACATCGGCAAGTACCGGCCTGCACTTTAGAATCCGGGCTCCCGGCCGGTGTCGTGCCCGAAGTGGCAAGTCGCCGGCTTTTTCATGGTTGGACCGCTACTCTGGAGCTTGTTGATGACCTCCCACGTGATGAACACCTATGGCCGGCTGCCTTTTGCGCTGTCGCATGGCCGAGGCTGCCGCGTCTGGGATACCGAGGGCCGCGAGTACCTGGACGGCCTGGGCGGCATCGCCGTCAACACGCTGGGCCATGCCCATCCCAAACTGGTGCCGGCGCTGCAAGACCAGATCGGCAAGCTGATCCACTGCAGCAATTACTACGCAGCACCCATGCAAGAGGCCCTGGCCGCCAAGCTGTGCGAGCTGTCCGGCCTGGACGCGGTGTTTTTTTGCTCGACCGGGCTGGAGGCCAACGAGGGCGCGCTCAAGATCGCCCGCAAGTTCGGCCACGACCGGGGCATAGACCGGCCCGAGATCATCGTCTACGACAAGGCCTTTCACGGCCGATCGATCGCCACCTTGTCGGCCACCGGCAACCCCAAGGTGCAGGCCGGTTTTGGCCCGCTGGTGGAAGGGTTTGTGCGGCTGCCGCTGAACGACCTGGACGCGGTGCGCGAGGTGGCCAGGACCAACCCGAACGTGGTGGCGATCTTCCTGGAGACGATCCAGGGCGAGGGCGGCATCAACGCTACCCGCATCGACATCCTGCGCGGCCTGCGCCAGATCTGCGATGAGCAGAACTGGCTGCTGATGCTCGACGAGGTGCAGTGCGGCATCGGCCGCACCGGCAAGTGGTTTGCCCACCAATGGGCCGGCATCCAACCGGACGTGATGCCGCTGGCCAAGGGCCTGGGCTCGGGCGTGCCGATCGGCGCCATCGTCGCCGGCCCACGCGCCAAGGATGTGCTGCAACCCGGCAACCATGGCACCACCTTCGGCGGCAACCCGCTGGCGATGCGCGCCGGCATCGAGACGCTGCGCATCATGGAAGAGGACGGCCTGATGGCCAACGCCGCCGCGATGGGCGAGCGCATCCGCGCCGGCATGCTGGAGGGCCTGGCGGGCATCAGCGGCCTGAAGGAGATCCGCGGCCAGGGCCTGATGATCGGCATCGAACTGGACCGGCCATGCAACGAGTTGCTGCTCAAAGCCGCGCAGGCCGGGCTGCTGCTCAGCGTCACCGCCGACAGCGTGATCCGGCTGCTGCCGCCGCTGATCCTGAGCGCGGCCGAGGCGGACGAGTTGGTCGGCATCCTGGTGCCGCTGGTGCGGGATTTTCTGGCCGCACCCCGCGCCTGACGGCCGCAACTTGAAACCAGCGCCATGATTCCCCTGTCATGAAACCAGCGTCATGAAGCCAGGACCGAGCCTGATGAAACACTATTTGCAGTTCAAGGATTTGCGTGCCGAGGAGTACGCCTACCTGTTCGAGCGCACCCGCACCATCAAGACCCGCTTCAAGAACTACGAGCGCTACCAGCCGCTGGTGGACCGCACGCTGGCGATGATCTTCGAGAAGGCCAGCACCCGCACCCGCGTCAGCTTCGAGGCCGGTGTGTACCAGATGGGTGGGTCGGTGGTGCACCTGACCACCGGCGACAGCCACATGGGTCGGGCCGAGCCGATCGAGGACTCGGCGCGTGTCATCAGCCGCATGGTCGATCTGGTGTTGATCCGCACCTACGAGCACACCAAGATCGAGGCCTTTGCGGCGCACTCGCGGGTGCCGGTGATCAATGGCCTGACCAACGAGTTCCACCCCTGCCAGATCCTGGCCGATGTGTTCACCTACATCGAGCACCGCGGCAGCCTGCAGGGCAAGGTGGTGGCCTGGGTGGGCGACGGCAACAACATGGCCAACACCTGGCTGCAGGCGGCCGACATCCTGGGCTTCACGCTGCACATCAGCACGCCGGGCGGCTACGGGGTGGACCCCAAGGTGGCGGGCATCACGTCCAGCGACTGCTACAAGGTGTTTGCCGATCCGCTGGCGGCTTGCCGCGGCGCCAACCTGGTGACCACCGATGTCTGGACCAGCATGGGCTTCGAAGCCGAAAACGCGGTGCGCATGACGGCGTTTGCCGACTGGTGCGTGGACGCCGAGATGATGGCCGCCGCCGCACCCGATGCGCTGTTCATGCACTGCCTGCCGGCGCACCGCGGCGAGGAGGTGGCCGCCGAGGTGATCGACGGCCCGCAGTCGGTGGTCTGGGACGAAGCCGAAAACAGGATGCACGCGCAAAAGGCACTCATGGAGTACCTTTTGCTCGGGCGGATCGGATGATGAGCCAGACCATGAACACGACCTTGATCGCCGTTGCAGCGCTGCTGGCGCTGAGCTTGGCGCACACCGCAGCGCCCGCAGCCGAACCCGCCGTCCAGGGCCCGGAGTCCGTAGCCGACTGGAACAACGCCGGCAAAGCCTTCATCACCGCCGGCAAGGCGCTGCAGGACAACACAGGCCGGGCCAAAAACGTGATCATCTTTGTCGGTGACGGCATGGGCATCGCAACCCAGACCGCCGCCCGCATCCTGGAAGGCCAGCAGAAGGGCAAGCCCGGCGAAGAAAACCGGCTGTCGTTCGAGACCCTGCCCTACAGCGCGCTGTCCAAGACCTACTCCTGGGACCAGCAAACGGCCGATTCAGCACCCACCGCCACCGCGCTGTTCACCGGCTACAAGGCGCGCGAGGGCATGCTGTCGGTGGACCACACCACCGCCCGCAACGAGTGCGACGGCGCCAAAGTCGCCGCGCGCGCCCTGCCCACCATCCTGGAGCTGGCCGCCGCCCATGGCCGCGCCACCGGCATCGTGTCCACCGCCCGGCTGACCCATGCCACGCCCGGCGCCACCTACGCCCACACGCCGATGCGCGACTGGGAGTCCGATGCCAACATCAAGACGCCGGGTTGCACGACCAAAGACATCGCCCGCCAGCTGATCGAAGCGAGCCCCGCAGTGCGTGCCAGCCTGAAGGTGGCGATGGGCGGTGGCCGCACCAACTTTCTGCCCAAGACCGAGGCCGACCCCGAGTACCCCACCACCAAAGGCCGGCGCAACGATGGCCGCAACCTGACCGCTGAATGGCTGGCCAACCGTGGCGCCGGTGCGGCCTACATCTGGAACAAGGCCCAGTTCGACGCGATCGATGCAGCCAGCACCGGGCCGGTGCTGGGCTTGTTCGAGCCCTCGCACATGCAGTACGAGGCCGACCGCGCCAGCGACCCGGCCGGCGAGCCCTCACTGACCGAGATGACCGCCACCTCGATCCGGCTGTTGCAGGCCAGCCCCAAAGGCTACTTCCTGCATGTCGAGGCCGGGCGCATCGACCATGCCCACCACGCCGGCAACGCCAGCAGGGCGCTGCAGGACACGATCGAGCTGTCCAACGCGGTGCGGGTGGCGATGGCCATGACCAGCGAGCAAGACACGCTGATCATCGTCACCGCCGACCACAGCCACACCTTCACCATCGCCGGCTACCCGAACCGCGGCAATCCGATCCTGGGCCTGGTCAAGGGCGTGCCGCACATCGACGGCGACCCGACCCAGCTGACGCTGGACAAAAGCGGTCTGCCGTTCACCACACTGGGCTATGCCAACGGCCCGGGCTAC
>JBBRZR010000159.1:0-9952 GCA_038236495.1 Burkholderiales bacterium
GCGCAGCGCCTGCTGGGCGCTGAAGTCGGGCAACAGGGCGATGCCCAGGCTGGCCAGCGCCGCCTCGCGCAGCGCCTCGCTGTTGTTGGCCGAGAAAGGGCCGGTCACCGCCACGCTGAGCTTCTCGGCCGGGTCGGGCCATTCGGTCGCATGCGGCAGCCACTGCCAGACCGGTGTTTCACCCGTGCGCAGGTAGGGCAGGCAATCGTGTTGCGCCAGGTCGGCGGGCACCCGCGGCGTGCCGCGCCGTCGCAGGTAGGCCGGGCTGGCCACCAGCAGCGACCGGGTGGCGCACAGCGCCCAGGCGACGTGCGTGTCCGGCGGCGCCGGCGCGTGGCGGATCGCCAGATCGAAGCCCTCTTGCGCCAGCGGCACCAGCCGGTCGGACAGGTCCAGCTCGATGCGCACCTGCGGGTGGGCCCGCAAAAAAGCCGGCAGCAGCGGCACGATCTGCTGGCGCGCCAGCGCCACCGGCGCGGTCAAGCGCAGCCGGCCACGCGGCGTGGCCGCCAGGTCGCGGATGCCGGCAAAGGCGGTGTTGATGGCCTCGAAGGCGCCGGTGGTGGCGTCCACCAGCTGCTGGCCGGCCTCGGTCAGGCGCACGCTGCGGGTGGTGCGCTGCACCAGCGGCACGCCGGCGGCTTGCTCCAGCTCGGTGATGCGCTGGCTCATCGCCGCCTTGCTGACCCCCAAGCGCTGCGCCGCCGCGGTGAAGCTGCCCGCCAGGCCCAGGACTGAGAGCCCGTGCACATGGCTCCAAAGGGTTTCAATGCGCCGTTCATCCATGGCTGTTCCTGATTTCGAGTGCTCATTGTTCAATATCCTGACCAATGAATCCAGCGCGGGGCGGCTAGTCGGGCGCGGCGCAGCGGCCTAGACTGCGCCATCTTTCATCCACTTTGCCGGAGACCGCCATGGGCGCCCCTGAAGCCTTCACCCAAACCACCGATGTGGGCCACTTCATCGCCGGGCGCGTGGCAGCCGGCACCAGCGGCCGATCGCAGCCGGTCTACAACCCCGCCACCGGCAAGGTGGCACGCCAGGTGGCGCTGGCCTCGGCTGACGAGGTGGGCCTGGCCGTAGCCGCTGCGGTGGCCGCCCAGCCGGCCTGGGGCGACATGCCGGCGATCCGCCGGGCCCGGGTGCTGAACAGCTTTCTGGCGCTGCTGAACCAGCACAAGGACACGCTGGCCGCGATGATCAGCGCCGAGCACGGCAAAGTTTTTACCGACGCGCAAGGCGAGGTGGCCCGCGGCATCGACATCGTCGAGTTCGCCTGCGGTGCGCCGCAGCTGCTCAAGGGCGACTTCACCGAGCAGGTCTCCACCGGCATCGACAACCACACCTTGCGCCAGCCGCTGGGCGTGGTGGCCGGCATCACGCCGTTCAACTTTCCGTGCATGGTGCCGCTGTGGATGTTTCCGATCGCGCTGGCGGCCGGCAACGCGTTTGTGCTCAAACCCAGCGAGCGTGACCCGAGCTGCGCGCTGTTCATGGCCGGGCTGCTGCAGCAGGCCGGTCTGCCGGACGGCGTGTTCAGCGTGGTGCAGGGCGACAAGGTGGCGGTGGATGCGCTGCTGGTGCACCCGGACGTCAAGGCCATCAGCTTTGTCGGCTCGACTGCGATTGCCCAGTACATTTACGAGACCGGCGCGCATCACGGCAAGCGGGTGCAGGCGCTCGGCGGCGCCAAGAACCACCTGGTGGTGATGCCCGACGCCAACGTCGAGCAGGCGGTGGACGCGTTGGTGGGTGCGGCCTACGGCTCGGCCGGTGAGCGCTGCATGGCGATCAGCGTGGCGGTGCTGGTGGGCGACATCGCCGAAGCGGTGGTCAGCAAAGTGGCCGAGCGTGCCCGCAAGCTCAAGGTGATGAACCCGATGGACCTGGCCGCCGAGATGGGCCCGATCGTCACCGCCCAGGCGCGGGACCGCATCGAGGGCTACATCGGCATCGGCGTCGAAGAAGGCGCAACCTTGGTGGTGGACGGCCGCGGCCTCACCGTGCCCGGGCTGGAAGGCGGGTTCTTCACCGGCGGCACCTTGTTCGACCACGCCACCCCGGCGATGCGCATCTACCAGGAGGAGATCTTCGGCCCGGTGCTGGTCTGCGTGCGGGTGCCCGACATGGCCAGCGCGCTCAAGCTGATCAACGACCATGAGTACGGCAACGGCGTGTCGCTCTACACCACCGACGGCGGTGTGGCGCGTGAGTTCTCGCGCCGTGTGCAGGTGGGCATGGTCGGCATCAACGTGCCGATCCCGGTGCCCATGGCCTGGCACGGTTTTGGCGGCTGGAAGCGCAGCCTGTTCGGCGACATGCACGCCTACGGCGAAGAGGGTCTGCGCTTCTACACCAAGCAAAAAAGCGTGATGCAGCGCTGGCCCGACAGCATCGCCAAGGGTGCGGAGTTCGGGTTTCCAACCTCGAAATGAGGGCCTGAATGCCGGCGGCAGGTGGTGCCAGCGAAGCTGGCGACCGGGCTGCGTCGCGGTGCCTGCGCCGCACCGCCGCCTGGCTTGGCTGCGTCCGGTGTGAGTGGCAATCGAGAATGGCGCTTTTATCGGTCGAAAGACGTCCCGAGACGCCAAGGCAAAGTGCCCGTGGTCCCCTGCGGTGCGGATAGCATCGGGCAGCGCAGGGCGGGGCGATTGGTCGATGAAGGGGCTTGGGTCTTGTTCAATGATCGGTGCGCCTAGCTGGGCGCAGCAGCGCCGCAGGCCACCGACGACTCGTTCATCGAGGCCGACGTTGCAACTTCAAACTGAGGATAGGCTTGGACCATGGACTCTGAAATCGACGCCGAAAGCGACGAGCCCGGCTTTGGCCACAAACCGACGCTGCTGTTCAACATGGTTTACTGCAGCCGCGCCGCCGCCAACGTGGATGCCGCCGCCGTCGACCAGATCATCGCCACGTCGCATCGCAACAATCCGCGCTGGGGCATTACCGGCATGCTGGTGTTCGGTGAGGGCATCTTCTTTCAGTGGCTGGAAGGCCCGCGCGCGAGCATCCTGCGATTGATGACGCTGCTGCGCAGCGATGTCCGTCATGAGCAGATCATCTTGCTCAGCGAGGTCGAGGAGTCGCGCGAGCGCCTGTTTCCGCAGTGGGACATGGAACTCGTGGATGCCGAGCACATTCGCGATGTGCTGGTGGACGCGCTGGAAGTCGACCACGAGCCTCACAACGCCGAGGCCTTGCGGGCCCTGTTGGCCGAGCTCGACAGCCGCTGGGGCGCCCCGGGACACTCGCTGCCGGCTTGACACCGTCGTCCGGCGCTGCTTCACCCGCCTCGGCCAGGGTCTGCCCGCGAGCCACGGCGACTGGCTGCGCGCTGCCGCCGCGCGAGCAGAATTGCCTGCGCTGACACCGGGCAGCATGGCCAAGGGTGCAGAGTTCGGGTTTCCGACCTCGAAGCGAGGCGGGTTTGCAGTGGGGCCAGCGCGCTGCACCAGCGGCGCCAACGACAGCCGGCAGGTGGTGGGTCTGCGTGCCGATGCCGACTTCAACCTGCAGAACGGTGTCCTGTTTGTCAACGGCTCGTTCACGGACATCGCGCCGGTCGGCGCGCTCTACAGCGGCGCGACGGGCATCAGCACCCGACCGACAGTGGCTCATCGAGGGGTATCGGGTTGGGATCGAGGTCGGACCGGCGGCCAGACCGGGGCGCTCGGGGGCGCCGGATCACGAGGAGTCATCTTCTGGGAGGACGCATTTCCGCGCTTGCCCCGCCAGCCATCGCGGCATGATGCGGCTGGTCGTTGCGCCGGTCCGTCCGGGATGCCCCGGGTCCGGCGCCCTGCCCTGGAGCCTCACGATGCGCCCTGTCCGCCCCGCCCACCGTCACCCCGTCCGTCCTGTGCTGCTACTGCTGGCCAGCGCCGCCGCCGCGTTGATCGCCGGCTGCGCTGGCCGCCCGGCCCCGGCAGGCCTGGCCTGCGCCGCACTGCCGGGCGCGCTGGCCACCCTGCCCGGCCTGCAGATCAGCCAGGCCCGCAACCAGCCGGCCGACGCCAAAGGCCACCCGGCACACTGCCTGGTGCAAGGCCAGATCAATGAGCGCAGCGGCACCGAGGGCCGGCCTTACGCGATCGGCTTCGAGATGCGGCTGCCGCAGGGCTGGAACAAGCGCTTTCTGCACCAGGTCAACGGTGGCAACGACGGCGTGGTCAAGCCGGCGCTGGGCGACCTGGGCGTGCTGGCCACCGACGCCCTGTCCCGCGGGTTTGCGGTGATCAGCAGCGATTCGGGTCACAACGCCGAAGACGCGCTGAACAACCCCTACGGCCTGGCGCGCGGCAATGTGTTCGGGCTGGACCCGCAAGCCCGGCGCGATTACGGCTACAGCGCCAACGGCGCGGTCTGGCCGGTGGCGCAGGCCCTGATCGAGCGCCACTATGGTGAAAAGCCGCAGCGCAACTACATGGCCGGTTGCAGCAACGGCGGACGCCACGGCATGGTGGCGGCCAGCCGCTATGCCGAGCGCTACGACGGCATCCTGGCCGGCGCGCCGGGCTTCAACCTGCCCAAGGCCGCGGTGCAGCACGCCTGGGACATCCAGGCCTGGAAGGGGGTGGACGCCGACATCCACCGTGCTTTCAGCCCCGCCGACATGAAGCTGGTGGCCGACCAGGTGGTGGCGCGCTGCGACGGGCTGGATTTGCTGGTGGACGGCATGGTGAGCGATATCCAGCGCTGCCAGAGCGTCTTCCGCCTGGCCGACCTGCAATGCACCGGCACCAAGACCGCCAGCTGCCTGAGTGCGGCGCAAGTGCAGGCCCTGGGCAAATCCCTGGCCGGCCCGCGCAACAGCCGGGGCGAGGCGCTGTACGCCGACTGGCCGTTCGATGCCGGCATGGGCGCGGCCGGCTGGCGCACCTGGAAGCTGGAATCCAGTGTGCTGCCCTGGGACCGCAACCCGATCATCGCGACGATGGGCGCGGGCTCGCTGGCCTATGTCTTCAGCACACCGCCGGTGCGCGCGCCCGGCACGCCAGCCGCGCTGCTGGACTACCTGGCGCGCTACGACTTCGACCGCGACGCACCCAAGATTTATGCCACCGATGCAGTGTTCACCGAGTCAGCCATGGCGGTGATGAGCCCACCCGACGCCGCCGACCCGCGCCTGACGGCCTTTGCCAAGCGCGGCGGCAAGATGCTGGTCTACCACGGCGCCAGCGACCCGGTGTTCTCGGTCAACGACACCACCCGCTGGGTCGAGCGGCTGCAGCACAACCTGGGGCCGCAGGCTGCGGGCGCGGTGGCGCGGGTGTTTGTGGTGCCTGCCATGGGCCACTGCCAGGGCGGGCCGGCCACCGACCAGTTTGACGCCTTGGGTGCGCTGATGAGCTGGGTCGAGGACGGCAAGCCGCCTGACCGCATAGCCGCCCGCACCCACGCGGGCAACAAGGAGTTGCCGGCGGTTTGGTCGGCACAGCGCGCCCGGCCGCTGTGCCCCTGGCCGCAGGTGGCACGTTACGCCGGTGGCGATGTCGAGGCGGCGGCCAGCTTCCGCTGCGCTGCGCCATGACGGCCCTCACCACACCCCACACCGACCTGCCGCCGCCGCCGGCGCTGTTGCCGATGACGCAGGTGTTCTGCCAGGTCGGTGCACTCGTCAGCCTGGGCGCCGGGCCGTACGGTGAACGCCGCTACGTGCCGCTGGGCGGTGGCACGGTGCGCGGGCCCGAGCTGAACGGCACGCTGGTCGAGGGCGGCGTGGACTGGCAGATCAACCGGGCGGACGGTGCGCTGGACATCGCCGCGCACTACGTGATCCGTGCCGACGACGGTGGCTTGATCGAGGTGCGCAGCGAGGGCCTGCGCCACGGCCCGGCGCCGGTGATGGCGCGGCTGGCCCGGGGCGCCGCGGTGGGGCGGGACGAGTACTACTTCCGCACCGTCGTGCGCTTCACCACCGGCGCGCCGGCCTGGCTGCACCTCAACAAGGTGCTGGCGCTGACGGTGGGGCAGCGCGAGGCGGCGCTGGTCAAGCTGGATTTTTACCGGATCGCCTGAGGCAAGAACGGGCGTCGGCTTGACGCCTGGCCAGCCGGCGCCACGCGGGCCGGTGGCTGGCCGCCTACTGCAGCGCCAGCCCTGCGCCGGCACGCCGCGCCGCCAGCGCCAGCGTACGCTGCACCTCGGCCAGCAATGCCGGCTCGTCATAGGGCTTGCCCAGCAGCACGTCCACACCCACGGCCGCCGCGTCGGCGCGGTGTTTTTCGTCCGACGAGGTGATCATGATCACCGGCAGCCGGGTCCAGCGTGGCAGGCTGCGCAGCCGCTGCGTCAGACCGAACCCGTCCAGCCCGGGCATCTCGACATCGGTGATCACCAGATCCACCGCCTGGGCGTCCAGGCAAGCCAGGGCCGTCAGGCCGTCGTCGGCCAGCAGCACCTGGTAGCCGTGTTTTTCCAGCAGGCGGCTGGTCTTGATGCGCACCACCTTGGAGTCATCGACCACCAGCACCGTGAGCGGCCCAGCCGGGACACCTGTGCGGGGCCTTGGCGCCTGGGGCGGCACGGGGGTCGGTAGCGCCGGGGGGACACGCCCGGCCAGCGCTGGCGGCACCGGCGCCTGCCGCCGTTGGGGCGGCTGCAGCGGCTGCGGCGACTGCGTCAGCGAAGCGGTCGAGGCCGGCGGCGGCACCTGCGCCGGCGGGCGGGCGGGTGCCGGCACGGGTGCCAGCACCGGCGGCCGGGCCTGACGCGCCGCCTCCAGGCGTGCCGCGTCGGCAGCCGCCCGGCGCCGCGCTTGACGCAAGGCCTCGACCGCCGCCTCCCGCTGGGCCGCAACGCTGCCCGCGCTGTGCAGCGCAATGGGCAGTGGCACCGCAACGGGTGCTGGCGACACCGCAGCCGCGGTCATGGCCGCGGTACCGGCCCGGGTCACCTGCACCAGATCGGCCGCTGCCGTGGCACGGGCAGGCAAGCCGGGCGTGGGCTTGCGCACACGCCGGGTGCGCAGCAGCAGCCAGGCCAGGCCCAGCACCCCCAACAGGACCACCGGCGCGGCCCACAGCAACATCCTGTCCATCGGCAAAACACCTGTTTGGCGGCAGCAAGGTCTCACACCCGACCCTGACAACACCGGCCACCCCTTCTCGCCGAAAGCTTAGCCGGGCGCCGGCGCACGCGGTGTGACGATTTGCCGGTGAACCGCCCGCCAGTCTTCACGGTCCGCGACGGTTCGTGTCGCCTGCCCCGTTTTGCCGTGCATGCCAGCCCCGCGCGAGGGCTCAGGGTTGGCGCCGACGCGGCCCGCCACCGCCCTCGGCCGCCGTCACCCTGGCGATAGGCCGGCGCGTGCGCCTGCGCCACACTGCCCACCCATGACCCCAACCCCGCCCATCCTGCTGCTGGCCGACCCCAGCATGGCCGCCCCGTTGGTGGCCGCCATCGCCGCCCAAGCGCCCGAGCTGCAACTTCTGCCCTTCAGCCGCCAGCTCGACGATAGCGCGCTGGCCCGCACCGAAGTGGTGCTGGGCTGGCGTTTTCCGCCCGGGCTGGCCGGCCGTTTGCCGGCGCTGCGCTGGGTCTGCTCGATGGCCGCGGGGGTTGAAAAGCTGCTGGTGCCCGACCTGGCGCCGGGTGTTGCGGTGTCGCGGGTGGTCGACCCCGACCAGGCGCTGGGCATCGCCCAGTATGTGGCGCTGATGGCGCTGCGCCACGCCCGCGAGCTGCCGCTCTACGAGGCCCAGCAGGCCAGCCGGCAATGGCGCCGCCAGCCGATGGCAGCGGCGCGGTCGCGGGTGGCGGTGCTGGGCTGGGGCGAGGTGGGGCGCGAGATCGGCCGGGTGCTGGGCGCACTGGGTTTTGCCGTCACGCCGTGGCAGCGCCGCAGCGGCCCGCTGGCGGCCCTGCTGGGGGCCAGCGACATCGTCGTCAACGCGCTGCCGCTGACCACCGCGACCGAGGGCCTGCTCGACGCCGCCGCCTTTGCGGCCATGCCCCGCGGTGGCTACCTGATCAACATCGCCCGCGGCGGCCATGTGGTGGAGGCCGACCTCGTCGCCGCGGTGTTGTCCGGCCAATTGGCCGGCGCGGCGCTGGACGTGCAGGCCACCGAGCCGATGCCCGATGCCGACCCGCTGTGGGCCGTGCCCGGCATCAGCATCACGCCGCACATCGCCGCGCAGTCATCGCCGGCCACCGTGGCGGCGCAGTTCGTGGCCGGCCTGCGCTGCCTGCAGCAGGGCGCCGCGCTGCCCAACCCGGTGGACCGCACGCTGGGCTACTGAGGCAGGGCGCCAGTCGCAAGCGGTCCCGCGCTGCGCGGCCAGACTGTCCACCTCGGCCCCGGGCCGCGATAGCCTGCAGCCGCCCGGCTGCTGTCGGCGGTCTATGCGGTGCGGACGGTGGCGGTGCCGGCCTTTGTGCTGGCGCCCAAGACCGGCCCGGCGGTGCAGGTGTTTGCCGGCTTCCGGGCGCTGGACATCGGCCTGGCGATTGCCGCCGCGCTGGCGCACCTGCCGATCCGCGAGGCCCACCTGGCGCCGCGCAGCGCCGTGGCAGGAAAGCCCGCGCGGACTGCAAGATAAGTGCGCAAACGCACAGACTCCGCCCGGCCCGGCGCCTATCTTCTGCATGGGGCCGACGCGCGCCCCGGATGTTCAACCCAACATAGAGAGGTTCACGATGAACAAGGATCAAGTCAAAGGCACAGTCAAGGAAATGGCCGGCAAGCTGCAGGCCAAGGTGGGTGACCTCACCGACAACCCCAAGCAGCAGGTCAAGGGCCATGTCAAGGCCGTCCAGGGCATCGCGCAGCAGGCCTTGGGTGACGCCAAGGAGCTGGTCAAGGACGCCAAGAAGACGCCCTGACCGAGGTCCCCGGCGCGCCAGCCGTATCCCGTCTGGCACGCCCGCGGGCAACCCGACGGCGCGCGCCGTCACCGCACCGCACACCTGCCCATCGAAGGATCCATCATGCTCGGAACCCTTGCCGTCATCCTCGTCATCCTCTGGTTGCTGGGCATGATCACGTCCTACACCCTGGGTGGCTTCATCCACATCCTGCTGGTGATCGCGGTGGTCGTGATCCTGATCAGGGTCATCAGCGGCCGCCAGGTCGTTTGACGGGCTCAGCATGAACACCGTCAAGATCCTGGGCATCGTGCTGGTCGTCGGGGGCCTGCTGGGCCTGTCCTACGGCGGCTTCAGCTACATGACACAAACCCACCGCGCCGACGTCGGCCCGATCCACCTTGCGGTGAGCGAGCGCCAGACCGTCAACGTGCCGCTCTGGGCCAGCCTGGCAGCGGTGGCCGGTGGCTTGCTGTTGCTGGTGGTCGGCCGCAAGCCCTGAACCCGACCGGAACTCAGGTTATGGGCTGAGCCCTGGCTGGCCCGGCCAAAGCGGCAGGCGCCAGCTGGGCCGCTACCGCGTCACCCACATGCTGCATGAAGGCCCGCACCCGCGCGGTTTGCCGCAGGTCGGGATGGGTCAGCATCCAGACCGGCACCGACAGCTCGGGGATCACGTCCGACACTGCCACCAGATCGGGCTGGCGTGCGGCCATGAAGGTCGGCAGGATGCCGACCGCCAGCCCGGTGTGCAGCACCGCCGCCACCGCGTTGAAGATGTCCACCCGCAGCCGCACCTGCGCGCTGGCCAAGTGCTTGCGCATCCACAGGTCGTAGACGCGGGACTGGCTGTCACGCTCGAACGCCACCCAGGGCGCGTCGCGCACCAGCGTCTGGAGGCTCTGCACGGTTTGCGGCAGTCCGGGTGCGCCGCGCCGGGCATAAACCCGGCAGTGGGTGTCACCCAGCGGCCGGCCCACCAGGTGGTCGGCCACCTGCATGCTCAGGCGCAGCGCCACGTCGGCCTCGCGCCGCGCCCAGCTGGCGGAGGCCTCGGCATGGCGGCGCGACAAATCCATCATGAAGGCGTTTTCCACCACCTCCACCTCGATGCCGGGGTAAGCGCGGGCAAAGTCGGCCA
>JBBRZR010000160.1:0-9893 GCA_038236495.1 Burkholderiales bacterium
CCGCACAGCGTCCCCTTGCCTGGCTGCGACCCCTGGACCGACCAGGCATCGCAAATGAGAATGATTTTCAATCATATCGCAGGCGGTTTCGAAACTGTTGTTGCTGCAGCACATCGGCTGACGATTTCAAAAGCCGCAGCGGTGGTGGCGCAGGCCGCCATGGCAGGCCGCAAAATCAGCCCGCGTCACCTGGAGCCGCGATGTCACTGACCCTGAAAACCCGAGCAGCCTGGCTGCTGAACGGCCTGCTGCTGGCAGGCCTGCTGCAATCTGCCCTGGCCCCGGCAGCCCACGCCGCCGGCCCGGTGCTGCGCATCGCCAGCGCCTTCGACCCCCAGACGCTGGACCCGCATGCGGTGGCTTTGCTCTACCACACCCGTGTCACCTACCAGGTCTACGACTCGCTGGTCAACCGCGACCAGGCCTTCAAGATCGAACCCGCGCTGGCACTGAGTTGGCAGAACACCAGCCCCACGACCTGGCGCTTCAAGCTGCGCCCGGGGGTGAAGTTTCACGACGGCGCGGTGCTCACGGCCGACGATGTGCTGTTCTCGATCGAGCGGGCGATGGGCCCCACCTCGCAGCGCAGCTTCACGCTCAAGGGCATTGCCGCCGTCAGCAAGGTCGACGCGCTGACGCTGGACTTCAAGCTCAGCGCGCCCGATGCGGTGCTGCCCGACAAGCTGCTCTACGTGCCGATCATGAACAAGGCCTGGTGTGTGCAGCACGGGGTGGAGCGGGCACAGGACTACAACGGCAAGCAAGAGACTTTTGCGGTGCGCAATGCCAACGGCACCGGGCCTTTCAAGCTGATCAAGTACGAGCCCGATGTGCGGGTGCAGTTGCAGCGCTTCGACGGCTGGTGGGGCGCGGCCGACCCGCGCAATGGCCAGGTGCAGGCGGTCACCTTTCTCAGCATCAAGAGCGACGCCACCCGGCTCGCGGCGCTGGCGTCGGGCGAGGTCGATCTGGTGCTGGACCCGCCGTTCCAGGACGTGGAGCGGCTCAAAACTGATCCCAAGCTCAGCGTGACCACCACCGGCGACATGAGCACCCAGTACTTCACCTTCGACCAGGCGCGCGACGAGTTGCTGAACAGCGACGTGAAGGGCCGCAACCCCTTCAAGGACCTGCGGGTGCGCCGGGCAGTGGCCCATGCGCTCAACATCGAGCTGATCGTGCAAAAGGTGCTGCGCGGCCAGGGCACGCCGACCGGCTCCTTCATCTCGCCGATGGTCGATGGCTACCTGCCCGAGTTGGACAAACGCCTGCCCTACGACCCGGCCAAGGCCCGCGCGTTGCTGGCCGAGGCGGGCTACCCCAACGGCTTCGGGGTGACGCTGGACTGCGTCAACGTGGCCTGGCGCGATGCCGTGTGCCAGGCCGCCACGGCGATGCTCACGCAGGTCGGCATCCGCACCCAACTGCGCAGTTCACCCACCAACCAGTTTTTCCCCAAGATCACCCAGGGCACGGCCAGTTTCATCGAGTACGGCTGGACCCCGACCACCGAGGCCTGGAGCACGCTCAGCGGCTTGTTTCGAACCTGGGACCCGCAGGGCGGTGGCGCCTTCAACGCCGGGCGCTACAGCAACCCGGCACTCGACGTGCTGATCGACGCGGTGCGCACCGAGCCCGACCTGACGCGGCGCCGGGCCCGGGTAGGCGTGGCCTTGCGCATGGTCAACGACGATCTGCCCTACCTGCCGCTGTACCGCCGCAAACTCAACTGGGCCATGGCCAAGCCGGTGACGCTGACGATGTGGCCCAACGACACGGTGGAGTTGCGCTGGGTGACGCTGCGCTGACGGGGGCGGGTGCAAGTGCGGGGGCCGCAGCCAAGCCGCCTATCGCTGCGTGATCGACCGTATCGATCCGCTCAAACCGATGGCCTGACGCCTGGGCGACAAGGCACGCAAACAGCAGCCGCGCCACGGCCGGTTTGATGGACAACCCGCATGGCGGGGCGATGCGCCCGATGGTGTGATGGGGAGTGTGTCCAAAACCACCGGAGTACCCACCTTGAGCACCACGCCCATCGATTCCCGCCGCCGCACGATCAGCGCTGGCCTGGCCAGCTTGCTGGCTGCCCCAGGGCTGGCCACCGCCCAGACCCCGGCCGCGCGCTGGAAGCCCGAGCGCCCGATCACCATCTACAACCCGTTTGCGGTCGGTGGCATCACCGACATGCACCTGCGCTTCATGGGCGAGCGGGTGGGCCGCATCCTGGGCCAGCCGGTGCTGGTCGAGGCCCGGGCCGGGGCAGCCGGCACGCTGGCCCCCGCGGCGCTGATGGCGACCAAATCCGATGGCCACAGCCTGGCCTGCTACACCATCAACAGCCTGCGCTACCCGCACTACCAGCCCGTCAACTGGCACCCCATCAAGGATTTCACCTTCATCACCGGCCTGTCCTCCTACACCTTTGCGCTGGTGGTGCGGGCCGATTCACCGTGGAAGACGGTGGACGACCTGTTTGCCGCTGGCAAGGCTGAACCTGAAAAGTACACCTACGGCACCAGCGGCATCGGCGGCTCGGGCCATTTGATGATGATCGAGATCGAGCAGCTGCTGGGTGCGCGATTCACCCACATTCCCTACAAGGGCGGTGCCGAATGGATGCAGGCCCTGCTGGCCGGGCAGATCAACTTCTTGGCCGACGCCTCGCAGTGGGGCCCGTTTGTGGACGACGGCCGCTGCCGCATCCTGGCCATGGTGACCGAGCAACGCCTGCCCAAGTACCCCAACGTCACCACGCTGAAGGAGCGCGGCATCAACGCCGTGGGCCAAAGCCCCTACGGCCTGGTGGGCCCGAAAGACCTGCCGCCGGCCACCGTGCAAAGCCTGTACGACGCGTTTGAAGAAGCCGGCAAGGACCCGGCTCTGCAGCAACTGCTGGACCGCTACATCCAGGTGCCCTGGAAGAAAAACCCCAGCGAGTACAAAGCCTTTGCCGAGCAATATTTCAACAGCGTGCGGCCGATGCTGGTGAAGGCGGGCCTGGCCAAGGCCTGAAGCCGGGCACTCTGGCGCACGCCATCTCCACTGATCCCCTCAAAAAGGTAAACACCATGCGACAAGCCGTCATCGTTTCTTATGCCCGCACCGGCCTGGCCAAGGCCGGGCGCGGCGGGTTCAACAACACGCCCAACATGACCATCCTCGGCCATGCCGTCGCGCATGCGGTGCAGCGCTCGGGGGTTGATCCGGCCGAGGTCGAGGACGTCATCGCCGGATGTGTCGCCGCCTCGGGCAATGTGGCCCGCGCTGCGGCCATGCTGGCCGGGCTGCCGGTGACCACCTCGGGCATGACCATGAACCGGGCCTGCTCGTCAGGGCTCAACGCCATCGCCGCAGCGGCCCACCATATCGTGGAAGAGGGTGCGAGCATCATGGTCGGCTGCGGCGTCGACTCGATCAGCTTTCAGGGCGGTGGTGGCGGCGGGCGCGACAGCCGGCTGACCGATCTGCTACCGGCGTTCTGGATGCCGATGATCGAAACTGCCGACATCGTTGCCGAGCGCTACAAGATCAGCCGCGAAGTCCAGGATGAATACTCGCTCGAATCGCAGCGCCGCATGGCCGCAGCGCAGGCCGCCGGCAAGTTCAAGGACGAGATCATCTCGGTCAAGACCCGCATGAAGCTGGTGGACAAGGTCACCAAAGAAGAATCGTTGGTGGACGCCGTGGTCGACCGCGACGAGTGCAACCGGGCAGACACCACCTTGGCCGGCCTGGCCAAGCTGGCGCCGATCAACGGCCCCGACAAGTTCGTCACCGCCGGCAACGCCAGCCAGTTGTCCGACGGTGCCGCCGCCCTGGTGCTGATGGAGGCCAAAGAGGCCGAGCGCCGTGGCCTGCAGCCGCTGGGTGCTTTCAAGGGCTGGGCGGTGGCCGGCTGCCAGCCCGACGAGATGGGCATCGGCCCGGTATTTGCCGTCCCGCGCCTGCTCGAGCGCCACGGCCTGAAGGTTGCCGACATCGACTTGTGGGAGCTCAACGAGGCCTTTGCCAGCCAGTGCCTGTACAGCCGCGACTTTCTCGGCATCGACCCGGCAATCTACAACGTCAACGGCGGATCGATCGCCATCGGCCACCCGTTTGGCATGACCGGCGCGCGCCTGGCCGGCCATGTGCTGATGGAGGGCAAACGCCGCGGCGCCAAGCATGTGGTGGTGTCGATGTGCATCGGCGGCGGCATGGGCGGGGCCGGCCTGTTTGAAGTTTATTGAGCTCGCGAACCGGCACACCACGACATGGACCCCTTGAAGCTACCCGCCGCGACCCTCACCGTCGACGGCGAAATCGGCATCCTGAGCATCAACTTCCCGCCAGTCAACGCGCTGTCACAGGCGGTGCGCGAGAGCCTGGTCAATGGCATGCAGGCGGCCAACGCCAACCCGGCGATCAAGGCCGTGGTGCTGATCTGCGAGGGCCGCACGTTTTTAGCCGGCGCTGACATCAGCGAGTTTGGCAAGCCGCCGCAGCCGCCCTCGCTGTTTGCGGCGCAAGACGGTATTGAGCTGGCGTCCAAGCCGGTGATCGCCGCGATCCACGGCACAGCGCTGGGCGGCGGGCTGGAGGTGGCCTTGTGCTGCCACTACCGCGTGGCCGTGCCCAGCGCCAAGTGCGGCCTGCCCGAGGTGCACCTGGGCCTGCTGCCGGGCGCCGGCGGCACCCAACGCCTGCCCCGCATCGTGGGCGCCCAGCGCGCACTCGAGATGGTCACCTCGGGTAGCCATGTGCCAGCGGCTGAGTGCCTGGCCATGGGCCTGGTCGATGCGCTGGTGCCCGAGGGCGAGTTGCGCGCTGGCGCGATCAACTTTGCGCGCCAGGTGCTGGCAGAAGGCCGGCCGCTGCGCAAGGTGCGTGACAACGACGACAAGCTGGTCGCCGACCGCGCCCGGCCCGACCTGTTCACCGAGTTCCGCCGTGCCAACGCACGCAAGTTCCGGGGTTTTCTGGCGCCCGAGTCCAACATCCGCTGCATCGAGGCTGCTGTCAATTTACCGTTCGACGAGGGCATTGCGGTTGAGCGCCAACTGTTCCGTGAGCTGGTCACCGGCCTGCAATCGCTGGCCCAGCGCTACGCCTTTTTTGCCGAGCGCAAGGCCAGCAAGATCCCGGACGTGCCTGACAACACGCCGGTGCTGCCGATCACCCGGGTCGGCATCATCGGCGCGGGCACGATGGGCGGCGGCATCGCGATGAACTTTGCCAACGCCGGCATCCCGGTCACGCTGGTCGAGACCAGCCAGGCCGCCCTCGATAGCGGGCTGGGCGTGGTGCGCCGCAACTACGAGAACTCGGCCAAACGCGGCCGCTTCAGCAGCGCTGAAGTTGAGCGCCGCATGGGCCAGCTGACCGGCTCGCTGGACCTTTCGGCCCTGGCCGACTGCGATCTGGTGATCGAGGCCGCGTTCGAGAACATGGCGATCAAGAAAGCGCTGTTTGCCAAGCTCGACGTAATCGTCAAGGCCGGTGCGGTGCTGGCGACCAACACCTCGGCGCTCGACATCAACGAGATCGCCACGGCGGTAAGCCGGCCCGAGGCGGTGATCGGCATGCACTTTTTCTCGCCGGCCAATGTGATGCGCCTGCTCGAGGTGGTACGCGGCCAGCACACCTCCAAGACCGCGATTGCCACCGCCATGCAGATCGGCAAGAAGATCGGCAAGGTCGCGGCACTCTCAGGGGTCTGCCCGGGCTTTATCGGCAACCGCATCCTGGCGGCGCGATCCAGACAGGCACAGGCCCTGCTGATGGAAGGCGCGATGCCCTGGGACATCGACCGCGTGCTCTACGACTTCGGCATGCCGATGGGGCCGTTTGCCATGAGCGACCTGGCCGGGCTGGACATCGGCTGGTCGCGTGAAACCAGCCAGGGCGCCACCATCCGCGACGTGCTGTGCGAGCAAGACCGCCGAGGCCAAAAGACCGGTGCTGGCTACTACGACTACGACGAGGCCCGCAACGCCAAGCCGTCAGAGATCACGCGCCAGATCGTCACTGGCTTCATGGTGCGCCAAGGCCGAACCGCCCGCGTCGTCAGCGACGACGAGATCCTGGAGCGCTGCACCTTTGCGATGATCAACGAAGGCGCCAAGATCCTTGACGAAGGCATCGCCATCCGCGCCTCCGACATCGACGTGGTCTGGATCAACGGCTATGGCTGGCCGGTGTACCGAGGCGGCCCGATGTTCCATGCCGACACGCTGGGCTTGAGCGTGGTGGTGGCTGGGCTGGCGCGCTATGGCGACCGCATGGGCCCCGGTTTTACGCTGTCGCCCCTGCTGGCGAGCATGGCTGCCGAGGGCAAGACCTTCACCCGCTGAGGCACGCCCCGGGCCCTGGTTCAAAACCCGCCAACGATGACCGACCCGGCCCTGGCCACCCTGGCGCCGCTGCCCTTGCCACCGGGCGTGCGCAGCCGCTGCGTGCCCGGCGTCAACGGCCTGACGGTGCACCTGCTCGAAGCCGGGCACGGGTCGCCCGGCCGGCCCGTGGTGCTGCTGCTGCATGGCTTCCCCGAGCTGGCGTACAGCTGGCGCCGGGTGATGCCGGCGCTGGCGGCCGCCGGTTACCACGTCATCGCACCCGACCAGCGCGGTTATGGCCGCACCACCGGCTGGGACGGCGATTACGACGGCGACCTGGGCAGCTTCCGGATGCTCAACCTGGTGCGCGATGCGCTGGCCCTGGTGGCAGCGCTGGGCCTGCACGCCGTGGCCGCCGTGGTCGGGCATGACTTTGGCTCACCGGTGGCCGCCTGGTGTGCGCTGGTGCGGCCCGACGTGTTCCGCTCGGTGGTGCTGATGAGCGCGCCTTTTGGCGGGCCACCGGCATTGCCTTTCAACACCGCTGGGTCAGTGGCCGGCAGTGCCGACCCCAGCGGCACACCGGCGCCCGACATCCATGCCCAGCTTGCCGCCCTGCCCCGCCCGCGCAAGCACTACCAGTGGCATTACGCCAGCCGGGGTGCCAACGCCGACCTGATGCACAGCCCACAAGGCCTGCAGGCCTTGCTGCGCGCCTACTACCACTACAAAAGCGCCGACTGGCCTGGCAACCCGCCGCATGCACTGCAGGGCTGGCGCGCCGATCAGCTGGCGCTGATGCCCAGCTACTACCTGATGGACCTGGCGCGGGGCATGGCCGCCACCGTGGCGCCGCACATGCCCAGCGCCGCGCAAATCGCCGCCTGCCGCTGGCTGCCCGACGCTGAGCTGGCGGTCTACAGCAGCGAGTACCAGCGCACCGGCTTTCAGGGTGGCTTGCAGTGGTACCGCTGCCGCATCGATGCCCGCTTTCCGCCTGAGCTGCAACTCTTCTCCGGCCGCAAGATCGATGTGCCGGCGCTGTTCATCGCCGGCCAAAGTGATTGGGGCCCCTACCAAAAGCCAGGCGATTTTGAAGCGATGCAGGCCGGTGCCTGCAGCCAGTTGCAGGGCTGCCACCTGATCCCAGGTGCCGGACACTGGGTGCAGCAGGAGCAGCCTGAGGCAGTGAACCGGCTGCTGCTGGACTTTTTGCGCCACAACACGCCAACGGGCGGGCCCTGAGGCCGCGCACCCCGGCAAGGAGACTTGATGTCCGGAGCCCTCAGCGATGCACTGGTCAAGGCCTGCCGCGCCAACCCGCTGCAACCCGCGATCATTGGCGACACCTCTGATCTCCGCTACGGCGAGATTGAGGAGCAGGCACGCGCCGTCTGTGCGACGCTGCTGGCAGCGGGCATAGCGGCCGATGAGCCGGTGCATGTGCAGGTCTCGAACCAGCCCTTGGACATGGCCGCCCTGCTCGGCATCTGGTTGGCCGGCGGTGTTGCGGTGCCGATCCACCGCACCACACCCCGCGAGGTCAGTGCTGGCTTTGCGCACCGCACCCAGGCACGCTGGGCTGTGGACCTGGCGACTGACCGTCCCGCAAGTCAGTCGCTGATCACGCTCGCTGCCAAGGCGCCGCCGCAACGCGCCTTGCTGCGGCATGCCGCGCTGGTCGTCTTCACCTCCGGCTCGACCGGCGCACCCAAGGGCGTGGTGGTGGCGCACGATGCGTTCCACGGCAAGATCGAGAAGATCGACACGGTGCTGCGTTTTGCTCACGATGACCGAACCTTGCTGGTGTTGAACATCAACTTCAGCTTCGGCCTGTGGGTCAGCCTGTTGACACTGCGCAGCGGTGGCACGCTGGTGATGCGCAGCCGGTTCGAGCCCGACAGCTTCTTGCAGACCTTGGTCGATCACCGCATCACCCGGGTGGGCATGGTGCCGACGATGATGCGGGTGCTGTTTTCTGACCCGCAGCGCGACGCCGCCATCGGCCGGGTCAACGACGCGGCGCACTTGCGCCAGATCTGGATCGGCGGCGAAGCGCTGGGCCCGTCGCTGGGGCGGATCATTCGCCAACGCTTCAGCGCCACCGAGCTGGTCGATATCTACGGCCTGACCGAGACCGCCACCTGTGACTTTTTCGCCTTCCCGGCCGATTACGCCAGGCACCCGGGCTGCATCGGCCGGCCGTCGCCCCAGGTCCGGTACCGGATCGCTGAAGACGGTGAACTGCAGCTGCGCAGCCCGTACCTGATGCAGGGCTACCTCGACGAGCCTGAACTCACGGCGGCCGCCTACCAAGACGGCTGGTTTCGTACCGGCGATCTCGGCCGCGTGGTCGGTGGCGGGGATGTTGATGGCGGGCTGGTCGAGCTGATGGGCCGGCAAAAAGACGTCATCAGCCGCGCCGGCAACAAGGTGACACCGGCCGAGATCGAGCAGGCGATCTGCTCTCATCCCGACGTGGCGGCGGCCATGGCGGTGGGTATTGAAGACGCCCTGCTGGGCCAGCGCATCCACCTGCTGCTGGTGCCGCGAGCGGGTACGACGCTGGTGCTCGACGACCTGAAAAAACACCTGGCGCCGCGCCTGGAGCGCTACAAACATCCGGACGCCTGCTACCTGGGTGAGGCACTGCCGCTGGGGCGCACCGGCAAGGCCGACCGCACGCAGTTCAAGCAGCAGGTCAGCTCGGCGTCGATCACACCGATGGCCAACAGACCCCAACCAAACCCCAACTCAACCCCAACTCAATCCCAACAGGACGCGCCATGAACTTTGACTGGATCACCCTCACAGTGGCCGACCATGTCGCGCACCTGGTGCTCAACCGACCCGAGCGCCTGAACGCACTCGACAAAACCTCGCTCGGTGAAATCAACCGGGCGATGGACCTGGCCGAGGCCGATGCCGAGGTACGGGTGATTGTTGTCAGCGGCGCAGGGCGCGCGTTTTCGTCGGGCTTTGATCTGAAGGCCCAGATGGACCAGCGCCCCGAGGGTGCGGCTGTCTGGCGCGAGATCCTCGATCTCGACTTCGACACCACGATGCGCTTCTGGAACAGCCCCAAGCCCACCATCGCTGCGGTGCATGGCGCCTGCCTGGCGGGCGCGTTTGAGCTGGCGATGGCCTGCGACATCACGATTGCTGCCGAGGACGCCGTCTTCGGCGAGCCCGAGCTGAAGTTTGGCGCCGGCATCGTCACCTTGCTGTTGCCCTGGATGACCAGCCCCAAACACGCCAAGCGCATCATCCTGTCGGCCGACGACCGGATCCCGGCACGGGATGCGCTGGCGATGGGCTTGGTGAGCCGGGTCGTCGCGCCGGGCACGCATGTGACTGAGGCCCTGCGCACCGCACGCGGCATGGCGCTGATGGACCCGAACCTGGTGGCAGAGACCAAAAAGGCGCTGAACCGCACCTACGACATCCAGGGCCTGCAGACGGCGCTGCGGATGGCACTCGACATCGACCACACGATCGAGTCGCACGGCTCGCCCGACAAGCGTGCTTTCATGGACATTGCCCGCGAGCGCGGCATGCGTGAGGCCATCGCCTGGC
>JBBRZR010000161.1:0-9847 GCA_038236495.1 Burkholderiales bacterium
GGTGGGCCATTTGTTCGGCCCCAACACCTCGCGGGTGGCGTTCAAGCGCGGCGCCTACCTGCGGCACTTCGTTTTTGCCTTTGCCGAGCTGCTGAGCGAGCGGCTGACGCGTGCGCTGATCGAGCGCGCCATGTCCGAGCGCCCCGGCAGCACACCCACTCTGTATGAGCTCTGATTCGATGACTGCCTTCCGCACCCCCTTGCCACCCAGCCGCCTGCCCAAGGTCGGCACCACCATCTTCACCGTGATGTCGGCGCTGGCGGCCGAGCGCGGCGCGGTCAACCTGGGCCAGGGATTCCCGGATTTCGAGGGCGATCCTGCCCTGGTCGATGCAGTGGCCCAGGCCATGCGCGAGGGCCACAACCAGTACCCGCCGATGACCGGCGTGCCTGCGCTGCGCGAGGTGATGGCGGCCAAGATCGAATCGTTGTACGGCAAACGCTATGACCCGGCCAACGAGATCACCATCACCGCCGGCGCCACCCAGGCCATCATCACCGCCATCCTGGCCGTCGTCGGACCGGGCGACGAGGTGATCGTGCTGGAGCCCAACTACGACAGCTACGTGCCCAATATCGAGCTGGCCGGTGGCACGGTGGTGCGGGTGGCCTTGCTGCCCGAGACCTTCCGCCCGGACTTTGCCGCCATCGCCGCCGCCATCAGCCCGCGCACCCGGGCCATCATCGTCAACACCCCGCACAACCCCAGCGCGACGATCTGGCGCGCCGCCGACCTGAACCAACTGGCCGAGATCCTGCGGCCGACCGACGCGTTGCTGATCGCCGACGAGGTCTACGAGCACATGGTCTACGACGGCGAGCGCCATGCCAGCGCCTCGGCCCACCCCGAACTGGCGGCCCGAGCGTTTGTCATCTCCAGCTTCGGCAAGACCTTTCACGTTACCGGCTGGAAGATCGGTACGGTGGCCGCCCCAGCGGCCTTAACCGCCGAGTTCCGCAAGGTGCACCAGTTCAACGTTTTCACCGTCAACACGCCGATGCAGCATGGCCTGGCCCGCTACCTGGCCGATCCGACGCCCTACCTCACCCTACCGGCGTTTTACCAGCGCAAGCGCGATGTGTTCCGCGCCGGACTGGCCGCCACCCGCCTGCGCTTGTTGCCCAGCGAAGGCAGCTACTTTCAGGTGGTGGACTACAGCGCCGTCAGCGATTTGGGCGAGGCCGACTTCTGCCGCTGGCTGACCACCGAAGTCGGTGTGGCAGCGATCCCGTTGTCGGCGTTCTATGACGACGGCCGCAACCAGGGATTGGCGCGGTTTTGCTATGCCAAACGGGACGAGACCTTGGCCACGGCGCTGCAGCGGCTGGCTCGGCTGTAGCCCAGCCGCAAAACTGCTGGGCAGCGGCTCAGCGCCGGGTCGTCACCGGCGGCAGCAGATCGCTGTCGTCGAACGCGGCCAGGTCGGACAAGCGGCTGTCGTGCCGCAGGTCAACATCGGTAAACGCCGCAGGCCGGGTGAACTCGCGCGGCGCCGGTCCGTAGTCCGTCAGGTCCAGATCCAGATCCAGCCGGGACACCGGCCGGGTTCGGTCGGCCGGCGACAAGTTCAGCGTCTCGCTGCCGGCAGCCGGCAAGGGCGTGCTGGCGCGCGAAAACACCCAGTCGGCCAGCATGGCCCGCGCCACAGTGCCAGGCTCAGCCATGCGTGGACGAGGCGATGTGATGTCCAGCGGCTCATCCCCCAAGGGCAACAGCAGGTCAACCTGGTCCGGCGGTGCAAAGCCGGCCGACACCGGCGCAGGCGGAAGTGCTGGCACCAAGGGCGCCACCGGCATGGCGGGCAGATCCCGCACCAGCGCGTGCAGCGTCAGGATGTCGTGGAACGCGGGCAGGTCGAAGGGCTCCAGATCGGCGCGGCGCAGCAGCAGCGAATCCAGTTCGGCCACGGCACGCAAGGGCTGCGGCCAGGCACGCTGCAAGCGCACGATGACCTCGGGGTATTGCTCCAGGCAGCGGCCCGCCGCCAGATCGCCGTGCCAGTCGGGCGCCTGCGCATTGAACCGCTGGTTGAAGCGGTCGCGGGTGCGCTCGTAGGCTTCTTCGTCACCTTGCTGCCGGTAGATTTGCAACAGTCGGAAATACGGCAGGGCATTTGCGCCGCCCGTGGCGCGTACATGGCTTAGCAGCAGGTCGACCGCCGATTGCTCTTGCCCCAGCACGATGAAAAAATCGACCTGCTGGTCAAGATCGAGCAGTTCCTCGACCGAAACCGGCCGCGGCGGCACGCCCGTACCCAGTGACGCAGTACCTTGCTGGCGCAAAGTCGTGCCCACGCCGTCTGCCGCAACCGGGGGCGCCGTCGCCGTCCGCGGTCCGGGGGCTGCGGCGAGGCGCGCCGGCGCTGCCGAGGCGCCATACCCGGCAAGCGTTGCGCCCGGCGCCGTCAGCGCAGCCACCGACTTCGCGGGCTGACGCGCAAACAACGGCGTACCGCCCGAGGTCATGGCTTGCGGCGCCGATGCGGCGCCGGCGTCCGCCAGCGCATCGGCTTCGGCCAGCACGTCGGCACGGCGGGTCTGTACACGGAGCAAGCGTTGCAGGCGATGCACACGCAGTGCCAGCCAGCCGGCCACCCCCACCAGTGCCACCCCCCCCAGCGCCAGGAAAGGCAACCAGGCGCTGACGGATTCCGCCGCGGCCAGGCGCTGCCTCAGCAGCGCCAGTTGCAATTGCTGGCGCTGCGTGTCGGCAAGCAGCTGCCGAACCTGCTCCTCCACGACACGGACCGGGTCCGCGCCAACGGGATCGATGCTGTTGCCGGTGGCTGCTTGCGCATGCCAAGCCGGTACGCCGACCCAAATCGGGGCCACCCCGGCGGTGTGCGCCAGCGCCGAGATCGGCGTTCTGAGGATTGCGCCCTGGTACAGCCCGAGACCACGGCCAAAAACCGACGGGGCCGACAGCAGCAGGCAAGCGGCTGCCGCGATCATCAGCGGTGTCTTGGGTGGCATGCTGTGCAGCGGGCGCCGACGGATGTGTCGTGGAGTGGGGCGTGGACAGATGAAAACCACTCTAGCACGCGCCGCCAGGGCCCTAACCGCGCCGCCATGCCAAAAGCGGCCGGTTTTTTGACGCAACCGGACTTGATGGCCGCCCGACCCAAGCGGCGACGTCGCGTCAGCGGTCGTAACCGGGCGACTGCCGCGCCAAACGCCGAAGCAAGCCAGGCCAGACCAGCGAATCGCCCATGCCGCGGGTGGCCTGGGCCGATTGCTGGCGCGCCGTGGCGATGATCTCGGGGTGTACTGCGATCAACTCTCCCCCACCCTGGGCCCGCACCTGGATCGTGCAAACAGTCTCGAACAAATACATCGACAAAAACGCGTCGGCGATGGTCGAGCCCACCGTCAACAGGCCGTGGTTGCGCAGCATCAGGAACCGGCGGTCCCCCAGATCACGCACCAGCCGCGGCTTCTCGTCGTCGCGCAAGGCCACGCCTTCGTAGTCGTGGTAGCCCAGACTGGACAGCACGAAGATCGATTGCTGCGAGATCGGCAACACACCCTGTTTTTGGGCCGACACCGCCACGCCGTTGAGCGAGTGCACATGCAGCACGCAGGCCGCATCGTGGCGCACCGCGTGCACTGCGCTGTGGATCGTGAAACCGGCCGGGTTGATCGGATAAGGCGAGTCGTCGAGCTTGTTACCCGCCAAGTCGATCTTGACCAGGCTGGATGCCGTGATCTCGTCGAACATCAGTCCGTAGGGGTTGATCAGGAACTGGTCTTCGGTGCCGGGCACACGCGCGCTGATGTGGGTAAACACCAGGTCGTCCCACTTGAACAAGGCCACCAGCCGGTAGGCCGCGGCCAGATCGAGGCGGACCTGCCACTCTTCAGCAGACACCTGATGCTGGCGCGAGGGGATATCCAAGTCTTGTGCGGTCATGCTGACAGTCTCCTTGCAGGGCTGATGGACAATAAGCCTCTGCAGGCTGGCGCGGTTGTCGCGCCTGGGACAAGACATGAATACCCCGGTTCTTACCATTGAAGAGCGTCAAAACATCGAGTCCGGTGCATGGTTCTCCAAGCTATCTCAGCCGCTTCGCCATGCCATCCTGTCTCGCGCCTATGTGCGGCGGTTGGCCGATGGTGCGCCGCTGGCCTCGCGCGGCACACCGGCCGAGGAGTGGGTGGGGGTGGCGCGCGGCACGGTACGGGTGTCACTGGTGTCGCTGGCCGGCAAGCAAGTCACGCTGACCTATTGCGAGCCGGGTGTGTGGTTCGGCGACATCTCGTTGTTCGATGGCCTGCCGCGCACCCACGATGCCGACGCGCACGGCGAGACCACGCTGCTGTGCATCCGCAAAGCCGATTTCAAGGAGTTGCTGTCGCAGCACCCGGAGTTGTACGACGCCTTGCTGCGACTGAACTGCCGGCGCCTGCGGCTGATGTTCAACCAGTTCGAGGACCTCAACACCAAGCCGCTGTCGGCGCGTCTGGCCAAGCAAATCATCCTGCTGGCCAAGAGCTACGGCATCGAGCAGGGCGAGGAGATCCGGATCGGTCTGCAACTGGCGCAAGAGGACCTGGCGCAGTTGTTGGGGGCATCGCGCCAGCGGGTCAACCAGGAGCTCAAGGGCTTCGAGCGCGAGGGTGCAGTCCGGGTCGAACCGACCCGGCTGGTGGTGCTGTCGCGCGACAAGCTGATGGAAATCGCCGAAGGCTGATCCGGCCTGCACTAGCCCAATCTGGAGCCTGACGCCAATGGACCATTTCACCGGCAGCGGTACGGTATCGCCTCAGCACGCCTTCGACACCGCGGCACTGCAGGCCTGGCTTGCCGATCACATGGGCGGCTTTGCCGGGCCGCTGCAGGTCGAGCAATTCAAGGGTGGCCAGTCCAACCCGACCTACCGGCTGATCACCCCAGGCCGCGCCTACGTGATGCGCAGCAAACCAGGCCCGCAGACCAAGCTGTTGCCGTCGGCCCACGCGATCGAACGTGAGTACCGTGTGATGGACGCCCTGGCCTTGAGCGGCGTACCCGTACCCCGCATGCATGTGCTGTGCGAGGACGAGTCGGTGATCGGCCGCGCCTTTTATGTCATGGAATGTGTCGAGGGCCGGGTGCTTTGGGACCAGTCGCTGCCGGGCATGGCGCCGGACGATCGCAGCGCCGTCTACGACGAAATGAACCGGGTGCTGGCGGCACTGCACAACGTGGATGTGCGCGCCGTGGGCCTGGCCGATTTTGGCCGACCGGGCAACTACTTCGGCCGCCAGATCAGCCGCTGGACCCGGCAGTACCAAGCCTCGATCACCGAGCCGATCCTCGAGATGGACCGCCTGATGGCCTGGCTGCCCGAGCACCTGCCGGCCAGCGCGCGCGACGACTCCCAGGTCACGATCGTGCATGGCGACTACCGGCTGGACAACCTGATCTTCCACCCCGACGAGCCGCGCGTCGTCGCCGTGCTCGACTGGGAGCTCTCCACCATTGGCCATCCGCTGGCCGACTTCAGCTACCACTGCATGAGCTGGCATATCGCGCCAGGCGTGTTCCGCGGCATTGCCGGGCTGGATCTGGCAGCACTGGGGATCCCGGCCGAGCGCGATTACATGCGCCGTTACTGCGACCGCACCGGCCGCGGGTCGCCCGACAACCTGCTGGCCGACTGGAACTTCTACCTCGCCTACAACCTGTTCCGTCTGGCCGCCATCACCCAAGGCATCGCCAAACGCGTGGTAGACGGCACAGCCGCCAGCGCCCAGGCCAGGGCGACCGGCGCAGCCACACGGCAGTTGGCCGAATTGGGCTGGGGATTTGCCTTGAAGGCCGGCAACGCCGGCGGCTGAAAGCGCGCGCTAGGTCTCCGTGATGCGGCTGGGGATGCGCACCAGTTCGCTGTGTGACCAGGCGCTGGGCTGCGTCGTCAGACCACCGCCGGCGGCGTCGCGCCACTCGGCGCCCAGCCGGTGGGCCTCGCGTACCGCATGCTCGAAGACTGAAAACCAAATCGCCAGGCCAGCGGCATCCGGCTGGGGCATCGAGGTGCGCAAGGTTACCCGCCCGCGTCCGATGGTCAGTGCCACAGGCTGGTCAGGCTGCACCATCTCGGTGGTGGCCGCCAGCGCGTCGTTGAGCGGGCCGGCCAGCCACTGCACCAGCCACGGCGCGACACTGCTGACGGCGGCATAGCGCTCGCGCAGCCGACCCAAATCCTGGGGCGCCAACTTGGTGAACATCACCAACCAGCGCATCTCCGACGGTGTGTCGGTATCGATGCGGGTCTGTACGTCATCGACAAACTGCTCGTAGACGGTTTTCTCCATCACCGCCATCAAACTGCGGTTGAGCACCATCGCCGTCAGCGCTTTGGGCAGATCAAGCTCGGCCATCAACCGCAACTCAGGCCCCGGAACATAGCCGCGCTGCGAAGCGCCCCACTCGATGCGCCAGGCTTGTGCGCCCAGCTGCCCTTCGATCACGCAACCCTGGGCCTGGCCGCGCACCCGCCGAAAACGGTGGCCATGGTCCTCGGCCCAGCGCTGCAAGGCCACGGGCTCGGCCGAACCGGATCCCCGTGAGAGCAGGCGACGCAGCAGCTTCAGCATGGGTTGGGATGAACGGGCAATAACGGAGAACCGTGGGCGGAAACCAAGTATCGAAACAGTTTAGGCCGGGCCTGTGCGCGTCATCCCGACGACCACCGACGATGGCACCGCAATACTGTGCAATACCGTTCAATATCGCCAGCGGCGTTTTGTTCCGCCAACAACTCTGGCCCCGGCCGGGCCGGATGCAATCCTTCATCGAGACGAAAAAAAGCCGCCCGAAGGCGGCTTTTTGCAACCGGTGTGAACCGATTACTTGCTGGCGGCCATCGCGGCGGCGCCGGCAGCGGCCGAAGCGGCGGCGTCGCCGACAGCGGCAGCGGCACCGGCGGCAGCCGAAGCGGCCGAGTCAGCAACCGACGAAGCGGCGGCGTCGACGGCCGAAGCGGCAGCAGCCATCGGCGCAGCGACGGGTGCCGGGGCTTCTTCCTTCTTGCCGCAAGCGGTCAGGGCGGCGGCGGCAACCAGGGCGGCCAACAGGATTGACTTGTTCATATAGGTGTCCTCTGAGAAAAATGTTGATCAACAAAATCGGTAAAGGGATCCAACGCACTCAGCATGGGCCGATGTGTCAAGAAACCAGACCCAGGAAGCTCGAGCACCTCTGGGACTAGCCAAAAATTATACCAAGACCTAGGGAACCTCCCTATAAGCCCAGCGTTGTCACCGGCCAGGCCGGCTCACAACGTTGCAAAAACGCTGCACTCCGATCGCGCAAGGCCTGGACCTGCACCTTCTCTGTGACACGGCGCAGGCACCAGTCGGGTGCATCCTGCCACTGCGCGGCCACCGACCCTGCCAGCAGCATGTGCAGGCCGGGCGCCCAAAGCCCGTCGGACGGTCGCCAGGCCTCGATACGGTGCGCCCAATCGCGCCGCCAGCGCGAAAACCGCGGGTGGGTGCGGGCTACGGCATCGAAATCCAGGCCGACGATGCGCAAACAGCGGCCCGGCGGTTTCATCCAGGTCTGCAACGCCTGCAACACTGCGGGATCGTCCAGCGGCCATCCGGCAAATACGCTGTCGATCAACAACACGCCGCTGGGCAACGGCGCGGCCGGCTCGGGCGCAGCCAGGCTGCACAGCAGCGCATGCAGCACGGCCCTGCAGTCGGCCGGGCCGTGCGCAAGGTCCGACGCAGGGCTCATGCCGCGCAGTCCGCTTCAGGCATGCGCCTGCACCCAACCGGCGTCCGCCCAGTCACCGAGCAGGTCTTGGGCGCCCTGCCCCAGCCGTGCCACCTCGGTTGCGGTCAGGCTGCGCTGATCGGCCAACTGGCGCATCAGCCGGGCATCACGGCCAGCCGCCACGAACGCCTCGCCGTTGATGAAAACATGCCGGTCGTCGTAGACCATCCGGGTGCGGCGGTCCAGCACCACGGCAGCGCCGGGCGTCAACCGCGCGCCGGGCTCGAACCAGACCTGGGGCTTGGGCTCGCTGAGCAAGATGCCGAGTGCACGGTCCAGCGCAAGGGGGTCGCGCAGCGCACGCTGCAGCGCCTTGTCGGCAAACTGGCGCAGGCCGACCGGCACCCGGCCTGGCGTGGCGGTGGCCCCTTGCCCGGCGTCGCGGTACAGCGTTTCAGCGGATTCCGACGGCTCCAGGTCGTCGGCGAGCTGGTGCAGCACCTCCTGCGCCAGCGAGGTGGCGCCGGCCGCCCGGAAGCCGACCGACACCGTCATGCATTCGCCCTCGGCCACGCCGTCGTGGCCCCACAGTGGCGGCAGGTAGAGCATGTCGCCCGGCTCCAGCAGCCATTCTTCGGCCGGCTCGAAGTGGGCCAGGATGCGCACCGGCAGGCCAGGCACCAGGCTGCGGTCGGCCACCGGCCCGATGCGCCAGCGGCGCCGGCCCTGCACCTGCAGCAGGAACACGTCGTACGAGTCCAGGTGCGGGCCCACGCCGCCGCCATCACTGGCCCAGGAGATCATCAGGTCATCAAGCCGAGCCTCGGGCACAAAGCGGAAGCGCTGCAGCATCTCGTGCGCCGGCTGCCAATGCAGGTCCAGGCCCTGCAGCAGCAGGGTCCAGTCGGGCTTGCGGATCGGCGGCAACGCACGGCGCGCAAACGGGCCGTGGCGCAAACGCCAGTCGCCGCCGAATCGGCTGAGCACCCGCGACTCGATGCCGTCCGCTGCGGCCAGGTCGAACAGCGCAGCACGGTCGATCGGCGGGCAGACACCCGGCCAGGCCTGGCGCACCAGCAGCGGCTTTTTCTGCCAGTGGCGGCGCATGAAAGTGACGGGGGACAAGCCCCCCAGCAAGGGCAGCGGTTGGGTGACATCCATGGCACGGATTGTCGCCGGTGCCATGGTCGGACTGGCCTGAGACCGGCCGTGGCGGCGGGTGAAGCGCAGGCCGGATATGCGATCATCGATTCATGTTGATCACCGCACCCTGCGTCGTCAGCCTGACCTGGCGCCTGGCCGATGCCCAGGACCAGGCCATCGACGACCTCACCGAACCGCTGGAGTTTTTCTACGGCGGCCACGACCTGTTGCCCAAGCTGGAGGAAGCGCTGGCCGGCCAGCGCAGCGGCTTCGAGGTGGACCTGCACCTGGAGCCCGAACACGGCTTTGGCGACTACGACGCCGACCTGGTGTGTTTCGAAGCGCGCTCGCTGTTCCCGGAGCACCTGGAGGTGGGCATGCAGTTTGACGGTCTGCCCGAGGGCGCGGCCACCACCGGCATGGCGCCGGAGCTGATCTACACCGCCACCGAGGTCTATCCCTCGCACGTGGTGCTGGACGGCAACCACCCGCTGGCCGGCATGGCGCTGCAGTTGGCGGTGAAGGTCTGCGCCGTGCGCGAAGCCAGCGAAGACGAGCTGGAGGCCCGCAGCGTGTCCGAAAGCGCGCTCAGCGTGGTCAACCCCTTGCCACCCGCGCCGCACGTGCACTGAATCGCCGGCTGGGGCGCCACCAGCGCCGCTCAGTGCTGGCCGGTCGAGCCGAAGCCGCCCTCGCCGCGCGGGCTGGCGCCAAAATCATCGACCTGGCGAAACACCGCCTGCACCACCGGCACGATCACCAGCTGCGCCAGGCGCTCCATCGGCGCCATCGTGAACGGCAGGCTGCCGCGGTTCCAGCAGCTGACCATCAGCGGGCCCTGGTAGTCGCTGTCGATCAGGCCCACCAGGTTGCCCAGCACGATGCCGTGCTTGTGGCCCAGACCGGAGCGCGGCAGGATCAACGCGGCCAGGCCAGGGTCGGCGATGTGGATGGCCAGGCCGGTCGGGATCAGCACGGTCTGGCCGGGTTCGATCACCA
>JBBRZR010000162.1:0-9845 GCA_038236495.1 Burkholderiales bacterium
GTCCCAATCCCAATCCCAATCCCAGACACGCGATGCCGACGGTGTGCCCAGGCCGGTCGCGCTGCTGCCCGCGCCCTCCCAACCCCCGGCACTGCCGCCAGGTCCACGCCAGCTGTCAGTGCGCCACGAGACCCGCTACGACTACGACCGGCCGGTTGAAGAAGCGCACCACAGCGCCTGGCTGCGCCCGCGCGACACCGAACTGCAGCAGGTGTCGCGCTGGGCCTTGCAGATCGACCCGCGGCCGGAGGGCGCCGTGCAAGAGAGCCGCGATGCCTTTGGCAACTGGCGCCACGGCTTCAGCCATGCGCGGGTGCATGAGACCTTGACGGTGGTCAGCAGTTTTCAAGTGCGGCTGGTCACACCGCCCGTGCTGGCCGCCCACTTGAGCCCACCCTGGGAGGCCGCCGCCCAGGCCTTGCGTTACCGCGCCGGCGCAACCCAGCCCGACGCGGTCGAGTTTGTGCTGCCCAGCCACTTTGCGCCCCGCGACCCGCGCCTGGCCGACTTCGCGCGCAGCCTGTTCGTGCCCGGCCGCCCGCTGCTGCAGGCCGCCAGCGCGTTGATGAGCCATATCCACAGCCACATGGCCTTCAACCCCGACGCCACCGACGTCAACACCACCGCCTTGCAGGCGCTGGACAAAGGGCAGGGCGTCTGCCAGGACTTTGCCCACCTGATGATCGGCGCGATGCGGTCGTTGGGCCTGGCCGCCCGCTACGTCAGCGGCTACCTGCTGACCCAGCCGCCACCGGGCCAGCCGCGCCTGGTGGGCGCCGACGCCAGCCACGCCTGGGCGGCCGTGTGGTGCCCCTTGCACGGCTGGGTGGCGCTGGACCCGACCAATGACGTCCGGGTCGGCCAAGACCATGTCACGCTGGCCTGGGGCCGTGACTACGCCGACGTGGCACCGCTGCGCGGCGTGATCCGCGGCGGTGGCAGTGCACCGCCCAGGGTGGCGGTGACGGTCGAGCCGGTCTGAGTTGCCAGCGGGCGTGGGCAGCGCCTGGCGCAGCGGTTGCCGAGACCACCGCGGGTTTGGCCCGGGATGATCGGGATCATGGCAGCCTAGACCGTGCCAGCGGCCCGCAATGCGGCGTAGCGTGCGTCGTCCAGGCCCAGCCAGTCCAGGTACACCTGCCGGTTGTGCTGGCCCAGCGCCGGCACGTCGCCTCGGGTTAGCGGCGGTGTGGCTGACAGGTGGATTGGCGAGCCGAACACTTGCACCGGCTGGCCAGCGGTCTGCACCGCAACAAACATGTCTCGCGCGGCCAGGTGCGGGTCGGCCACCACCTCGTCGATGGTTTTGACCGGCGTCAGCGCGACGCGGTCGCCGGCCATGGCCTCCAGCTCGGCTTTGCTGCGGTTGGCAAACCAGCCCGCTATGACCGGGCGCAGCCGGCGCTCGTAGGTGGCGGGGTCGAAGCGCTTGGCCATGGTGTCGATCTCGGGATCGTCGGCGAGTTCGGGCATGCCGAACACGCCGCAGCATTCACGCCACAACTTGTCGTTGTAGCTGCCGAAAAACACATGGCCATCCTTGCAGGCGTACTGGCCGTAAGGTCGGGCGAAGGCATGGTCGTTGCCCATAGGCTGGGCCACCATGCCGGCCATGGTGTAGTCGACGATGGCGCTCTCGGTCAGCGTGACGACTGAATCCTGTTGCGCCACGTCGACCCGTTGGCCCAGACCGCTGCGGTCGCGCTCGCGCAGCGCGGCCAGTGTGCCGATGGCGGCATAAAACGATGCCGCCAGGTCGCCGATGATGGTGCCCACCCGCACCGGCGGTTCGCCGGCCTGGCCGTTCATCGACCACAGGCCGCCGGCAGCCTGCGCCGTGCTGTCAAACGCCGGCCGGCGCGAGTGCGGCCCGGTCTGGCCGAAGCCGCTGATCGAGGTGTAGATTAGGCGCGGGCACAGCGCCTTCAGCGTGTCGTAGCCCAGGCCCAGCTTGTCCATCGTGCCGGGCCGGAAGTTCTCCATCAGGATGTCGGCCTTGGCGGCCATCTCGATCAACAAGGCCCGGCCCTCGGCTTGCTTGAGGTCCAGGCTCACACCCAGCTTGTGGCGGTTGTACTGGGCGAAGTAGCCGCTGCCCTGGCCCTGAACGCCGCCGACAAAGGGCGGAAAGCCGCGCACGAAATCGGGGTCGCTGGGGTGTTCGATCTTGATCACCGTGGCCCCCAGGTCGGCCAGCATCATCGTGCAATACGGGCCGGCGACGACCCGGGTGAGATCGAGAATGGTGATGCCGGCAAGCGACGGCCCGCGCGCGGGTGTCTCGGGTGTCTCGGGTGATGCGGCAGGTGAAGAGGCGGCTGGGCTCAAGGGTTTCTCCGTTGCGGCATCGGCCCGCAGGCGCGGCTCACCAGCCGCCCTGTGTCAGCCAGTCGTCGACGAGTTCAAGCCGGTCCGACCCCCAGAACGGCTCGCCATCGACCAGGGTGAAGGGCGACCCGAAGACGCCGCGGTCGATGCTGGCGGCCACCGCCTCGCGCAAGTCGCTGCGGGCGTCCTCGCTGGCCTGGCCCGCGGCCAATGCGCCGGGGTCCAGGCCGAGGTCGGGGTGGGACAGCGCCACGGCGGCGATCTCGGCGGGGTCGGACAAGTCCTTGCCCAGTCGCCAGTAGCGGTCGTAGACGGCGCGTGCAAACGCCGGCTCCAGGCCCGGGTGGTGGCGCTTGACCCAATAAAACGCGCGTGCTGCCGGCCTCGGGTCCATCATCGGGTCACTGATCTGGCGCGCCAGCGTCAGGCCGTGCCGGCGCATGTAGCGGGCGGCGTCGCGCAGCACGTAATCGCCCTTGAGCGGCGTGTCGAGCAAGGGCTTGAGGCCCATCACCTTCATCACCGACACGCCCAGCAGCATGCTGTGCCAGTTCACAGCGCGGCCATGCCTGGCGGCGATGGCTTCGATGCGCAGGCTGGCAAAGTAGCCGTAGCCGGAGATGAAGTCGAAATAGAAGTCAAGCGCCGCGGGCGCCGCTGCTGCGGGTGTCATGGGCTGTGCCTGTCAGTGAATGGCAGCGTACATGATCCCCTCTTGCGTGGCATCGGTGGCCGAGAACTCGACCACTACCTTGCCCTGCTTGGCCACCAGGATGCGGTCGGACAAGGCCATCACCTCGGGCAGGTAAGACGAGATCACCACCACCGCTTTGCCGGCGTCGGCCAGGCGGTTGATCTCGGCATGGATTTCGGTGATGGCACCCACGTCGACACCGCGGGTGGGCTCGTCGAAGATGATCACGTCGGGGTCTTGCACCAGGCTCTTGGCGATCACCACCTTTTGCTGGTTGCCGCCCGACAGTTCGATCACCTTGACGTCGGCGTTGGCAGCGCGCACGTTGAGCAGCTTGCTCCAGCGCTCACCCTCGGCCTGGGCCTGGCGGTAAGAGACCAGCCCGAAGGCCCCGCCTGCTTTCCCGAGAAGTCCCATGTAGATATTGCGCGCCACCGACATGGTCTCGAAGAAGCCCTCCACCTTGCGGTCTTCAGTGATGTAGGCGATGCCGTCGCGCACCGCCTGGCGCGCCACCCGGTAGCGCACCGGCTTGCCGCGCAACAGCACCTCGCCGCCGTGGAAGAAGTCGCGCTTGATCAGCCCGGCCACCACCTTGAAGGTCTCGGTGCGGCCGGCACCCACCAGGCCGAAGACCCCGGTCACCTGGCCGGCAAACACCGACAGCGAGTTGTTCTTGACCATCGCCGCCATGCGCAGGTTGCGCACCGACAGCAGGCACTCGCCGCCCGGTCGCACAAAGGTCTTGCGCTGGCCGTACATGGTTTGCGACAGGTCGCGCCCGACCATCGCCTGCACCACACGGGCTCGGTCGAAACTGTCTTTGCGGTCGGTCACCACATGCCGGCCGTCACGCAGCACGGTGATGCGGTCGGCCAGCAGCAGGGCCTCTTCCAGCGCGTGTGAGATGAAGATGATCGAGACGCCGCGCGCCTTCAGGTTGAACACCAGGTCGAAGAAGTACTTCTTCTCCTCGGGCGTCAGGCTGGCGGTGGGCTCGTCGAAGATGATGATGCGGGCCTTGTGCAGCACCGCTCGGGCAATCTCCACCATCTGCTTCTTGGCCGCGCCCAGCAGGTTGACGGTGGCGGTGGGGTCGACGTCGAAGTTCAGGCTCTGCAAGAACTGCTGGGCCGAGATGTAGATGCCGCGCAGCCGGTTGAAGAACTGCTCCTGGCCCAGGTACAGGTTCTGCGCCACCGTCATGCTGGGCACCAGGCTGGTCTCCTGAAACACCATCGCGATGCCCTTTTGCAGCGCCTCCAGCGGCGTGCGCAGGTTCACGGCCTGACCTTCGACCAGCATCGTGCCGGATGTAAGCGGCACGACGCCGGCCATCACCTTGGTCAGCGTGCTCTTGCCGGCGCCGTTTTCGCCCAGCAGCGCGTGGATCTCGCCGCGCTGCAGGGTGAAGCTCACGTCTTCGATCGCAGGCACGCCGGCATATTTTTTGGTGGCCTGGCGCAGCTCCAGCATCACGTCGGTGGACGAATCGGGTTGGACCGATGGTGGGGGTGCGATGGTCGGGGTGCTCATACTGACTCTCCATGACGCGGGTGCAAGTCCACCCGCAGCAGCCGGCCGCTGCCCTTGGACGCACACATCAGCACGCCGCCGTGCTCGGCCACCGCGGTGATGCCGTGGTGGCGCCCGTCCACCTGGCTGTGCAGGGATTCGAGGATGCGGCCATTGGCGCTGACATGCAGCACCAGCCCGTACGAGCGCGGTGGCGCCCAGGGCTTGAGCACCCCCATGTTCTTGACGCCCGCGCCCTGCAGCGGCTCCAGAAAGCTGTGGCCCGAAGACAGCGCTGGCGCGATCCAGTGCTCGGGCGCGATCTCGGCCACCATGCGCTGACGGTACGCCGGTTCACGCAGCACAAACTCAACCAGCTGGGTGCGGCAGACAAAGCAGGCCAGCCAAAAGCCTCCATCGGCTGCCGGCGCCATGCGCGAGGGGTAGCCTGGCAGCTCGGCCAGCAGCGGCTGGCCAGCGCTGGTGTTGCCGGCCTTGCTGCGCAGCAGCACCCGGTGGCGCCAACTCTCGGCCACCAACACGCCGTCGGCCGCGGGCAGCACACCGTAGGCGTAAGCCAGGCCTTGGGCCAGCAGCTCGGCCTGGCCGGCCGGCAGCCACCAACGGCCAACGCGTCCGCTGTGGCCCAGCGTCATCAGGTCACGCGACCATTGCGTCGGGGCGTGCTGGCGCGAGCCGTCGGTAAACAGCAGCGCCTCCTCGCCGTCCCAGGCCAGCGCGTTGACGCAATGCAGCGGCTGACCGGCCAGCGCATCCAACTGGGCCGGTGCCGTGCCATCGGCGTCCAGCACCCGGATCTGCGTGCCGCCCAGCGCCACCGCCAGCCGGCCCTGGCGCGATACGGCGATCGCGCTGATCTCGGCATCGAAGCGCCGCGCCTCGCTGAACTGCGCACCGTCCAGCCGCCACAGCACCTTGCCGGCGCTGGCCCACAGCGTCTGGCCGTCCCAGGCGATGTCGTCGATGCCGGGCAGTTCGGCCAGCAACTCGGCCTGGTCCAGCCGGCGATTCGGCTTGAGCGTGCCGTCCATCACCGGCACCGTGATCGCAGCGCTGCCCCGGCCCAGCAGCCGGTCAGTGAAGACTTTCAAGCTGTCGAACATCAGGTCTTCCCCCAGCGCTTGTCGTACTGCACGAAGTCGGGGTCGGCGCCCTCTAGCTTGTAGCGGCCGATGCGGTTGTTCAGGATGCCGCCCAGGTACAGGTGGCCACGGTGTTCGCGCATCGAGGTGATCATCGGATGGTTCTCGCCGCCCAGGTCCCACAGCGTCTCCAGCACCTGGCCGGACTCGCTGAACTTCAGCACGCAGCCGGTGTTGATGTTGGGGAACAGCCATTCATCCAGCGGTACCCGGGTGGCCATGCGTTTGCGGAAGCCCGGCATGCGCAGCGCCAGGTCATAGGCCGGGCAGCGCATGCCGACCAGGGCAAGCCAATAGTTGCCGTCGCTGGCCAGGTTGATGTTGTCCGGGTAGCCCGGCAGGTTGTCCAGCACCATCTCGACCTGGCCGCTCTTGGGGCCGTCGAACCAGTAGCGCTTGATGCAGCAGCCCCAGGTCTCGGCAAACAGGATGGACTGTTTGTCGCTGGCAATCGCGATGCCGTTGGGAAAGCGCAGGTTGCGCAGCACCGTGCGGGTGCTGCCGTCACGCGGGTCGAAGCAGACGATGCGGCCGTTGCCGCGGGCCTCCAGCCCGTCCACCGGCCACTCATGCATCTCGTAGCGGGTGGTGGCCTCGGAGAAGAATATGCGGCCATCGTCGGCGATGTCCAGGTCGTCGGCCAGGCGCAGCCGGCTGTCGTCGTTGATCGAGTGCCAGCTGCGGTTGGTCTCGTCGGTGACGCGCTGCACCTGCTGGTCGGGCGTGATGCGGTACAGGCCCATGCCACCGATGCAGACGTTCAGGTTGTCGTCACGGTCAAACGCCAGGCCCAGCGGTTGGCCGCCGATGTGGGCAAAGACCTCCATGCGCTGGTAATCGGGCGCGAAGAACTTGATGATGTCGCCATGCCGGCTGCCGGCATAGAGGTGGTCGTTGCGGTCCAGGATCACGTCCTCGGGCGCCTCGATCCGGCCCAGGCCGATCAGCGTGACTTCGCGCAGCTTGTTGTTCAGGCGGTACGGGCCGTCGGTGGTGGCTGTGCATTCCAGCGCTGGCGGCAGCCCTTGGTAGGCCGGGCTCACATAGACCTTGCTGATGATGCGCTGGCGGTTCTTCAGCCAGCGAACGTCGATCATTGCCGCGGCCACCAGGATGGCCGCCAGCACCATGCGGTTGATGCCGCCCGGCGCTGACAGCGAGGTCAGTCCGTTGGTGATCAGCAGCACGATCAGCGTGCCCACCAGCGCCTTCGTGACCGAGCCACGCCCGCCGCCCAGGCTGATGCCGCCCAGCACCGCGGCGGTGAGCACCAGCACCTCCATGCCCACGCCGATGTCGGCACCCGCAGTGGCCAGCCGGCTGGCGAAAAAGCAGCCCCCTGCCGCGGTCAGCACGCCGCACGCCACGTAGCTCAGCGCCACGGTACGGCGCACCGCGATGCCGGCGTTGTAGGCCGATCGACGCGAGCCACCGATGGCCATGATGTGCCAGCCGATGCGCAGCCGGGTCAGCATCACATGGCCGGCGATGGCCACTCCGGCATAGGCCCAGGCCACCGTCGGCAGGCCCCAAAAGCTGCCGTTGCCGAGAATCTCCCAGGCCGCCGACTCGGGCATGCTGCCGGCGATCGCGGTGCTGTACTGCAGGCTCAGGACCTCGTAGGCCGAGCGGAAGATGATCAGCGTGATCAGCGTGGTGAGAAAGGCGCGCAGCCGCAAGTAGCCCACCAGCACGCCATTGATCGCACCCAATAGCGCACCGCACAGCAGCGTACCGGCAACGGCCATCGGCACCGGCCACTTCAGCACGTGCATCAGCATCAGCGCGCAGAAATTGGTCAGCGCAAACATCGAGCCCACCGACAGATCGATACCGCCGACGATCATCACCAGCGCCAGCCCCAGCACGATAAAGCCGATCTCTCCGGCTTGGCGCAAGGTGTCGGCCAGCACGCCAGGGCTGTAGAAGTTGTTGATCAGCCGACCCGAGATGAACACCACGATCAGCAACAGCAGCACCGGGATGGCGGTCTCGGTCCAGCGCTTGGCCAGGATCTCGCCCACCCAATGGTCGGGCCAATATTGGTAGCGCAGGCGGACGAGTCTGTCCTGCCAGCGCTCTTGCGCCTGGGTTGATTCGCGTGGCTTGGGCAAGCCAGCGCCCACGACTTCAGCAGTCTGGTTCATTGATTTTTTCCAAGGCCTGCAACAAACAACGCCCTTTGTGCAGCGCTGCACCGGCGCAACTGGCCGGCGCAAACAAAGGTGCTGGATCGGGCGTTATTTGGCGGCAAGTTTCCAGCAAGTCCCTTCCTTGGACGCGTTGTCCTTGGTCACCGGGATCAGCGTGGTGTAGATGTTTTGCTTGGCTGCACCAGGCTTGACGCCGCCCTGCACCAGCCACTTGATCATCGACGCCATGTTGGCGGCCTGGGTCGGCACGTCGTAGCTGATGTTCAAGTCGAAGGCGCCGCTCTTGACCAGGTCGCAGGTGCCTTTTTGTTCGCCGCCGCCCGAGGTGCCCAGAAACACCTTGCCGGTCATGCCCGCTTCCTTGATGGCTGCGGCGGTGCCGATGTCCATGCCGTCCCAGAAGCCGACGATGCCGCACAGGTCTGGGTGCTGCTTGAGCACCGTCTGCGTCAAGGTCTTGGCCTTGGCGGCGTCCCAGTCGGCGGCTTGGTTGCTCACCACCTTGAGTTCAGGGTGTTTGGCCAGCACGTTTTCAACGCCCTTGAGGGTGTAGGCGCTGGTGGCCGCGGTGGGCGCACCCTGGACGATGGCGATCTTGTTGCTCTTGCCCTTGCAGGCAGTGGCCGCGGCCTCGGTCAGGCGCTCACCGATGTCGACCCAATCGGCGCCGACAAAGGCGGTGGACGCTTGCGTCGAGCGCATGTTGATCTGCACCACGTAGATGCCTTCGTCTTCGGCTTTACGGATCAGCTTGGCGTAGGTCTGCACGTCGGGGTTGTGGATCACGATGACGGCCGGCTTCTCGGCGATCAGCGCGGTAAAGGCCTGGGCGCCGGCATTGGTGTTCCAGTTCGGGTCGCGCAGCACGACTTTCATGCCCGAGGGCTCCAGGTCTTTTTTCAGGCCGTCGAGCCAGCCCTGCGTCAGGTCGAACCCCATGGCCACCGGGATATAGCCGACGGTCTTGCCGGCCAGCGCCGCTTTATAGCCGGCGCGGAACGGCTCATCCAGGCCCTTGCCCTGGGCGAAGGCGGCGCTGGTGGTGGCCAGGGTGAGTGAGAGGACTAGGCCAGCCGTGGTCAGCATGCGTTGTGGATTCATGACGTGTCTCCTGGGGGGTTGCGGGAAAGGGCAGGGAAGTGCACGGCTCAGATATCGCCCTGCTGGGCGGTCTCTTCATTGCGCGGGTTGAGAACCGAGTCGATCAAAATCGCCGCCAACAGCACGACGCCCTTGATGATGTTTTGCACCGAGTAGCCGATGTCCATGAGGGTCATGCCGTTGAGCAGGGTGCCGATGAGCAGGGTACCGACGATCACGTTCTGTACCCCGCCGCGCCCGCCCGACAGGCCGATGCCGCCCAGCACGACGACCAGCACGACGTCATAGACCATCGTCGAGTTGAAGATGCGGGTCGGCATGCTGCTCACTGAAGCCGCCATCACCAGGCCGGCAAACAGCCCTATCAGCGCGGCCAGCACGTACTCGAGCACGATCACCGGCCGGGTCGGCAAGCCGGTGGCGCGGGCCGTCGCGGGGTTGTCGCCAATGGCGTAGATGAAGGCGCCAGCGCGCAGCCGTTTCAGAAACAGGGCCACCAGCAAAGCGGCCAGCGCGAACATCAGCACCGGCATGGGCAGGCCGGCCAGCGTGCCGCGACCGAACCAGGCGATGGCGTCCATGGCCGCCGGCCATTGCACCACCTCCAGCTGGAAAAAGAAGGCTTGGCCCAAGCCGGCCAGGAACAGGCCTGAGGCCAGTGTGGTGAACAGCGAGGGCACCTCGGCGTAGGCGATCAACCAGCCGTTGATCCCGCCGAAGGCCAGCGACAAGCCCAGCGCCACCAGCGCGGCCGATGGCAGCGACACGCCGTTGATCACCATTTGCAACAGCAGGGCTGAGGGCACCGCCATCGCGGCGATCATCGAGATGTCGATGCCGCGGCCGATCACCACCAGCGCCATGCCCAGGCCCAGGATGCCGAGGATGGCA
>JBBRZR010000163.1:0-9838 GCA_038236495.1 Burkholderiales bacterium
AGGCCGTGAACCTGAGCGTGCCGCTGGTCGTGCGCATGAAGGGCACCAACGAAGACCTGGGCAAGAAGATGCTGGCCGATTCGGGCCTGCCCATCATTGCCGCAGACACCATGGCCGACGCGGCGACCAAAATCGTTGAAGCCGTGTCCAAGTAAGCCAGGAGAACACACATGTCCATCTACATCAACAAAAACACCAAAGTCATCACGCAAGGCATTACCGGCAAGACCGGTCAATTCCACACCCGCATGTGCCGTGACTACGCCAATGGCCGCGAAGCCTTCGTGGCCGGCGTGAACCCCAAGCGCGCCGGCGAAGACTTCGAAGGCATCCCGATTTTTGCCAACGTGAGCGAAGCGGCCAATGCCACTGGCGCGACCGTGTCGGTGATCTACGTGCCGCCTGCTGGTGCCGCCGCTGCCATCTGGGAAGCCGTCGAGGCCAACCTGGACCTGGCCATCTGCATCACCGAAGGCATCCCGGTCAAGGACATGCTCGAAGTGCGCAACCGCATGAAGGCCAAGGAAGCCGCTGGCGGCAAGCGCACGCTGCTGCTGGGCCCGAACTGCCCCGGCCTGATCACGCCTGACGAGATCAAGATCGGCATCATGCCCGGCCACATCCACCGCAAAGGCCGCATCGGTGTGGTGAGCCGCAGCGGCACGCTGACCTACGAGGCGGTGGCGCAACTCACCGAGATCGGCCTGGGCCAGAGCACGGCAGTCGGCATCGGTGGTGACCCGATCAACGGCCTGAAGCACATCGACATCATGCGGTTGTTCAACGACGACCCGGACACCGACGCGGTGATCATGATCGGCGAGATCGGCGGGCCGGACGAGGCTGAAGCCGCGGTCTGGTGCAAGGCCCACATGAAAAAGCCGATCGTCGGCTTTATCGCCGGCGTGACGGCACCGGCCGGCAAGCGCATGGGCCATGCCGGTGCGCTGATCAGCGGCGGCGCCGACACGGCCGACGCCAAGCTGGCCATCATGGAGGAATGCGGCTTCACCATCACCCGCAACCCCAGCGAGATGGCGCGCTTGCTCAAGGCGCTGCTGTAAGTCGTCCGAGCGCCTGAAGGGCGGCGCAGAACCAACACCCCAAAAGCCACCCTCGGGTGGCTGTCGTGAGATTGCACACCGACGCCGATGCCGCCGCCATTGAAAAAGCCGCCCAAAGGCGGCTTTGCATTGCGGCAGAAGCGGCGTCTCAGCGCTCGCCAACCGGCTTGACGTCGCGCTGCGTGGCACCCACGTACAGCTGGCGCGGCCGGCCGATCTTGTATTCCGGGTCGCCGATCATCTCGTTCAACTGAGCAACCCAGCCCACGGTGCGGGCCAGCGCAAAGATCGCGGTGAACAAGGGCACCGGAATGCCAATGGCACGCTGCACGATGCCAGAGTAGAAATCGACGTTCGGGTAGAGCTTGCGGGAGACGAAGTAGTCGTCTTCCAGCGCGATCTTCTCCAAGGCCATCGCCAACTTGAACAGTGGGTCATCGTGCAGACCCAGCGCGCCCAGCACCTCGTGGCAGGTCTCGCGCATCAAGGTGGCACGCGGGTCGTAGTTCTTGTAGACCCGGTGGCCAAAGCCCATCAGCTTGACGGTCGAGTTCTTGTCCTTGACCTGCTTGATGAAGTCGCCGATCTTCTCCACACCGCCCATCTTCTGGATGTCGCCCAGCATGTTCAGGCAGGCCTCGTTGGCGCCGCCGTGCGCCGGGCCCCAGAGGCAGGCCACGCCGGCTGCGATGGCGGCAAACGGGTTGGTGCCCGAACTGCCGCACAGCCGCACGGTGGAGGTGGACGCGTTTTGCTCGTGGTCGGCGTGCAGGATGAAAATACGGTCCATCGCACGCACCAGCACGTCGTTCTGAACGTAGTCCTCGCAGGGGTTGGCGAACATCATCTGCATGAAGTTGGCCGAGTACGACAGCTTGTTCTTCGGGTACATGTAGGGCTGGCCCTGCGTGTACTTGTAGGCCATCGCCACCAGGGTGGGCATCTTGGCGATCAGACGGATTGCCGCGATGTCCCTGTGCACCGGGTTGTTGATGTCGGTGCTGTCATGGTAGAAGGCCGACAGCGCGCCGACCAGGCCGGTCATGATGGCCATCGGGTGTGCGTCCCGGCGGAAGCCGCGCAGGAAGAACTGCATCTGCTCGTTGACCATGGTGTGGTTGGACACCCGGGCCGTGAAGTCCTTCTTCTGCGCTTCGTCCGGCAGATCGCCGTAGAGCAGCAGGTGGCAGGTTTCCAGAAAGTCACAGTTTTTGGCCAACTGCTCGATCGGGTAGCCGCGGTACAGCAGTTCACCCTTGTCACCGTCGATGTAGGTGATGGTGGAATTGCACGACGCGGTGGACAAAAATCCCGGGTCATAGGTGAACTTGCCGGTCTGGCCATAGAGCTTGCGGATGTCGATCACATCCGGCCCGATGCTGCCCTTGTACAGCGGCAGGTCCATGCTGGGGCTGCCGTCAGAGAACGACAGGGTGGCTTTCACGTCTGAGGGGGTCATGGGCATTCCCTTTTTCTAGGTCAGGTGCTACGTGGTCGGCAAGTCGGCGGAGGGTGAAACAATCGTCGGCAAAGGTCTGGCACGCAACATGCCCAGCACTTCGATCACCTCGGGCTGGGCCAATTCATCTTCGGGCTCTCGGCGCACCAGCAACAAGTCCAGCAGATCGTTATCGGCCAGGTCCATCAGGGTCTGAAGGCCGTTGGCATGGCGCACCGTCAGTGACGCCGCGTGACGCTCGAAGAACCGCGCAATGAACAGGTCGTTTTCAAGCAGGCCGCGGCGGCAGCGCCAGCGCAGCCGGCTCAAGTCGGTCGCACCGATCAATGCATTGTCGTCAAGGTCAGTGTGCATGGCGGGGCTTGCAGCAGGCTGTCGCGCAGCGTGAAAGGCGTGCACCTAAACGGCGCGCCGCACCATCAGTTCCTTGATCTTGCCGATGGCGCGCGTCGGGTTCAGGCCCTTGGGGCAGACATCGACGCAGTTCATGATGGTGTGGCAGCGGAACAAGCGGTACGGGTCTTCCAGGTTGTCCAGGCGTGCGGCGGTGTCCTGGTCGCGGCTGTCCGCAATGAAGCGGTAAGCCTGCAACAGGCCAGCCGGGCCGACAAACTTGTCCGGGTTCCACCAGAAACTGGGGCAAGCCGTTGAACAGCTGGCACACAAAATGCACTCGTACAGGCCGTTCAGCTCTTCACGCTCTTCGGGGCTTTGCAGCCGCTCTTTTTCGGGCGGAATCTCGTCGTTGACGAGGTAGGGCTTGATCGAGTTGTACTGCTTGAAGAACTGCGTCATGTCGACGATCAGGTCGCGGATCACTGGCAGGCCGGGCAGCGGCTTGAGCACCACCACGCCGGGCAGGTCGCGCATGTTGGTCAGGCAGGCCAGGCCGTTTTTGCCGTTGATGTTCATGGCATCGGAGCCGCAAACACCTTCGCGGCAGCTGCGGCGGAAGCTGATCGCCGGATCCACCGACTTGAGCTTCATCAGTGCGTCGAGCAGCATGCGCTCGGTGCCGTCGAGCTCAACATCGATCGACTGCATGTAGGGCTTGGCGTCGGTGTCCGGGTCGTAGCGGTAGATCTGGAAAGTGCGTTTGGTCATGAGGGTGCTTTCAATGCCTGCGACAGCCGAGACTTAGAACGTACGAACCTTGGGTGGCACGCTGTCCACCGTCAGCGGCTTGAGTTGCACCGGCTTGTAGTCCAGCCGGTTGCCCTGGCTGTACCACAGCGTGTGCTTCATCCACTCGGCATCGTTGCGGCCCAGCGGGAACTGCGCGTCATCAGCCGGGCGCTCGTAGTCGTTGACGGTGTGCGCGCCCCGGCACTCACGGCGGGCCGCGGCCGAGACGATGGTGGCTTCTGCCGCCTCGATCAGGTTCTCGACCTCCAGCGCTTCGATGCGGGCGGTGTTGAAGACTTTGCTCTTGTCCTTGAGCGTGATGCCGGCCACGCGCTCGCGCAGCGCGGCAAGCTTGACCACGCCCTCGTCCAACATGGCCTGGGTGCGGAACACACCCGCGTGCAATTGCATCGTGTTGCGGATGTCGTTGGCCACGTCCTGGGCGTATTCACCCGAGGTGCTGGCATCCAGCCTGGCGATGCGGGCCAGCGATGCATCGGCGGCATCGGCGGGCAGCGGCTTGCTGGTCGTGGCGCCGGACTTGGCTGCCTGGGCGTGGGCATCAACGATGTGGTTGCCGGCGGCGCGGCCGAACACCAGCAGGTCGAGCAGCGAGTTGGTGCCCAAGCGGTTGGCGCCGTGCACGCTGACGCAGGAGCATTCACCCACCGCGTACAAGCCGTTGACCACGGTATTCGGGTTGCCATCCTTAGGCACCACCACCTGGCCGTTGATGTTGGTCGGGATGCCGCCCATTTGGTAGTGGATGGTGGGCACGACCGGGATCGACTCTTTGGTGATGTCGACGTTGGCAAAGTTGTGGCCAATCTCGAACACGCTGGGCAAGCGTTTGAGGATGGTGTCGCCGCCCAGGTGGGTCATGTCGAGCTCGATGTAGTCCTTGTTCGGACCGCAGCCGCGCCCTTCCTTGATCTCCTGGTCCATGCAGCGCGAGACAAAGTCGCGCGGCGCCAGGTCTTTGAGCGTCGGGGCGTAACGCTCCATGAAACGCTCGCCGTTGGCATTGCGCAAGATCGCGCCCTCGCCTCGGCAGCCTTCGGTCAGCAGCACGCCCGCGCCGGCCACGCCGGTCGGGTGGAACTGCCAAAACTCCATGTCTTCCAGCGGGATGCCGGCACGTGCCGCCAGCCCCAGGCCGTCGCCGGTGTTGATGAAGGCATTGGTACTGGCGGCAAAGATGCGGCCGGCACCGCCGGTGGCCAGCAGCGTGGTCTTGGCTTCGAGCATGTAGACCTCGCCGGTCTCCATCTCCATCGCGGTCACGCCCAGCACATCGCCGTCGGCGTCGCGGATCAGGTCCAGCGCCATCCACTCGACAAAAAACTGGGTACGGGCCTTGATGTTTTGCTGGTACAGCGTGTGCAGCATCGCGTGGCCGGTGCGGTCGGCCGCGGCGCAAGCGCGCTGCACCGGCTTTTCACCGTAGTTGGCGGTGTGGCCGCCAAACGGGCGCTGGTAGATGGTGCCGTCGCTGTTGCGGTCGAACGGCATGCCGAAGTGCTCCAGCTCGTAGACCACCTTGCCGGCCTCGCGGCACATGAACTCGATCGCGTCCTGGTCGCCCAGCCAGTCGGACCCCTTGATGGTGTCGTAGAAGTGGTAGTGCCAGTTGTCCTCGCTCATGTTGCCCAGCGAGGCACCGATGCCGCCCTGCGCCGCCACGGTGTGCGATCGGGTGGGGAACACCTTGGACAGCACGGCCACGTTCAAACCGGCACGCGCCAGTTGCAGCGATGCACGCATGCCGGAGCCGCCGGCGCCGACGATCACCACGTCGAACTTGCGACGGGCCACGGAAGTCTTGGTTGTTGCCATTGAATTCACAGTCTCCACAACACTTGCACGGCCCAGCCGGCGCAGCCGACCAACCAGGCGATCGTCGCCACTTGCGCCAGCAGGCGCAGGCCCACGGGCTTGAGGTAGTCCATCCACACATCCCGCATGCCGACCCAGGCATGCCAGGCCAGAGAGACGATGACGACAAAGGTCAGCACCTTCATCCACTGGCGCGAAAAGATGCCCGCCCAGCTTTCATAGCCGACCGGGCCGCCGAAGATGAACTGCAGCAGCAGCGCCAGCGTGAACAGCGCCATCACCACCGCGGTGATGCGCTGGCTCAGCCAGTCGCGAAGCCCGTAATGCGCACCGACGACGATGCGTTTTGATCCGTAATTGACAGCCATGAGGGAGCTTGCCTTTGAGGTGTTGTGCGGGTGGGGGTCAGGACAGGTCGGGTCAGAACAGGCCGAACAGCTTGGCGCCCAGTACGACGGTCAGCAAGATGCTGATCCCGAAGGTGGCCACAGCCGACGAATGCCCGAACTCTTTGGTCACGGCGTGGGTGGCGTCCATCCAGAGGTGGCGCAGGCCCGCGACAGCGTGGTGCAGGTAGGCCCAGATCAGCGCCAGGGCCACCAGCTTGATCAAGAAGCCGGGCACAAACCCGATGCCCGCGACAAAAGCGCTGGTGAAGCTGTCGTACGAGACCTCGGACGTGACGCTGGCGTCGAACATCCAGACGATGAACGGCAGCAGGAAAAACATCATCATGCCGCTGACCCGGTGCAAGATCGACACCACGCCCGCCAGTGGCAACTTGTATTGCAAAGCGTCGATCAGACGCATGTTCTCGCCGGGACGGGGTTTGGACCGGGATGGGGATCCGGCTTGGGACTGATCTGCCATGGTGTGTGGTCTCGTTGTAATCGGGGAGAAACCCGCAGAGTTTATTGCAACGCAGCAGGCTTACCCGGAGCTTGTGGCAAGCCCGAGCCCTGCAACATGGCAAAGCGATGCAGCATCAATTCAACTCGTTGCGGTAGAAGTGCTGCTCGGTGTTGTACAGACCGCGGCGCAGTTCCACCGGCTTGTCGCCATAGGTGAAAGACAGGCGCTCGACGCTGAGCAGCGGTGTGCCCAGGGGCAGCTCCAGCAGCGCAGCACTGGCCATATCGGCCGGCAGGGCGCGGATTTTTTCTTCGGCGCGGATCATGCGCACGCCGAATTCGGTCTCGAACATGCCGTACATCGGGCCTTTGTAGTCAGCCAGACGCTCGGCTGTCAGGCCCTTGAACAGGTTGCCGGGCAGCCAGATCTCGTCCAGCACCACGGGTTTGTCGCCCGACAACAGCAGGCGGCGCAGTTGCACCACGGCGTCCCCGCTCTTGCACTCCAGCATGCGCGCCACGTCGGCCGGCGAACGGGTACGCCGGCAATCCAGCAGCCGGCGGGCCATGTCGGGTGCACCACCGCTGTCGGGCATCAGGCGCAAGAAGCGGTACTGGATCTGCTGCTCGGCATGGGTGGCCACAAACGTGCCTTTGCCCTGCCGGCGCACCAGCAGGTTGTCGGCTGCGAGTTCGTCGATGGCCTTGCGCACCGTGCCCTGGCTGACCTTGAAACGGGCCGCCAGGTCCAGCTCGCTGGGGATGGCTTCACCCGGCTTCCACACACCCGCCTGCAACTCGCGGGTGATCAGGCCCTTGATCTGGCGGTACAGCGGGCTGAACGCCGCGCCGGCGGGCTCGGCAGGGTCGGCGATTGCAGTAGAAATGGGCGGGACGGCGGACATCGGGGCAGATTCCAGCACATGCGCCGCGGCCCGTCCACCAAATGCTGACAGATGTCTTATAGAAGACATAAGACCATTGACAACCCCCGTATCAACCCCTAGTTTGGCCTACACTCCGGGTCGGCTTGTGCGGCTGACTTCCACCCCCTGCGTGCGCCGCACGCGGGTGGCGAACACACCGCCGCAATGGGCCGAAAACCCTGTCGTCCACCCCGTTCGCCACCATCCTCCTGGAGCCTCCCATGAGCAAAAAGCCTGTTCGCGTTGCTGTCACCGGTGCTGCCGGCCAAATCGGCTATGCCGTGTTGTTTCGCATCGCCTCTGGCGAGATGCTGGGCAAAGACCAGCCCGTCGTGCTGAGCCTGCTCGAAGTGCCGGTAGAAAAAGCCCAGCAGGCGCTGCAAGGCGTGATGATGGAGCTGCAGGATTGCGCCTTCCCGCTGCTGGTCGGCATGGAAGCGCACAGCGACCCGATGACCGCCTTCAAGGACGTGGATTACGCGATGTTGATCGGCTCGCGCCCGCGCGGCCCCGGCATGGAGCGGGCTGAACTGCTGGCCGTCAATGCCGAGATCTTCACGGCGCAGGGCAAGGCACTCAACGCCGTGGCCAGCCGCAACGTCAAGGTGCTGGTGGTGGGCAACCCGGCCAACACCAACGCCTACATCGCGATGAAGTCGGCACCCGACCTGCCGCGCAAGAACTTCACCGCCATGTTGCGCCTGGACCACAACCGCGCGCTCAGCCAGATCGCCGCCAAGACCGGCAAGCCGGTAGCCTCGATCCAGAAGCTGGCGGTGTGGGGCAACCATTCGCCCACCATGTACGCCGACTACCGCTTCGCCACCATCGACGGCGCCTCGGTCAAGGACATGATCAACGACCAGGACTGGAACGCCAACACCTTCCTGCCGACGGTGGGCAAACGCGGCGCGGCGATCATCGCCGCACGCGGTGTGTCGTCGGCGGCGTCGGCTGCCAATGCCGCCATCGACCACATGCACGACTGGGCGCTGGGCACCCACGGCGGCTGGGTCACCATGGGCGTGCCCAGCAATGGCGACTACGGCATCCCCAAGGACGTGATGTTCGGCTTCCCGGTCACCTGTGAGGGCGGCGAGTACAAGCTGGTCGAAGGCCTGGCGATCGACGCGTTTTCACAAGAGTGCATCAACAAGACCCTGGCCGAGTTGCAGGGTGAGCAAGACGGCGTCAAGCACCTGCTCTGATCACCGCCGCCTGACCCGCGAGGGTCAAGCTGACAAGGGCCGCTGGCACACACTGCCTGCGGCCTTTTTTCCCGGCCAAAAAAGAGGCTTTGCGCCGCCGGCCTCGTGCAACGGGTTTGAGCATGCCGCTTTGCTCATCCACCCCCCCCCCCGCCATGATCGACGCCATCCTGCCCCGCGACGCCCTGTTCGACGCCGGCGACACCGCACCCGACCTGCCCGTCTGCGACCACTATTGCGGCACCGAGCTGCGCATGCGCAAGGCACTGGCGCTGCAGGCTGAAATGGGTCCGGTGTTCGATATCACGCTCGACTGCGAGGACGGCGCCGCGATCGGTGCCGAGGCCGAACACGCGCAGCTCTGCGCCGGGCTGGTGTTGTCGGCCGACAACCTGTTTGGCCGGGTCGGCGCCCGGGTGCATCCGGTCGATCACCCGTCCTTTGCGGCCGACGTGGACACGCTGATCGGCCGCGCTGGCGACCGCCTGGCCTATCTGATGGTGCCCAAGCCGCGACATCTGGCCGACCTGCAGCAGGCCATTGCCCACATCGAACATGCCAGCCGGGTGCATGGCCGCGGCGCCGCGCTGCCGGTTCATGCGCTGGTTGAAACCCATGGCGCGTTGCGCGACGTTTTTGCGCTGGCCGCCCTGCCCCGCATCCAGAGCCTGTCGTTCGGGCTGATGGACTTTGTCTCGGCGCACCACGGCGCGATCCCGCAGACGGGCATGAGCGCCAAAGGCCAGTTCGAGCACCCGCTGGTCGTGCGTGCCAAGTTGGAGATCGCGGCCGCCTGCCATGCCGCCGGCAAGGTGCCTTCGCACTGCGTGGTGACCGAGTTCAATGACGCAAAAGCCATCGCCGCTGCCGCCAGCCGGGCCGCGCGCGAGTTTGGCTACACCCGGATGTGGAGCATCCACCCGGCGCAGATCCGCCCCATCATCGAGGCTTTTTCGCCCACCATCGCCGAGGTCGATGACGCGATCGAGATCATCCTGGCGGCGCAAGCCGCGCACTGGGCCCCGATCCGTCACCGCGACACCCTGCACGACCGCGCCAGCTACCGCTACTTCTGGCAGGTGATCGAGCGTGCGCGCCGCACCGGGCAGCCCTTGCCGGTCGAGGTAGCTGCTGCGTTGTTTGGTGGGGACAGCGCCTGATGGGCTGCTTTTGGCTCTGAGCTGCCGTTCGATTGGCCAGGATGTTGACGTTCGACGTGCGGCGTGCGGCGCGAGGCAACCAAGGCCGTCGGGCAACCGGCTCCGTGACTGATCGAGTAGGAACCCTCATCACTGAGGGCCCCTCTCACAGAACCGTACTTGTGCTGTTCACATACGGCTCTTCGGAACCACGGGTTATCAACCCCGTG
>JBBRZR010000164.1:0-9762 GCA_038236495.1 Burkholderiales bacterium
CCGGCGGTCCAGCGCGCGCTGTAGGCCACCATCAGGCTGTGCGGGAACGGCCAGCTCTGGCTGCCGAAGTAGCGCAGGTCCTGCACCTGCAGGCCGACCTCCTCGGCCACTTCGCGGTGCACGCAGTCTTCGAGTGATTCAGCCGCCACCGGCTGGGCGTGGCCGTCACCGCCGCCGTGGCGCTGAGCTTGACGATCGGCCTAGGCACCGCGCTGTGGCAGGCCCGACTGGCCCGCGCCGAAGCGCAATCGGCCCAAGCCACCGAGGCCTTCCTGCAAGACTTATTCGGCACCTTGACGGTCAACCAGGCCGACCCAGTACGGGCTCAGGAAACCCCCGCCAGTGAACTGCTCGCGCGGGGCTCGGCGCGCATCGCGCAAGCCACGCAGATGGCATCGCCAGCCCGGCTACGGATTCTCGACACCCTCATCCGTCTGAACAAAGACCTGTCTCTCAACGAGCCGGCCTATGCGCTGCACAAACAAAGGCTCGCGCTGCTGCAGCAGCTGCATCCGCAAGGGGATGCCACCGTGGTGGCGAGCCTGATTGACACGGCCAACGCCGCGTTTTCAAGCAGTTCATCGGGAGACGATGCGCCGACTTATCTGGCGCAGGCGCGGGCACTGTTGGACCGTCTGGGCAACCAGGACCCGCTCTTGCGCGGGCGGCTTGAAATCGCCATCGCCGAGCAGATGGACGGCGACAACTGCGGCGCTGCCGAGCACTCCAAAGCGGGCGTGGCCTTGCTGCGCCAAGTGCCGCCCGGCCGTGATCTGCTGCTGGGCCTGCGCGTGCTGGCCCACAACCTGACCTTCTGCGGCGACGCCAAGCTGGCCCTGGCCACCGGCCAGGAGGCGCTGACGTTGTTACAGCAAGGGGGCGACACCGCCAGCACCTGGGAGGTGTTGGCCACCATCTCGCAAGCCCAAGACCGGCTGGGCCAGACGGTGGTCAGCACCCAGACCGCCCGGCAAGCGCTGACAACAGCGCAGGCGCTGCATCCGGCGGGCTCAACACCACAAGCCGATGAGCTCAATTGCGCCGCGACGCTGGGGACGCGTTTGCTCGGTTACGGCCACCCGAGCGAGGCGCTGGACGAACTCCAACCCATCATTGCGCGAGCCAACCGCGACCTCAAGCACACCGATGCGGATGGTCTGGTTTCTCTCTTGCGCCTTGAAATGACGGCCTGGCGCTGGCTGGGCTACAGCCAGCGGGCGCTGCGAGCGGATGCGCAGATCCAGTCTCTGCTGGGCAGCTTCCAGGCGGATGACAGCCAGCGGGTGCTGGTGTTCGATGCCCGCGCCGCCGCACTGATGGCCGACGGGCAATGGCCCCAGGCCCGCACGGCACTGGACGACGCTGCCGCGCTACACAAGCGGCTGCACCACACAGGAACCTCGCAGATGAATGAGCATCAGGCCTTGTGGGTCGATTATTTTCTGGGCACCGACCAGGCGGACGCCGCGGCCCAATCGTTGGCGGGTTTCGTCGTCAAACCCAGCACGACGGGTGCCAGCACGCGGCCGCAGATTGAGCAGGCGGTGCTGTCCACAGACATCGCCCTGGCCTCCAAGAACTGGCCTGCTGCCCAACGCAACGCCGAGCAGGCGCACGCCCTGGTGTTGAAGTACCCCGAGCCAGTCTCGGTCGAAGACTTGCGGCTGCGCGCGGTGGTGAGCTCAGGGCTGGCAGCGCTGGCCCAAGGCCAGCAAGCCACCTCACAAGCGCTCTTGCTGCAATCGATCAAGGGCATGGAGGCGCAGTACCGCCCACCCGATAGCCCGGTCTACGCCCCTGTCTGGGCAGCCTTGGCCCGCAGCGCCCGGGCCGCCGGCCAAACTGCCAACGCGCAGGCCTACGCGGCCAAGGCCAAACAGGCCGCGACACAGGCACCCTGAACTGTCGTACTCGCCGCCACGCACACCATGGCAGCCCATGTACTCACCTTCAAAGGTGGAAGTCGCACCGTCGGATCCGTTCGAAGTTGTCCTTCCCTTGCAGGCCTTCTCTGCCTCAAGAACCCCGAGAAGTTGATCGGGTTCGCACAGCACGGCTACGTGCAACACTACGTACAACCTTCAGGCTCGGGGGCACGCAAATGGAAGCTCTCACGTTCAGTTACACCCGCTCAAAGTTGGCGGATGTCATTCGCAAGGTGAACGTCGATCACGTCCCTGTTTTGGTGACGACCCAGCGCGGCAAACCGGTCGTCATGAGCGCCCTGGACGACTACAACGCGCTGGTGGAGACGGCCTACCTGCTACGCGACCCGAAGCGCGCCGAGCGCTTGACGGATTCAGTGGAGCGGCATCGCGCAGGCGGCGGAACGGTGCGCGAGTGGGTTGCTGCAGATCAAGTTTGACGATATGGCCTGGGACCAGTTTGTCTTCTGGCGGGGGCAAGATCGCAAGACGCTTAAGCGCAACAATGAACTGTTGCCAGACATGCAAAGAAGCCCATTCGAGGGCGTTAGCAAGCCCGAGCCAATGAAGAATCAGCTCTCGGGCTTTTGGTCACGCAGGATCGATAAAACCCACCGGTTGGTCCATGCCGGTGAGGGCGATGCCCTGCTGATCGAACAATGCGCGGATCACTGTCAGGTCACCGGTTCACTTGATGTGCCGGCCAGGGCTCAGGGCCTCCCCCGCATCGGCCATCATGATGTCCTTTCCGCTCTGAATTGCGCGATGTCGTACCGTGCCCGCAAACTGTGTGGATCATGACTGTTGGCGCCGATGCGGGATCGACCCTTTTTTGACCGACGTGCCGACAGACGGTTGATCCTCACCAGGCTGCCGACCCTCATGGTGACTCGCCGCAAATTCAGCAGCGAGGTTCATTGAACAGTCGGCACCACGGTCAACCGGAGCGTCAACGGCGGGTATCCTGCAAGCCAGCATGTGTAGGCGACCGGCTCCTAAGGGTCGAAAGGGTGAGTTCGCTTTTTTCAGGTCCAGTCCATCGGCCGGCGGCATCAGCGTCGCCTCGATGCCAAACCCGTGCGCGTCTTCAACTTGAAGGTCGATCGCACGACGGCGCCGGCCACTGTCAAGTTCCGGAGTGGACCGGTCGATCATCTCAGCGACCTCTGGACGGCAGGTATACGCCGTCGCAGACATTCACCGGCCCAAACCCAACTACCGCATCCAGCCTGATGCCGAAGTTCGGTCAACTTCAGCTTTGGGTACTTTGCTGTCGTTCGTGGCGAGATAGCCACTGACAGCAAACGGCCGTAACCTCCAGTTCGCGGTCAGTGCCGACAGCGAGCTTTCGATTTGATTCCAGCTCAACGGCCGCTGATGAAAGTGGAGAGTTCACCGTTTCGACCCTCAGCAGACCTTCGCTCATGCCACAAGCGGTCGTTGAGCGGGCGCGCTTTGCTGACCGTGCGGCCCACGGCGCCAGGATCTCCCGGTTTGCCCTTACAAATGAGACAACTTCGCCTAAGTTGACGGCAAGGGGCAGATGACCTGCCTCGAAGGCGAAACTCCGCCCGCCGCTGACCAGGTCTACTCCCTCGCGTTCTGATCGGCCGACGACTTCTCCGGCTTCGCACGCCCATGGCCCACTATTGCGACAGAGCCTGCGGAGGAGCTGACCCTGGCGCGTCGCTCCGCATCGGCGAGCGCGGAGCGAACCGCGACCATTGCCGGGCCGTGGACGGGGCCGAAGACCTTGACATGGAGGGCGAGGGACTTTCGCAGCATCGTCACCGCCTCTGCGGCGCGGCTTTCCTGAAGCAGCACCTGCCCGAGCACGGCGGTCAGGCGCGCCTCACGCTCCGCGAAGAAGTCGCGGTCGGCTTGCGCATCGACGATAGCCAGCGCCGCCGTCGCGGCGGCGCGCGCCTCGTCGCGGTGGCCGGCCGCCATCAGCAACGCGGCTTCCTCGGTGCGCCGGGCGAGTTGGGTGACGGGGGGTGCTTCCGCATCGGCCTTCGGCGGGTGACCCCGATAGTCCTGCAGCGCTTCGTCGCCCTTGCCCACGGCGACAAGGTAGCGCCGCCGGATGACCCTGGCCGTCTCGAGAAAGCCCCCACCGGCCAGGCTCACCATGGCGAACGCGCGATCGATCTGTGCGCCGGCGTCGCCCAGTCGTCCCAGCGCGGTCAGTGCGTTGATGCGCTCCATCATGAATCGCCCGCGCTCCCCGTCGGTAGCGACTGGCGGCACGAGTGCCAGCGCCTTGTCGATGAACGCGAGACCCTGGGTGGCGTCACCGCAGCTGATGAGTGCCCTGCTGTACATCAGCAGCGCGTCCGCGGGCGCGGTGTAGTCGTTCGTGTCATTGACGCCTGCAAGTGCCCAGTCGGCTTCGATCCGGGCCGGACCGAGCGCGTCGCGACAATGCCCGGTCTTCACTAACTCGCCGTTGAGGACGTAGCGCGCGTTGTGCACCAGCGACGCGTCGCCCACACGCTCAGCCAGGTCGACCGCGCGCGCGAGCGCGGCGCGGGCCGCCTCTGGATGCCCCAAGCCGCCCTCGGCCTGTCCTAGGTAGGGAAGCAGCACGGCCTGGACGCCGGAAGCGTTCACACGCTCGGCCCGCGCCAACCCCTCGGCCAAGGCCTGCCGCGATTCTTCGTACCGCCGCATGCCGAGCGCTGTCATGCCCAAGGCGCGCAGCGCTTCGATTGCGCCTTCGGAAGCCCCTTGTGTCTGCGCAATCGCGCCGGCACGGCGTGCATGAGCGTACGAGCGCGGCAGGTCGGTGTAGGCCAGCAAGTTCGCAAGACTCGTCTCGATGTCCATGCGGATGGCATCGTTGTCGACCGGGCGGCGGCCGGCCGCCGCATCCGCCGCCTGCAGCACCGCCAGGGCCTCGTCCATCTGCCCGACGATGCTCAACGTCTGGCCAAGCGAGGTGGCCGCAATTAGGGCCTCATTGCTGCCCGCGCCGCTGCGGCGCGCGGCAAGGTCGGACGCACGGCGGAACATCACGATCGCCGCTTCGTTGTCGGCGACATGGGTGTACATGTCGCCCAGCAGCCGGTACATCCGGAGCTGCGCCTGGGGTTGCGAAGCGAGCTCCTTGTCGACGCGCTCCGCACCGTGGTCCAGTAGTTCGCGCGCGGTGGTGGCGCGGCCCTTCTTCGGGTCGGCTTGGTAGTACGAGTTGGCGTTGAACACCGATTCGATGAACCCCTGCACCGCCTTGGCCGTCGCCGCTTCCGCCTGGGCGCGGGTGGACTCGGCGCGGGCGTGCGCGGCCTCCGTGCTCGCCCGCTCGGCGGCGAGTCGCGCCTCCTGCGCCTGCCAGAGTGCCAGGCCGGAGCCGACGAGGAGCGCCACAGTGGCCACCGCCCCGGCTGCGACCTGCAGCCGGTGGCGCCGCACGAACTTGCCCGTGCGGTAGGCCAGGCCGTCGGGCCGCGCCTCGACCGGCGCGCCGTCGAGGTGGCGCTGCAGGTCGTGCGCGAAGGCGTCCATCGTCGCATAGCGCTCGGAGGCGACCTTCTTGAGCGCCTTGTTGAGGATGGAGTCGAGGTCGCCGCGAAGCTGGCGTGACACGCGCGGGTCAGTCGCGGTGTCGCTCGCACGCGGCGGCTCGACGCTCGCGATCGCTTCCTCGAGCTCGGCGGCGCTCGACCGCTTCAGACGGTAGGGCCGCGCGCCGGCCAGCACCTCGTAAGCCACCACCGCCAAGCTGTACACATCGCTCGCCGTGCCCAGCGGCTCGCTGCGGATCTGCTCCGGGCTCGCATAGTCGAGCGTGAGCGCGCGGCCGCCGAGCTCGGTCAGTGCGGTCTCGCGGGTGCGCTCACCTTCGAGCAGCTTGGCGATGCCGAAGTCCAGCAACCGCACCTGGCCTTCTTGGGTGACCAAAATGTTGCTCGGTTTCAGATCGCGGTGCACCACCAGCCGCGCATGTGCGTGCGCCACCGCCGCCATCACCTGCAGCAGCAGCGCGATCCGCTCCCGCACCGACAACGCTTGCGTGCGGCAGTAGGCATCAATCGCCTCGCCTTCGACGAACTCCATCGCCATGTACGGCCGGCCGACGTTGTCGATGCCCACGTCGTAGAGCCGGGCGATGTGCTCGTGCGACAGCGTCGCCAAGAGGCCGCGCTCGCGCGCCAGCCGGTGGGCGAAACTGTCGCCCCACACCGAGTGGGGCAGCTTCAGCGCTACACGGCGGCTGACCAGCCCGTCGGCCCGCTCGGCAAGCCACACGGTGGCCATCCCGCCGCGGCCGATCTGCTCGATCAGGCGGTACGGGCCGACAAGGATGCCCGGCGCGAGCCCGCCGGCGCCGTGGTGTGCCGCCTCGTCGGATGAGGCCCCGGACAACCTGGGCAGCTCGCCCAGAAAGTCATCGGTCTCGACGCCGGCCTGTGTGGCGAGCAGATCTGTCAGCACACCTCGGTGCTCGGCCCTGGCGCCGACGAGGCCGGCGAGCCAATCTGCCCTGGCGGTCACAGGCAGTGCCAGCACCTCATCGAGCAACTCGCTGATCGCGGGCCAATGGTCCTGGAGCTGGGCGATCGGTGTCATCGCATGACTGCCATCGTCGGATGTGCCTCGCGCGCCACAGCTAACCGCGCAGCGCGTGGGCAAGCAACAGCCTGGCCTTGGTCCAGTCGCGCCGCACGGTGCGGGAGGTGAGCTCCAGCGTTTGGCCGATTTCGTCGTCTGACATCCCGGCAAAGTAGCGCATCTCGACGATGCGGGCCAGCCGCGGGTCGACGCGGGCCAGGTCTTCGAGCGCGGCATGAACATCGAGAATCTCGCCGGCTGGATCGGGCACCGAGTCGATCACGTCGGTCGTGAGGGTGATCTGCTCCATATCGCCACCGCGCCGCGCGGCCCCCGACGCGCGCGCAGCGTCGACGATGATCGATCGCATCACGGTGGCCGAATACGCTAGGAAGTGCGCCCGATCGCCCGGAGCGAGGCTTTGGCGCTGGACGAACTTCATGTAGCACTCGTTGACGAGCGCCGTCGTCTCGATCAGACGGTCTCGGGCGCTGCGCGTCAGTCGTCGGTGCGCGATCTGGCGCAGCTCGGGGTAGAGCAGCTCGAAGATACGGTCGAAGGCGGCGCGGTCGCCGCCGCGGGCACGTTCGATCAACAGCGTCACGTCTCCCATGCCGACAACCCCTTCTACGGCCACGATGTGGTGCAGATGGTAGCCGTTGAATGGCAGGTAACCGACGGCGGCGGCCGCCCGATTCGAAAGCGAAGGCAACGGTCACGGGCTCACGGCCTCTGAAGCGATGCCGTGTGCAGCCTGCAGTGTTTTCGAGAAATGGAGAACCCGAGCCAGCAACGCAGTGGCCGCGCACCCCGCCACGCAGGCCAGCGCGAGCGACCACGCGGCCCCGAGCGGATGTGTGAGCAACACGAAGGCCGCGAAGAACGCGATCTTGCCGAACAGGCCGGCCACGAACCCCCTCAGGAACTGCTCCACCGCGCGGTGCCCACCGGCCGCATGCTCGATCACCGCCACGGCACCGCTGACGGTCGGCAGCGACGAGAGTAGGCCGGTGGCAAAGGTGCCGAGCGCAGGGCCGATCGCGACTGCCAGCACGCTCAGGCCGCCGGCTACGAGTGCCGTACCGGCCGCCTGGCCACCGGTGGTGCGGCCGCGGGTCGCGCAGGCGCTCAAGCCCGGCATGGTGGCCATCGCGATGGTGCAGGCGACCACCGCGAGCAACGTCGCCGAGGCCAGGTTGTCGCTCATGAGCATCGCCGGCATCGCCAGTGCCAACGCACCGGACAGGCCGGCGAGCAGCGCCACGACCACACCACCACGTCGGGCGGTCGTGGCGTATGCCAGGGCGAAGGCGGCGAGCATCGCGCAAGACGAGACACTGCCGATCGCCGCCTTGACCGCAAACGCCGGGCCGTGCTCCTGGATCAGCCACACGAGCGTCGGCGCACTGACGGTGGGCAGCGCCGCTACCAGCCCGGCGAAGCGCTGACTGGAATGCCGCGCCACGACCATCACCAGCGCCACGGTACCGGCGGTTACCAAGGCTTGAAGCCACCAATCCATTTCGTCCCCCTTCGGCCACACGCTTGTGTGAAGCGCCTACCCGGTTGAACGTGATCGAGTGCTCGGAGCGGACACGCCGGACTGGAAGCCGGCAGCGCGCGAGTCAACGTACAGTCGGTTTGCAGGAGGTGATCAGCATGGCCATCGTCCGTGAAGGCAACCAGGGCGTTCTGGTGGTGGTCGATGTGCAGGTCGACGTGGTGTCCGAGGCCTGGGAAACCCAGCGCATCGTGGCAAACGTGGCCGGGGCCGTCAGCCGGGCTCGCGCCCAGGGCGTGTCGGTGATCTGGGTGCAGCACTCCGGCGACGATCTGGCATTCAACAGCCCGGGGTGGCAGTGGGTGCCCGAGCTGGGGTTCTGTCGCAATAGCGCGAAGAGGCCAAGCATTGCTGCGAGGCCGAGGCCGATCAGAAGGCCAGCGAGTAGAACTGGTTCGCGGCAGACGTGGCTTTGTCTTTGACTTTGCGGAGTTGACCCTTGCGAATCATGTGCATGGTTTCGATGCCGGCGAGCAGGATCCGCGCGCATCGAAAGCTCTTGAAGCCAAGCATCGGTCAGGTACGGCGTTTGATGGCGCGGTGATCTTTTTCGACGAGGTTATTGAGGTACTTCGACTAGCGCAGCTCGATCTGGAGTCCGCTGTCGGCGACCAGGCTGTGCACCGCGGCGGTGTTGGCGCCGCTTTTGTCTATGGTGATCTTCTCAGGCGCGCCGTGCAGGTCGATCGCCTGTTCGAAGAAGCGCCGCGCCGCCGCCAGATCGCGATGGGCGGTGAGCAAGAAGTCCACCGTCTGGCCGAGGCGATCAACGGCGCGGTACAGGTATTTCCATTGGCCGCCCACGCGCACGTACGTTTCGTCGACCCGCCAGGACGGGCCCACCGGGTGCTTGCGGCCGCGAAACACTTTCGCGAAGACCGGAAGCATCTTGAGCGCCCACCGATGGACCGTCGCGTGATCAACGAACACGCCGCGTTCGGACATCATCTCTTCGAGGTTGCGCAGGCTCAGCGGGTAGGCCGCGTACCAGCGCACGCACACCAGCATGATCTCCAGCGGAAAGTGCAGCCTCTTGATCACGCTGCGCAGCGTTGAATTCGTTAGTTGGATGTGAAGCGGGATCATGCTTCCATTCTCCTCGGTCGGCTTAGTGCGACAGAGCCCAAAGGTCAGCTCGGTGGTCTCAAAGGCCGAGTCTCGTCAGCAGCTCAGCAGTTCTACTCGCTGGCTTTCTGACCGGCGCCGACCATGTTGCCTTTCTTGGTCACTACGCACTAACGCGACAGAGTCATTTCCGGTGGATCGGGTGCGTGGCTAATACGAGTCAATTGGGTACAACTGGCCGGAGTTCACGTCGACGTACCTGAACACCGGGATGCCCGTCCACTCGGTCAGGTTGAAAATGGTCTTGGAGTCCGCCAGCTTCCGGACCTCCACCGTCGCAATGGACAGGGGCGTCAGCGGCTTGCAGACACTTGGCGGGACCGAAGGGCGGACGAAATAAACCGCGCTTTCCGTCGTCGTGGAGGGGTTGGTCACGCGAGTCGCAGTGACCGGATGGCCGTCACCATTCCCTTGCACCAAAAGGGCCGTTTCGACAGCGATGCCAATTCCGCGCGCCGTCCTGTCGCCGCTGGAAAACGCAGGGAGCACACCGCCGCTACATCCGTAGGAGCCCCCGGAAGTGACGGTGGGCGCGACGATCCGCGAGATGAAGGTCACCAGGCGGCCCATGCGATCGCGGCTGTCGAGATGGGAGTC
>JBBRZR010000165.1:0-9655 GCA_038236495.1 Burkholderiales bacterium
CAGGTTTGCGCGTCCAGCCCGGCCACTGCCAACAACGTGCGGCGGAAATCGGCCAGGCTGGAGGTGGCGTCGCCGTAGTACGGGCCAAACCCCGACAGGTCGATGTCGCCGATGAAGGCCAGGCCCTCGCTTTCAACCACCAGCACGCAGTGGCCGGCGGTATGGCCCGGCATGTGGTGGGCGCGCACCTGCACCCCGCCGCCCAGCGCCCAGGCCGCGCCATCGGGGTAAGCGGTGGCGTCGGGCCGGGGTTGGTAGTCGAACTGCGCCTCGATTCGGCTGCGCAGCGGCCCCAGCACCGCGTCGGGGTAACCGTAATGGCGCGACAGCCCGGCCCAGGACTGGGCGGCGGCCAGGTCGGCTTCATGCACCTGCACGGCGGCACGCGGCACCCGCGGCAGGCCGGCCATGTGGTCCTCATGCACATGGCCCAGGATCACCAGGTCCACGGTGTCGAAGTCCGCGCCGATGCGCTGGGCCACTTGCGGGGTGTCGAACGCCACCCGGATGTCGGCGCCGCGCACCAGCACCTGGTTGCCGTCGGGGTACTTGCCTGACTTTTCGCCCAGGTGCACCGACACCGACCCGAAATGCAATACGTCACTCATGCCGGTGGCCCAGAAGTGCTCATTCAGCCCAGCCGGCGCGGCTGCTGCAGCGACGGGTCGGCCCAGACGGTGTCGAGCGGATGAGTCACACCCGCCAACAGGTCATCGAGGCAACGCAGGATCAACGGGCTGCGGTGGCGCGCCTCGGCGGCACGCAACTCGTCGGCCGTGAGCCACAGCGTGCGCACGATGCCGGTGTCCAGCGCACGGCCAGGTTCGGGTTCGCCCACCGTGCCGGAGTAGGCAAAACGCAGGTAGGTGATGTCCTCGGCCGGGTTGTCAGCCTGCGGTCCACCACCCGCCGGCCGCACAAAACGCGACAGGTATACGCCCAGCAAGGCCTGTGGCACAAAGGCACAGGCTGTTTCTTCCAGGCACTCTCGCACCACCGCCTGAAGTGGGGATTCACCCGGGTCGAGGTGGCCGGCCGGGTTGTTGAGCCGCAGGCCCTCGGCGGTGTGCTCTTCCACCATCAGGTAGCGCGGTATCCCGTCAATGCGCCGCTCGACGATCGCCGCCACGGTGACGCTGGGTTTCCATCGGGTGTCCGCCATGCCCCGCATGGTAGCGGCGCGCCGGTGGCGTGGCGACGCCAATGCACCCCGGCACGCCACGTGCTTTCAACCGCCGGAAAGATGAAGTCGGGTAAGCTTCCCGCAGGTGCCGCCCCGATTCCCAATGGCGAGCCCGTGAGGAGAACTGCATGCAGATAGGCGTACCCACCGAGACGCTGGCGGGTGAAACCCGTGTTGCCGTCACCCCAGAGACGGCCAAGAAGCTCAAGGCCCAGGGCCATACCGTGTGCATCCAGTCGGGTGCAGGCGTGGCGGCGTCGGTCACCGACGAGGCCTACCTGGCCGCCGGCGCCGAGATCACCGACCGCGCCGGCGCGCTGGGCGCTGACCTGGTGCTCAAGGTGCGTGCACCGCAGGCCGACGAGCTGGCGCTGATGAAGCCCGGCGCCGCGTTGGTGGGCATGCTCAACCCGTTCGATGCGGCCGGGCTGGCAGCCATTGCCGCGGCCGGCCTGACCAGCTTTGCGCTGGAGGCCGCCCCCCGCACCACCCGGGCGCAAAGCATGGACGTGCTGTCGAGCCAGGCCAACATCGCCGGCTACAAGGCGGTGATGATCGCGGCCGACCGCTACCAGCGCTTCTTTCCGATGCTGATGACGGCGGCCGGCACGGTCAAGGCCGCGCGGGTGGTGATCCTGGGCGTCGGCGTGGCCGGCTTGCAGGCGATTGCCACCGCCAAGCGGCTCGGCGCGGTGATCGAGGCCAGCGATGTGCGGCCGTCGGTCAAGGAGCAGATCGAGTCGCTGGGCGGCAAGTTCATCGAGGTGTCCTACGACACGCCCGAGGAGAAAGAGGCGGCGGTGGGCGTGGGCGGTTACGCCAAGCCGATGCCACCCAGCTGGCTGGCACGCCAGCAGATCGAGGTGGCCAAGCGGGTGGCACAGGCCGACATCGTGATCAGCACCGCGCTGATCCCGGGCCGCGCCGCGCCCACGCTGATCACCGAGGAGATGGTCAAGTCCATGAAACCGGGCTCGGTGATCATCGACATCGCTGCCGGCAAGGGGCCGAACGGAGGCGGCAACTGCCCGCTGTCCGAGGCCGACAAGACGGTGGTCAAGCACGGCGTCACCTTGGTGGGCGAGACCAACCTGGCCGCGCTGGTAGGGGCCGATGCGTCGGCGCTGTACGCCCGCAACGTGCTCGATTTCTTGAAGCTGGTGCTGGCCAAGGACGCCGGCGCCATTGCCGTGCCGATGGACGACGACATCGTGGCGGCCTGCCTGATGACGCAGTCCGGCGACGTGAAACGCAAATAAGCCAGAGCCCAAACCATGGACATCCTCAGCCCCACCATCACCAACCTGATCATCTTCGTGCTGGCCATCTACGTGGGCTACCACGTGGTCTGGACCGTCACGCCCGCGCTGCACACCCCGCTGATGGCGGTCACCAACGCGATCTCTGCCATCGTCATCGTCGGCGCCATGCTGGCCGCGGCGATGACCGAAACCACCCTGGGCAAGACCATGGGCGTGCTGGCCGTGGCGCTGGCGTCAGTCAACATCTTTGGCGGCTTTTTGGTCACCCGGCGCATGCTGGAGATGTTCCGCAAGAAGGAAAAGAAGGCGCCCGCCGCTGACCTGAAGAAGTCGGGAGACGCAGCATGAGCATGAACCTCGTCACGCTGCTGTACCTGGTGGCCAGCGTCTGCTTTATCCAGGCGCTCAAGGGCTTGTCGCACCCCACCAGCTCGATCCGGGGCAACCTGTTCGGCATGGTCGGCATGGCGATCGCCGTGCTCACCACCTCGGCGCTGATCGTCAAGCTCTCAGTCGGCAGTGCCACCGGCATGGCCTGGGTGCTGCTGGGCCTGGTGGCCGGCGGGGTCTACGGTGCTTACCGCGCCAAGACGGTCGAGATGACCAAGATGCCCGAGCTGGTGGCGTTTTTCCACAGCATGATCGGCTTGGCGGCGGTGTTCATTGCCATCGCCGCGGTGGTCGAGCCGGCGGCCATGCTGCACGGGATCGAGAAAGGCATGGCGATCCCGGCTGGCAACCGGCTGGAGCTGTTCCTGGGTGCGGCGATTGGTGCCATCACCTTCAGCGGCTCGGTGATCGCCTTCGGCAAGTTGAGCGGCACCTACAAGTTCCGGCTGTTCCAGGGCGCGCCGGTGCAGTTTGCCGGCCAGCACAAGCTCAACCTGATCCTGGGCCTGGCGATGCTGGGCCTGGGCCTGGTGTTCACTTTCACCGAGAGCTGGCCGGCGTTTTTTGCCATGCTGGTGGTGGCCTTCGTGATCGGCGTGACGCTGATCATCCCGATCGGCGGCGCCGACATGCCGGTGGTGGTGTCGATGCTCAACAGCTACTCGGGCTGGGCGGCAGCGGGCATCGGCTTTTCCCTGAACAACGCGATGCTGATCGTCGCCGGCTCGCTGGTGGGCAGTTCGGGCGCGATCCTGAGCTACATCATGTGCAAGGCCATGAACCGCTCGTTCTTCAACGTCATCGGCGGTGGTTTTGGCGGTGAGGCCACGGTGGCCGTGGCCGGCGCCGCAGTGCAGCGCCCGGTCAAGACCGGCAGCGCCGACGACGCCGCCTTTGTGCTGGGCAATGCCGAGACCGTGATCATCGTGCCGGGCTACGGCCTGGCGGTGGCGCGGGCCCAGCATGCCGTCAAGGAGCTGGCGGCCAAGCTGACCGAGAAGGGCATCACGGTGAAGTACGCCATCCACCCGGTGGCCGGCCGCATGCCCGGCCACATGAACGTGCTGCTGGCCGAGGCCGAGGTGCCCTACGACCAGGTGTTCGAGATGGAGGACATCAACGGCGAGTTCGGCCAGGCCGACGTGGCCATCATCCTGGGCGCCAACGACGTGGTGAACCCTGCCGCGCACATCAAGGGCAGCGCGATCTACGGCATGCCGATCCTGGAGGCCTACAAGGCCAAGACCATCATCGTCAACAAACGCTCGATGGCGGCGGGTTATGCCGGCCTGGACAACGAGCTGTTCTACATGGACAAGACCATGATGGTGTTTGGCGACGCCAAGAAGGTGGTCGAGGACATGGTCAAGGCGATCGAATAACACGACGCCCACGTTGCTCCCCTGAAAGGCCGGTTGATCCGGCCCTTTTTTTTGGCGCCACGCCGGTAGAAGCCCGCCCCCAGCTATCGAATGTCCTGAGGCTCGTGCTGTCAGCCCTAAGTCAGAATCGACCTCGTCCTGGAGAGATTCGATGCAGAAAATCTGGCTCAAGCAATACCCCGCCGGCGTGCCCGCGGACATCCGCACCGACGTCTACCCGTCGCTGGTGGCCCTGATCGACGAGAGCTTTCGCAAGTACCGCGACAAGCCCGCCTACCGTTTCATGGGCCGGGCCTTCAGTTTTGGCGAGATCGACGATGCCTCGCGGGCGATGGCGGCCTGGCTGCAGGGCCAGGGCCTGGTGCGTGGCGACCGGGTGGCGATCATGATGCCGAATGTGCCGCAGTACCCGGTGGCGGTGGCAGCCATCCTGCGGGCCGGGTTGGTGGTGGTCAACGTCAACCCGCTCTACACCCCGCGCGAGCTGGAGCACCAGCTCAAGGACTCGGGTGCCAAGGCCATCGTCGTGATGGAGAACTTTGCCAGCACCCTGGCCCAGGTGATCGAGCAGGTGCCCACCAAGACCGTGGTGCTGGCGGCGATGGGCGACATGCTGGGCCTGGTCAAGGGCACGCTCGTCAACCATGTGGTGCGGCGCGTCAAGAAGCTGGTGCCGGCGTTTGTGCTGCCTGCCAGCGTGACTGCCACCCGCTTCAACGACACCCTGGCCAAGGGCCGGCGCATGAGCCTGGCGCCCGCCAAGCTGGGGCCCGACGACATCGCCGTGCTGCAGTACACCGGCGGTACTACCGGCGTCAGCAAGGGCGCGGTGTTGCTGCATAAAAACCTGGTGGCCAACATCCTGCAGGCCGAGGCCTGGTACCAGCCCGCGCTGAAAAAAATCCCGGCCGGCGAGCAGATCGTCACCGTCTGCGCGCTGCCGCTCTACCACATCTTCGGCTTCAACACGAACATGATGCTGGGCTTGCGCATGGGCGGCTGCAACATCCTGATCGCCAACCCGCGCGACATGGCCGCGGTGTTCAAGGACCTGGCAGCGCAGCCCTTCCACAGCTTTCCGGCGGTCAACACGCTGTTTGCCGGCATGGCCAACCACCCCGATTTCGACAGCGTGGACTGGAGCCACCTCAAGATCTCGGTGGGTGGCGGCATGGCGGTGACCCAAGGCACGGCGCGGCTGTGGCTGGAGAAAACCGGCTGCCCGATCTGCGAGGGCTACGGCCTGAGCGAGACCAGCCCGTCGGCCACCTGCAACCCGGTGGACGCCACCGCCTACACGGGTACCATCGGCCTGCCCATGCCCAATACCGAACTTGCCCTGCTCGACGACGATGGCCACGAGGTGCCGCCCGGTGCCGCCGGCGAGATCGCGATCCGCGGCCCCCAGGTGATGGCCGGCTACTGGCAGCGGCCTGACGAAACCGCCAAGGTGATGACGGCGGATGGTTTTTTTCGCACCGGCGACATCGGCACGGTGGACGAGCGGGGCTACTTCCGCATCGTCGACCGCAAGAAGGACATGATCTTGGTCTCGGGCTTCAACGTCTACCCCAACGAGGTCGAGGATGTGCTGTCGCAGCTGCCCGGCATCCTGGAATGCGCGGCCGTCGGCATCCCTGACGAAAAAGCCGGTGAAGCGGTCAAGGTGGTGATCGTCAAGAAAGACCCCAAGCTGAGTGAAGCCGACGTGCGCGCCTGGTGCGAGGCCAACCTGACCGGCTACAAGCGGCCCAAGGTGGTGGAGTTTCGCGCCGACCTGCCCAAGAGCACCGTCGGCAAGATCCTGCGCCGCGAATTGCGTGAGGCGCGCCGTTGAGCGAGCCGATTTCACCGGCCGACATGACCGTCTGGCTGGGCCTGGCGCTGGGCAAGACCGAGGCCGGGCGGCGAGAAATTACCGAACGTGCATTGCCGCTGTCGCGCTCGGCCCGCAACCTGCTGTTCAGCATCGACCTGAACCGCAGCGCCGGCGAGTGGCTGGCGCTGGTGCGCGGCAGCGGGCCGGTCGAGTTGCAGCAGTTGCTGGCCGCGGGCCTGATCGGCCGGGCGGTCGGTCCGGCCGACCAGGCGCTGCCCGCCAACACGGCTGCGCCTGCGCAGCCGGCCACCGCCGACGCGCCGCGGACCACCGCCCGCATGAGCCTGGCCGACGCGTTGGAGGGCCTGAACTACCAACTGCTCTATGACCGCCTGACCTTGGAGGCGCGGCAACAGCTGGGCCTGTTCAAGGGCTACAGGATGATTCTGGACATCGAAAAATGTAACGGTCCGCCCGAGTTGCGGGCGCTGGCGCTGCAGTTCGTCGAGCAGGTGCGTCTGAGCAAAGGCGACGCCGAGGCACGGGCACTGGCGCAGCGGCTGGCCGATCCGGGCTGAGCAGCCCACCCAATCCCCCATCACGGCCCCGGCGCCAAGCCGACGCAGGTGCTGTCACCCACCGCCGACCCGCCCGCCGGACGAGGCCAGCAGGCGCCCAGAACCCAGAACCCAGAACCCATTCCACCCGATTTCGCAGCCCGCCCTCACCCATGTCCGCCCGCTTCCATGTCAACCTGATCCTGGCGCCCGGCGCCGAGCTGGCGCTGCCGGCCAACGCCAGCCGCCATGTGCAGGTGCTGCGGCTGCAGCCGGGCGCGCAGATCACGTTGTTCGACGGCCGCGGCGGTCAATGGCAGGCCGAGGTGCTGGAGATGGGCCGCAAGACCGTCAGCGCCCGCGTGCTGGCGCACCAGGCGGTTGACTGCGAGCTGGCCTGCCCGGTCACGCTGGCATTGGGTATGCCAGCCAACGAACGCATGGACGCGCTGGTCGAAAAAGCCGCCGAGCTGGGCGTGGCCCAGATCGCGCCGATGGTGTGCGAGCGGTCGGTGCTGCGTGTGGCCGGCGACCGCGCAGAGCGCAAGGCCGTCCATTGGCAAGCGATCGCAGTGGCCGCCTGTGAGCAAAGCGGGCGCAATCGGGTGCCGCTGGTGGCGCCGCCCCGTGCCCTGCGGGAATGGCTGGCCGACCTGCCGCCACCGTGCCCGCCCGGACTTCGCCTGCTGCTGAGCCTGTCGCCCGACGCTATGCCCCTGGCCCGCGTGTTGACAGGCCGGCCCCCAGCCGGGGCGGTCACTGTGCTCAGCGGCCCCGAAGGTGGCCTCAGCCCGACCGAAATTGCGCTGGCTGAAAGTCTGGGCTTTGTGCCGGTCAGCTTGGGCGCCCGTGTGCTGCGCGCCGACACCGCGCCACTGGCCGCCCTGGCCGTGATTGCGGCCCTTGCCGCCGCCTCGCCCCAAACCGCCCCGCCGGCCGCTTGATCGATTCCGCTGCCCGCAACGCCCACCCCCGATCGGATGCCATGAACCCCCGTCTGCTGCTTTTGACCCTGTGCCAGGGCCTGTTGTTGGTCAACAACGTGGTGTTCATCGCCGTCAACGGCCTGGTCGGCCTGGCGCTGGCGCCGGTGGGCTGGATGGCCACGTTGCCGATCACCGCCTACGTCGCCGGTGGCGCCCTGGCCACCGGGCTGGTGGCCCGCCACCAGCATCGCTGGGGCCGCCAGCGCACCTTTCAGCTCGGCCTGCTGGTGGCGATCGCCAGCGCCGGGGTCTGCGCCTGGGCGGCGACGTCGCGCAACTTCTGGCTGCTGACAGCCGCTACGCTGGTGGCCGGCTACTACAGCGCCAACGGCTCGCTGTACCGCTTTGCCGCGGCCGAGCTGGTCAAGCCCGAGTTCAAGGAGCGGGCGATCTCCTGGGTGCTGGCCGGCGGCATCATCGGCGGCGTGGTCGGCCCCAACCTGGCCAGCTGGAGCCGCAACGCGATGGACCAGCCCTTTGCCGGCGCCTACCTCGCGCTGATGGGCGTGGCCGCGCTCAGCCTGGGGCTGATGTCGCTGATTCCGTTTCCGCCCCTGGCGGGTCAGGGCAGCACCGGCATGCAAGGCCGGCCGCTGTCCCAGATCATGCGCCAGCCGGTGTTCATCATCGCTGCCGCCGGCTGCGCCATCGGCTACGGCGTGATGAACCTGCTGATGGCCGCCACGCCCATCGCGATGGCGCAGTGCGGCCATCCGTTTTCAGCGGCAGCCTTGGTGCTGGAATGGCACGTACTGGGCATGTACGTGCCCAGCTTTTTCACTGGCAAGCTGATCAAGCGCTTCGGCGTGCTGCCCATCATGACGATCGGGCTGGTGCTTAACATCGCCTGCGTGCTGTTTGCGCTGGGCGGCACGGACGTGATGCACTTCCTGGGCGCGCTGATGGTGCTGGGCGTCGGCTGGAACTTTCTCTACATCGGTGGCAGCACACTGGCCACCGAGACCTGGCGGCCCGAGGAGAAAACCCGGGCCCAGGCCGCGCTGGATTTTTGCGTCTACGCCACCATGACGATCACCTCGTTTTCATCCGGCGCACTGGTCACCACCGGCGGCTGGACGGCGATGAACCTGGGCACCCTGCTGCCGATCGGCTTGCTGGCGGCCGCGCTGGTCTGGCTGGCGCGATTGCGGCGCGTGCCGGCGCTGGCCTGACGCAGCGGCCACCCGGTTGCCACGTGGTGGCGATAGCATGGCCGCTTTGCAACGCCGGAGGGCTTGATCATGGGTTTGCTGGATTCTGTTTTGGGCAGTGCCATGGGCGCGCTCACCGGGGGTGGCCAAGGCGCGCAGGGCGCTGGCAGTGCGGTGCTGATGCAGGTGCTGGGCAGCCTGATGGGCGGCCGGGGCGGTGTGGCGGGCGGCCTGGGCGGTTTGGGTGGGCTGCTGCAGCAACTGCAGCAAGGCGGGCTGGGCGAGGCGGTGCAGTCCTGGGTCTCTACCGGACAGAACCAACCGATTTCAGCCGACCAGTTGCACTCGGCGCTGGGCGGTGACCGGGTCAGCGCGATGGCCCAGCAAGCGGGCATGTCGCAAGACGACCTGATGGGCCAACTGGCCCACATGCTGCCGCAGGTGGTGGACCACCTGACCCCGGGCGGCGAGTTGCCGACCGACGACGGCGCCGGGGGTGCCGGCGACATCAGCGCATCATTGGGCGGGCTGCTCAGCGGGTTCTTGAAGCGCTGACTGGCGCGGCAACAGCTTCTTGGGTTGCGGTGCCGGTTGCTCTCCGTGTGCGGCAATCGGCTCGTTGCCGACTTTGATTTTTGCGCCTGAGACTTGCCGGTCGTGGGTGAGGTGCGACCGCACCGCGCCGGGCTGGCGTGCCCCGCTCCGTGTCATTCCGGGCCGGAAAAGCACCGGCCCTCCCTTCTTTACCTGCGCGGGACACGCCAGCCCGACACGGCGCTACTCAGCCAGTGGTGTCTGCTGAGTTTTCCAGCCAACGCACGCGGCAACGGTGGCGGCGGCCAAGGGCGTTGGGTGACCGGCGCAGTGACATAAAGGGGGAGACGTCGTCCGGCAGGACGGCGTCGGAGGACAGTCACGGAGCCGG
>JBBRZR010000166.1:0-9649 GCA_038236495.1 Burkholderiales bacterium
CAAGTTCAGCAGCAGGGCCGGACAACGGCCCTCCAACGCGCTTTGCGAGATCTTGTACAGGTCCACCGCATCGTCGGCCACCAGGCCGTGGCCGCGCGAGATCAGCTCCAGCCCTAACTCGCTCTTGCCCAGGCCCGATTCGCCGGTCAACAGCACGCCCAGGCCCAGGATGTCCATAAACACGCCGTGGCGGGTGGTGCGCTCGGCAAACAGCTGCGCCAGGTAGGCGCGCACGATGTCGATCACCTGGCCGGCGGATTCGGTCGTGACAAACAATGGGATCTCGGCCCGGTCGCACATCGCCACCAGCCGGTCGGGCGGCGTCACGCCATCGGCGGCGATCAGCACCGGCGGCTCCAGCGTCACGATGCGGGATATGCGGCGCTCCTGGTCCTCCGGGGACGAGTGCGACAGGTAAGCCACCTCGCGCCGGCCGACGATCTGCACCCGGTACGGATGGATGTAGTTCAGGTAGCCGACCAGGTCGGCGGCGGATTGCGCGTCGCGCACCGCGGCCTCGTCGAAACGCCGCTCAGGGTGGGCGTGACCGGCGATCCATTCCCAGTGCAGCAACTCGCGCTGGGCTTCAAACAGCGCTTCGGCACTGATTGAGGTGGGTTTCATCTTGGGCGTGCACCGCCGCCGCGGCGCGCAGGGGCGGCGCTCACGCCACCGACTTCAAAGGCGCCCAGTCGGCGATCAGTTTGTGCAGCGCGGCAGCGTCCGCCGCCGCTTTCATGCGCTCGCGCAGATCGCGGTCGGACAACATTTCGGCGATCTCGGACAGGATCTCCAGATGCCGCTGCGTTGCCGCCTCGGGCACCAGCAGGAAGATCAGCAGCCCGACGGGCTCGTCGTCCGGCGCGTCGAACGGGATGGCCTGCGCCACCCGGATGACCGCTGCCAGCGGGTTTTTCAAGCCTTTGATGCGACCGTGCGGGATCGCCACGCCGTGCCCCAGCCCGGTCGACCCCAGACGTTCTCGCGCGAACAGGTTGTCCGTCACGGTAGCGCGGGCAATGGCGTGGTGGTTTTCAAACAGCATGCCAGCGTGCTCAAAAGCGCGCTTTTTGCTGGTGGCCTCCACGTCTACCAAGACATTGGCGACGGGCAGGATGACGGCGAGACGGTTCATGGCGTTCCCCGGCGACAGCGCCGCTGACTGCTGGCACGGTCACAGGACCTGTGACAAGAAAATGATTATAGAAACGCATTGCTGCACTGCAATGTGGACGCCACCCCCATCTGCGGGATGTTGTCACGGCGCCGCACTCCATGCGTCCCGGCGCAAAAACGGCCCCCGCAGGAGCCGTCATGGGTGTGCAGCCTGTTTTCAGACCACGTCAGCGTCCAGTCGCTTGGCTGCCGGGTGGTGGTGGTCCTGCAGCTTGTCCTTGTGTTTGCAGACCTGGCGGTCCAGCTTGTCCATCAACTGGTCGATTGCCGCATAGAGATCCTCGTGAGACTGTTCGACAAAAATGTCCTTGCCCTTGACATGGAGCGTCACTTCGGCTTTTTGCCGTCGCTCCTTCTCCTTGAGCTTCTCCACCGTCAGCAGCACATTGATATCGACCACCTGATCAAAGTGCCGGGTCACCCGGTCCAGTTTGGTGAGCACGTACTCACGGAGGGCGGGTGTCACGTCCAGATGGTGTCCGCTGATCGTCAGGTTCATCAGAGCATCCTTTCAATGGGGTTTTTCGGAAACGGGACGAGAAACAATGGTCGGTACCGCCACTGGCGGGAGGTCACCCGTCCGATCTCAGTGTGCTCCTGTTTTTGGGGCTGTGACAAGTGTCTGCCGCACAACCCGGCCAGTTGACGCGCCGGCAACCCGGGACCGCCGCATCCCCAAAGGGACGGATGGGACGGTAACAACCTGTCACGCGACAGCGGCCGGAGTCCCAGGGGTAGCCCCGAAGTCGCGCTTCAAACCCGTTAAAGTGCAAAAAGCTTCCGGATTGGGTTGTATCGGTGACAGATTCAGGTGCACCGAGAAGCGGTGAAGCAACAACGTGGCGCGCCTGCCGGCTGGCGGGTGGTGCGCCACTCAACAGGGCGCTAGAGCTGGCATCAGAATGAGAAAAAGCGCAACCAATGACGATGTCTTGTCGACCCGAGAGGCCGCGGAACGCTTGGGCGTCGCGCTGCGCACGGTACAACTCTGGGTCGAAGGTGGGGTTTTACCGGCCTGGAAGACAGCCGGCGGGCACCGGCGGATATCGCGGCTGGCCGTCGAGCGCCTGATCAACGAGCGCACGATGGCGTTGTCGGGCACCTTGCCCATGCCGGCGCTGCCCGCGTTGCCAACGCCTGCGATCGATGGGCGATTGCAGGTCATGGTCGTTGAGGACGAGCCCGAACTGCTGCGCCTGTTCTCGCTGGTGATCGGCGGCTGGGACCTGCCGCTGACCCTGACCTCGGCCAGCAATGGCTTCGAGGCGCTGTTGCTGATGGGCCAGCACTGCCCGGATCTGCTGGTGACCGACCTCAACATGCCTGGCATGGACGGGTTCAAGATGATCGCGTCGCTGCGCGGTGTCCGCCCGGCGTTCGATGGCATGGAGATCGTTGTCGTGACGGCGTTGTCGCCGGAGGAGATCGAAAGCCGGGGCGGGTTGCCGGATGGCGTGCGGGTGTTCCACAAGCCCGTCCCGTTCGACGACCTCGAAACCCTGGTGCGGGCCCGCATCGACGGAATGGCGGCAACGCCGGGCGTGTAAAGCCTCACGCATTCGTCGCCGACCTTGACCGAGGGCCGCGTCGACAATGGTCGCGAGTCTGCCTGCCAAAAGTCGGTAGGCGGGCGCTTGCCGCCCTTGTGCGGCCCCAGCGGGCCGCTGAGCGAACGTTTGCCAGCCAGCCCATCGGGCCCCCGCCATGAAACGTGTATTGATCGTCGAAGACCAGGCCGATATCCGCAAATTGATCCGGATGACGCTCGAATTCGAGCCTTACGAGATCTTTGAGGCGGCCAATGGTGTCGAGGGCTTGCGCAAGGCGGCCGAGGTCGTGCCCGATCTGATGCTGCTCGACGTGATGATGCCGGGTGAACTGGATGGCTTGCAGGTCTGTGCCCAGGTGCGCGCCAACCCGACGCTGCAGGGCACCCGGGTGGTGTTGCTGACCGCGCGCGGCCAGGTCAAGGACCGCGACGCCGGCCAGCAAGCCGGCGCTGACGACTACCTGATCAAACCCTTCAGCCCGCTGCAACTGATCGAGACGATAGAACGGCTGATGCCGGACGTCTGAGTTCGGTCCGGACCGAGGTGCCCAGGCGGCCGCGCCGGCGCAGCTCGGGCCGGCACAAAGGCCTTCAGTGGCGATGACATAATTCCTGCATCTTCTCAACGGAGCAGCGTTTTGGACGCCAGTCACCCTCGGTGACCGTCCGCTCCAGGCGAGTTCTGGGGTGAGGCGGTCTGCAGTTCCCCCCTTGGACACCATCGCCGGCCACCCGTCACGGGCCGCCGCAAAGCGCTGGACAAGCGCGCAAACAACAGCGCGCCGGAGAAACGGATGCTCAATGTGTTCACGCTGGCCCAAGGCCGGCTGGTGCAGCAGGAGATCGCCAGCCCCGACATGCTGACCGGTGTGCAGCCGGTATGGGTCGATCTCGAGTCGCCGATGGCGATCGAAAAGGGTTGGATCGCAACCCACTTCGGGCTGACGATCCCCGACAACATCGTCGATGACGACCTCGAAGAGTCGGCCCGCTTCTACGAAGAGGACAACGGCGAGCTGCACATCCGGTCCGACTTCCTGATCGACGACGACGTGACACCGCGCAACGTGCGGGTGGCGTTCATCCTCAAGGACAATGTGCTGTTTTCGGTGCACGGCGAGGACCTGCCGGTGTTCCGTCTGCTGCGGCTGCGCGCGCGCAGGGTGCCCGCGCTGATCGGCGACGCCAAGGACGTGCTGCTCAAGCTCTACGACGCCGACGCCGAGTATTCGGCCGATGCGCTGGAAGGCATCTACGACAGCCTCGAAAAAGTCAGCGCCCGGGTGCTCAAGCAGGACGTCGACGACCAGGCCGCGGGCGCTGCGCTGGGCGCAATTGCCAAGGAGGAAGACCTGAACGGCCGCATCCGCCGCAATGTGATGGACACCCGGCGTGCGGTGAGCTTCATGATGCGCAGCCGCATGCTCAATGCCGAGCAGTTCGAGGAGGCGCGCCAGATCCTGCGCGACATCGACTCGCTCGACTCGCACACCGCGTTTGTGTTCGACAAGATCAACTTCCTGATGGACGCCACGGTCGGCTTCATCAACATCAACCAGAACAAGGTGATCAAGATTTTCTCGGTGGCCAGCGTCGCGTTGCTGCCGCCGACCTTGATCGCCAGCATCTACGGCATGAACTTCAAGGGCATGCCGGAGCTTGACCAGCCCTGGGGCTACCCTTTCGCGCTGGCGCTGATGGTGGCGTCGGTGGCGGCGCCGTTCATCTACTTCCGCCGCAAGGGCTGGTTGCGTTGAGCCGGGTCGCGGGTCGCGACAGAAGTCTCTTGAAACAACAGTCGTGCGTCGTGAGGATGCCTTGAACGCCGGGCGTGTGCTAGCCTGAGGCTTGTTGCGCGCGCTTTACGTGCGCCTTCACATGCGTCTGTACGTGCGCCCGTACCTGGGTTTGCCATCAACTTCGATCACCATGCCCTCTCTGTCCCGTGTGTTCCGGTGGTCCGTTGGCCCGGCTTTGTGCCTGGCGACCTGGATGGCTTCAGGCCCCGCGCATGCGCAGTTTGCGATGGTGCCGTCACCGCTGGCCGCCACGCCGCAGTCCAGCGATGCCGATACCGAGCTGACCTACAAGCGCGACGCCGCCAAGCATCTGTATGTCACCTACCCGATGCGGATTTACAAAGGCCGCATGCCGCCGCTGCTGTACGGGGTGGCCATTGTCGAGACCGACGTCGAGGCCGACGGCACGGTGACCGATGTGCGGCTGCGTCGGCCCCCCGGCGCAGCCGAGGTCGGGCCGTGGATCGTGCAGATGATCCGCAAGGCCGGGCCGTTTCCGGTACCGGCCAAGCTTGGCAAGGCCACTTACGTCGATATCTGGCTGGTGCACAAGGGTGGCAACTTCCAGCTCGATACGCTGACCGAAGGCCAGAACTGATTCTGGCGCGGGTGGCACAGCCCCGTCAGCGGCTGGCCCGGCGCTTCAGCCAGCGCATCAGCGCGCCGATGACTGGCAACTTTTCGTACAACTCCTCGGCCGCATCCCAGTAGTCACGGTGCATTTGCACCCGGCCGTCGGGGCCAAAACGCAGATGGCTGGCGCCGTGGATGCACAGCAGCTGCGCACCGGTGCCGCGGCTGCAGAAACTGAAATCCCAGGTCAGAAATGCGTCGTCGCCTGCGGCCACAGCATCGATCACGGCAAAGCGTGGCGCGTCCAGCGTGGCAAACATGTGGCTGAAGATGGCAGCGATGGCCGGCAGGCCCTGGACCGTGTTGAACGGGTCCTTGAAGGTGGCCTGCTCGCTGTAGACCCGGCCCAGCTGCGGCAGGTCGCCCGGGCTCAGGCCCTGGTACAGGCCCACCACCCGCTGCACCCGCGGGTCAGCCGACAAGGGCCGGGCCGGGCCGGGGCCGGCGGCCTCAGACACGCACCGCCCGGCGTATGGCGCCGAAGTAGAGCGCATCGGGCAGCGCCCGCAAGGCTTTGAGGAACCGGGTGAAGCGCTTGGGGAAATGGATCTCGAACTCGCCCGCAGCCCAGCCCTGCACGATGGCGGTGGCCGCCTCGTCGGGTGTGATCAGCGCCGGCATGTGGAAGTGGTTCTGCGCGGTCAACGGGGTCTCGACAAAACCCGGGTTGATCAGCGAGATGCCCACACCGCGTGGCGCCAGGTCGAGAAACAGCACCTCGGCCAGGTTGATCAGCGCGGCCTTGGTCGGCCCGTAGGCCAGGGCGTTGGGCAGGCCGCGGTAGCCGGCCACGCTGGCCACCAGGCTCAGGTTGGCCGGCTGGCCGGCATCGGCCTGCGCCAGCAGCATCGGCAGCACGGCAGCCAGCAGGTTGAGTGCACCCACATAGTTGATCTGCTGGTGGCGCACGGCGTCGGCCAGGTCGAAGTTGCTGGCCTGCATCGGGTTGTAGTGGCCGGCGCAGTACATCGCCAGGTTGATCTGACCGTGGCGCTGTTGCAGGGTGTGGGCGGCAGCGGCCACCGCGTCGGCATCGGTGGCGTCCAGGGCCAGCGCCTGCGCGCCGGCATGTTCGGCGACAAACGACGCCAGTGCGGGCGCGCTGCGGGCCGACACGGTGACCTGCGCACCCAGCGCATGCAGGCGGCTGGCGGTGGCCCGGCCGATGCCGGTGGACGCGCCCACCAACCAGACATGCTGGCCGTGCCAGTCGGATATACGGGGGTTCAGGGACATGGCGGCAAATCTCGGTGGCCGAGGAACGGGTTGAGGGTATAGGGCCGCAAAGCGGCCGGGACAGGCGACATGGCAGTAGGTAGATCAGCCCGGCAGGCGCTGGAACGACAGCAGCACCTCGCCCAGGCGGATGCCGAACTTGCTCATCACCGCGCGGTTGAGCATGACCTGGTCGTCGACCAGGAACATCCAGTCGTCGAACTCGATCTCCCAGGTGCGGCCATCCACCGGCAGCAGCAGCGTGTAGCGCCAGTTCAGCGCGTTGCCTGCCGCCTGGCCGCGGGCCTCGCCCAGCACATCGGCGGCGCGGCCGGTATAGCGGCCGTCGGCCTGGCGGGTGAGCTTCCAGATGCGCTGCTCGCGGCGGCCGTCCGAGTAGCTGAACTGCTCGTCCAGCGTGCCCTCATCGCCCTGCCAGGTGCCGGTGATCTGCACGGTGAAGCGCTGCATCACTTTGCCGCTGCGGTCGGTGACGATGCCGTGCGCCAGCAGCTTGCCGTTGAAGTACTGGCGCAGGTCCAGCAGCGGGGTCTGGCTGGCGTAGTCGGCCGGTGCCGGGCCGGCGCAGCCCGTCAGCACTACCGGTGCGGCCAACGCAAATGCCGAGGCCAGCGTCAGGGCGGCTCTGCCGGCCAGGCGGCGCAGGCCGGATCGGAGCGGTGCGCGGGTGTTTGTGGTCATGGGCGGTCCAGGTGATGTCGGTAAGTCCAGAGCAGGCCGGCGGCGGCCAGCTTGAGTGCGCAGGGCAGCGCGGCGTAGACCAGCGCCAGCGCGCTCAGCGCGGGCTCGCTGGTGGATCCGGGGGCATAGCCCAGCGCCTGCAGCGCGGGCAGCGACAAACCGGCCGCCAGCGCGAGGTTGAGCTTGTTGGCGCAGGTCCACCAGCCGAAGTAGCTGCCCTCGAAGCGCAGCGCATGGCCGGCCCGTTGGACCACGCTGGTCAGCAGCGCGCCCGGGATCACCAGGTCCGCGCCCAGTGCCGCGCCGCTGCACAGGCAGATGACGATGAAAGCGACGCTGTCGCCCGCACCCAGCCGGGCGGCCCAGACAAACGCCGCCACCGCCAGACCCATGCCCGCCAGCCAGCAGCGCAGCAGGCCGAAGCGGGCGACCGCGCGCACCCACAGCGGCATGGACAGCGCACCGGCCGCAAAGTAGCTGCCCAGGAACAGCGGCTCCCAGGCCGGCGCCTGCAGCCGGTCGCGGATGAAAAACAGCACCAGCGTGGCCGGGATCGCGCTGGCCACACCGTTGAGCACAAACACCGCCATCAACCGGCGAAACGCCGACCCGCGCCAGGGCAAGGCCCAGGATGCGGCATCGCCTGCCGCATCGGCCGCCGCATCGGCCGCAGGGCCGGGTTGGGCATCCGGCGGCACGGTTCGGCTCTGGAATGGCGCCTGACCCAGTGCCCACAGCCCCAGCACCAGCAACACCAGGCAGGTGGCGACCATCACCGGGATGCCGGCCAGTGCCGGCAGGATGCTGGCGCCCAGCACGCCGGCCAGGGCCATGCCCTCACGCCAGCTGACGATGCGGGCCTGGGCGGCTGCGCCACCGCCCAGGCGGGCGCCCCAAGCCTGGTGCAGCACGCCCAGCGCGCTGTAACCGAGGCAAGTGACGACCAGCGCCCCCGCACACCAGGCCAGCAGCGCATTGGCCGAGCCCGCCGGCGGAAAAAACAGCGCGACGAAGCCCAGCGCCATCACCAGCGCGGCGACCCAGGCGGCGGCCAGCACACGGTGTCGCGGCAGCGCCAGGCCGCGATCGACCCAACGGCCCAGCCAGGGATCGACCACCGCGTCCAGCGCCCGGGTGCCCAGCAGCACCAGCCCCAGCGCGGCCAACGGCACACCCAAATGCCCGGCGTAGTGGTTGGGCAACAGCACGTACAAGGGCAGCGCAGCAAACGCCAGCGGTGCGCCCAGCGCGCCGTAGCGCAGGCCGGCCTGCCAAGGCAGTGTCGCCGGCTTGGCGGCCGGCCGGGCCTGGTCGGCCGGCAGGGCCTGAAAGCTCACCGCGCGGCGCCCAGCAATTGGGCGCGCAGCTTGGGCTCCGAGGTGCGCGGCGACAGCCAGATGCCAAAAAACAGGCGTGCGAAATCAGCGTCCAGCACCTCACCGCGACGCTGGCCGTTGAAGAAGAAGCGTGCGGCTTGATCCGGGCTCTGTACGCCGGTGAGGCGATCGCCAGCCTGCACATCCGGAAACAACTGGGTCATGGCGGTCAGCCAGGATGCACCCTGAACCTCGCTGAACGGACCGATGCGGCGCATTTCGTCCAGCGACCGGCTGGCTATCTTCTCGCCCGCCAGCTTGCGGGCATAGACCAGCTCCAAAGCCAGCGGCTGGCTGGCACCATCACCCACCAGCGGTGCCGGGCTCCACAACCGAAGGTCGTAGATGTGCAGGCCGAAAAAACGCATCACGCCAGTGCCCCGCCAGCGTGCGCCGGGCAGGTCGGCGACCAACTCAGGGGGTGGCTTGGCCGACCCGTCAAGCTCGGCATCAGCCGCTGCGTGGGCAGCCGCGGCGGCCGATCCCGCCACCACGACCACCGGCCCCGGTGCGGCCAGGCGCAACGGCCAAGCCGCCAGCACCGCCGCGGTGCGCAACAGCTGGCGCCGGGGTTGCACGGTCACCCCGGCCGCCGCAGCGTGAACTGCATGACGTCGGTGCTGCCGGCGGCAAATGCCGCCTCGCAATAAGCCAGGTAGAACTCCCAGGTGCGCATGAAGCGGGTATCGAACCCCAGGCCGCGCACCTGCGCGTCCTGGTGCAAGAAGTCCTGGCGCCAGCGCCGCAGCGTCTCGGCGTAGTCCAGGCCGAAGGCCAGTTCGTTCTCGACCACCAGCCCGGCCTTGACTGCCTCGGCGCGAAAGGCCTGTGGGCAAGGCAACAGCCCGCCCGGGAAGATGTACTGCTGGATGAAGTCGGTACCGGCGACATAGCGCTCGAACAGGTCGTCGGCAATGGTGATCGACTGCACGCAGGCCCGGCCGCCCGGCTTGAGTTGCTCGAACAGCGTCTTGAAGTAGCTGCCCCAGTACTCGCGGCCCACCGCCTCGAACATCTCGATAGAGACGATGGCGTCGAACGGCCCATCGGCAATGTCCCGGTAATCCTGGAAGCGCAGGTCGGCCTGCGTCGCCAGGCCGGCGCGGGCCAGCCGGTCCTGGCCAAACGCCAGTTGCTCGGCCGACAGCGTGACTCCGGTGACCTGGGCGCCGAAGTCGCGTGCCGCACATTCGGCCAGG